>CAXEOX010000036.1:0-26930 GCA_963997925.1 uncultured bacterium
GTTGTGTAATGGTAGACCGGCAAAGTCCGAATAGTTGGTCCAACAAATGGAGTCGCATAGGGGAGCAAATTGAGCTATTGAGCCTAGGAGTCTAGATTGTACCCGCGAATAGGCGATGGCGCAAACGCACGAGGGGCCTTTGGTGGTTAAGACCTGCTGTATTCGAAGGGAGCAAACTCAGCGTACTTGTCCGGATGGTCATGCTGGATCCCACCGGTGTACCGGCAAACTAGGGATGTGCCCGTATCCGACTCGAAGGATGTGATTCCAGTGGGCTTCACCAGCTTCACTTCTTCCACATCGCCGGTCACCGGGTTCTTGATAGGGCTCGGCCGTAGCTCTAGGTATCCAGGAACCGCTACCCAACTGTCCAGGCCCTTGATCTCGCCTTCAAAGTTTCCGTATATGGGTTCCAAGAAGGTGTCGGTGATTTTGGCGAAAATCTCGAACACCCCTCCCACGTCTCCGTTCAATAACGTCAGAAGGGCTTCCCGCTGACGGTCATCCGCCCTGGCGTCGATTATGAACTGGCAAGTTCCTTGGCCCTCGTGGAACGCTCCGGGAAAAGCTTGGGCGATGCAGACCCAGAACCCATCGAGGGACACATCACCCAACCGGCCCTCATCGATGTACCAGACGTAGGGACCCTCGCAATTCCCGTAGGTGGGCGGCGCATTGAAATTGCAGGGGCAGCCCCAATCACAGTTACATCCGGCGAGGAGGCTGCCCTTTATGTGCCATTGCCCACCAGTGGTCATCATTTCCTTCGTGTATCAGTCGCTACTTTTTGACTGACTGGGTGTCAGCAGATCGGGCATGCTAAGCATTGAGCGGCAAGCTTAGGCACGTTCTACCGGAGACCAATTGTACGTCACAGATTCACATAACGTCTGCTTGCAAGATGTTCACTCGGTATTGGCGGCCTAGGTAATCCAATCAATTATTGACCACCCAACGGACTGGGGATAACATGAGATTGAATGAGTACTGGCGATCGTTCAAGCGTTTCCGGGCGGCGAGACCGCCCTTTTTATGGCTGGTATGTAGTCGCTGTCGCCGCCCTGCAGGGGATGTTCGGCAACGGGACAATATCCAGCGGCTTCCCTATATTCTTCGAACCTATCCGCGCCCAACTTAACATCGGCTATGCCCAGATGTCCCTGGTATTCAGCTTAGCTAGGGCTGAAGGCGGTATGGGCAGCCCGGTGGTGGGTTGGCTGGTGGACAAGTTCGGCTCCCGTCCCTTGCTGGTGTTCGGAGGCTTGACCGCCGGGATCGGCCTGATTCTACTTTCCTTTGCCAATTCTTATATCCAGTTGGTCGCCATATTCGTCGGCGTTGTTTCCATCGGCAAGACTGCGGGATTGGGTCAAACGCTCATGGCAACCGTGAACCAGTGGTTCATCCGCCGTAAGGCACTGGCCATGTCCACGTTGATGACCTCCTTCGCCGGCGGCGGAGCCATTGTCGTGCCCTTGCTAAGTTTTGGCATAAGCCACCTGGGTTGGCGGGAAACACTACGCGTCGCGGGTGTGGCGATATTCCTGATGACCATACCGGTTGGCCTGATAATCAGAAGCAAACCCGAGGACATGGGTCTACGCCCTGACGGAGATGCCACTCCATCGGACCGGCCAGGGAGTGCGGAAAGATCGAGGGAAGCGCCGGGTGCGGTCGAATTCACAGTGCGCCAGGCTCTAAGGACCCGTACCTATTGGTTCATGCTCTTCGGAGTCGTCTCCCGGGTGTCCGCTACCAATGCCATCATCATCCATATCTTTCCGATACTGGCTCTAGAAGGCATGACGAGCCAGAGCGCGTCCTTCTATGTGTCGGCGATGTTTTTCCTTGCCATACCCTTACGGTTCGTCATGGGCGTTGCCGGAGGAAAGTTTTCTCCCCGCCTGATTCTTTTCGTAGGTATGAACGCCGGAGCGGTGGCCTTGTTGGTTCTGCGCGTTCAAGATGGGATCATCAGTGCCATTGTGTTCGTGGTGGCCTTCGCCGTCGTTGAGGGCGTCAGTTCGGCGAACTGGATCATGTTGGGAGACTATTTCGGCCGAAGTAGATTTGCCAGCCTGATGGGATTCATGAGCATGTTCCACAACGTAGGACTATTTGTCTCGCCCATCTATGCAGGCCGGGTCAGAGACAATACCGGAAGTTACGATGAAGTATTCGTTACCTTCATACCCCTTTACATCATCAGCGCCTTTCTGTTTCTCCTCGCCACCCGGCCCGCTCCGCCAGTACTGGACAGGGTGGAGCAGAAGAAGACGGCGGTGGCTGGCTGACCGTTCCTGAAACATTAGTGATAACGCCTGGGTGCAACCCCGCTTATGTGATGCTATAATCCCCGCTAGGAGGTGGCAAATTGGAATGGATTGATTTTGCAACACCGAAAACAATAAGTGAGGCTGTTGAGTTACTGGCCTCGAAAGGGGACCGCGCCAGGATCATGGCCGGTGGTACCGATTTAATAGTCCAACTAAGGGGAGGGCGTCGTAGCCTCGACCTGGTTGTGGACGGGAAACAGATTCCGGAATTGAACGAGATGTCTTACTCCGCGCAAAACGGTTTGGTTTTGGGCGCAGCGGTACCCTGCTACAGATTGTATGCAGATGCCACCATCTCTGCGGCTTATCCCGGCTTGATGGACTCCGCCACTTTGATCGGCGGCATCCAGATCCAGGGAAGGGCCACCGTAGGCGGGAACATCTGTAACGCCGCGCCTAGCGGCGACTCGATACCCGCAGTCATAGTTCTAGGTGGCGTATGCCACATCGCCGGACCCAATGGAACTCGCGAGGTTGCGACGGAAGACTTCTGCACCGGACCCGGACGAAATGTCTTGGAGACCGGTGAGATATTGGTGTCCGTCCACATTCCGGCGCCCCAGGCCCACTCCGGAGCTAGCTATCTGCGGTTCATACCTCGTAACGAGATGGACATCGCAGTCGCGGGAGTAGGCAGTTCGGTAGTGCTGGACGCTTCGGGCCAGAATTTCGTCTCAGCCCGCATATCCCTGGCATCGGTAGCCCCGATTCCCGTATTCGCCAAGGAAGCCGCTGACAGTTTGGCAGGCAAGCCGGTATCGGAGGCAGCCATTCAGGAAGCCTCGGAGAAAGCTACCGCCGCTGCGACACCAATCAGCGATATGCGCGGAACCATCAGACAACGGAATCACCTGGTGGGCGTCTTGACCCGCCGAACTCTGAATAACGCCGTACAACGAGCCAGAGGGGGATAAAAATGCCCGGACCTACCCATGTACAAACAACCATCAACGGTGAAGAAGTAAATTTTCTTTGTGAGCCGCGCCAGAGCTTGTTGGAAGTCCTTCGGGACATCCTGGGCATGACCGGCACCAAGGAAGGCTGTAACGACGGCAACTGCGGTGCTTGCACCGTGATATTCGACGGTCGAATAATCAACTCCTGCCTCGTATTGGGCGTCGAAGTCCAAGGCAGAGAAGTGACTACCATCGAAGGCCTGGCTACCGCCGACGGGCTTCATCCGATTCAAACAGCATTCCTGGAAAATGCCGCCCTACAGTGCGGCATCTGCACTCCCGGGTTCATCATGGCCTCCAAGGGGCTTTTGGACGGGGAAGTAGATGCCGACGAAGGCCGAGTCCGCCATTGGCTGGCGGGTAATCTCTGCCGCTGCACGGGATATGACAAAATCGTACGTGCGGTGTTGGATGCTGGACAAAAGATGAAATAAGGCGGTGGACCTTTGGTCGCCAACATAGTTCTGTCCGAAATTGAGTATACCCACGTAGGTAAAAGACCCGTCCGTCCCGATGGGGTGGACAAAGTCACTGGACGAGCCCAATACGGACCGGACATAACCCTAAGGGGGCTGTTGCATGGGAAAGTCTTGCGCAGCCCCTATGCACATGCCCGGATAAAATCCATCGATACCAGTGAGGCCGAGGCTTATCCCGGCGTACGGGCCGTTATCACGGCCCAAGACCTACCCTACGCTTCACTAACCAAAGAGGAGTTGGGCGCCGGTTACCAGGCCTTGAAATTTGCCAGCAACCACATATTGGCCAGCGGCAAAGTCCTGTTCAAAGGTCATGCCGTGGCTGCGGTTGCCGCCGCCAACCTCCATGTGGCCGAAGAAGCGGCCAAGCTCATCAAAGTAGAGTATGAGGAGTTGCCGGTAGTCATTTCCGTCCTTGATGCTATGAAGGACGGCGCTACTCTGCTTCATGACGACCTCTTTACTTCCTCTCTGGGAGAGACTGCAAAGACCGCCAGCAACGTGGCAGCTCATTCCCGCTTCGAGATAGGCGACGTTCAACAAGGGTTCGCCGACGCCGACGTGGTGGTGGAGCGCGAGTTCCAGACCGCTTCGGTGCACCAGGGTTACATCGAGCCCCAGAATGGTACTGCTTTCTGGAACGCCGACGGTCAGTTGGACGTGTGGTGCAGCACTCAAGGAGCATTCACCGTTCGGGCCGCTCTGGCCGACGTCCTGCGGCATCCCGTGTCCAAAATCAAAGTCACTCCCATGGAAATGGGTGGCGGCTTTGGTGGCAAGATACCCATCTACAACGAACCTTTAGCCGCCCTGTTGTCCAAGAAGAGCGGGCAACCGGTGAAGGTAGTCATGAACCGGGTTGAGGTGTTCGAAGCCTCCGGACCGGCTGCCGGGTCGTGGATGAAGGTAAAGATCGGCGCCACCAAAGACGGCAAGATTACCGCCTGCCAGGCCGAATTGGCCTTGGACGCCGGGGGCTTTCCCGGTTCACCAGCCGCATCGGCGGCTATGTGCGCTTTCGCCTGCTATGACTACCCCAATGGTTTGATCGACTCCTACGACGTTGTCGTGAATAAACCAAAAACCGCAGCCTACCGTGCTCCCGGTTCTCCTCAGGCAGCCTTCGCTGTCGAGTCCGTGGTGGACGAACTCTGCGAGAAGCTTAGAATCGACCCCATTGAATTCCGGTTGACGAACGCCTCCAAAGAGGGCACCCGGCGGATCGAAGGTCCGGTCTACCGGCGCATCGGGCTGGTTGAGTGTCTGGAAGCCGCCCGGAGCCACGATCATTACCAAACACCGGTTGACGCCCAACCCAACGGGAAGCTTCGAGGCCGAGGTGTAGCCAGCGGTTTCTGGTTCAACCGTGGGTTCGTTTCCAGTTGCAACGTTACGGTCAACCCTGACGGCACCGTCGGCGTGGTCACGGGGTCAGTGGACCTTTGCGGCACAAGGGCATCCATCGCCCAGCAGACCGCTGAGGTGCTGGGCATCGCTTATGAAGACATCAAACCATCGGTGGCCGACACCGACTCCATCGGTTATACCTTCATAACTGGGGGAAGCCGGACTACCTTCGCCACTGGTTTGGCTGCCATCAACGCTTCACAAGATATAAAACAACGCATGGTGGAGCGGGCTGCGGCGATCTGGGAAGCGCCGGTAGCGGACGTGGAGTACGTTGATGGGGTGATTCAGCACAAGGCAGACTCGGAATTAAAGATGACTTTTAAAGAGTTGGCCCAACGATCGTTGACCACCGGCGGCTCCATCACCGCCCAGTGCAACATCGACCCCTCAGGCGAGGGCAACTCCTTCGCTTTCCACGTTGTGGACGTGGAGGTGGATCAGGAAACAGGTAAGGTGGACGTTGTACGTTACACTGCGCTCCAAGACTGCGGGAAAGCGGTTCATCCCAGCTATGTGGAAGGTCAGATGCAGGGAGGCGCGGTACAGGGCATCGGATGGGCCTTGAACGAAGAGTATTTCTTCAATGACCAGGGTCAGATGTCCAATTCCAGCTTCCTAGACTACCGTATGCCCATCAGCCTGGATCTACCCATGATTGATACGGTGATTGTGGAAGTCGCCAATCCCGGCCATCCTTATGGAGTCCGCGGTGTCGGCGAATCCCCCATAGTCCCGCCCCTGCCGGCGGTCGCTAACGCGGTTTACCGGGCTACCGGAGTGCGGATGCAAAGCTTACCCATCACTCCGGGCAAAGTGCTCGAAGCATTGTGGGACAAGAACGGGGGCTGAACGCTCCCTGGAATTCCGGTAAATACTGATGGCTGAAAGCTGATTGCTAACGGCTGATTTGAGGAACTAACCACTTGGCAACGGTGTTCATACCTACGATGCTGCAACCTTTGACCGGTGGGGTCAAACAGTTGGATTGCGATGCGGCGAACCTTCGCCAGGTCATCGAGAAGTTGGAGCAATCGTTTCCAGGAATCAAGGACAAACTCGTCGAGGATGACCGCATCAGGCCTAACCTGGCGGTGGCGGTCGATGGCGAAGTTGCCCGCATGGGACTGCTGGAAAAGGTCACCGAGACCAGCGAGGTCCACTTCGTACCGGCTATCGGCGGCGGTTTCTAGTTAATCACTTTCAATAATCAGGTACAAATCAGACATCCCGGTGGCTTGGCATACCTGGCGGCCGATGCCGGAGATGTGAATATCGAGATGAAGAATCAATGGTGAAAAAATCCAAGACTCGGGTGGAGACCTTGGTGTCAGCCGGGGGTGTGGTGTACCGGCAGCGAGAGGGACGTGTTGAAACAGTATTGTGTGGACACTGGATCACATCCAATGCGGGACAAACAACGAAAGTAGAAGCCGAAGCCACGGATTTGACAGAGGACGCCCGCTGGAGTCTGGCCAAAGGCACTCCCGATGCTGGTGAAACCATGGAGGAAACGGCACTTCGGGAAGTGCGGGAAGAGACCGGACTGGAAGTCCAGATGCAGGAGCCAATCTCAAGCATCACCTACTGGTTCGCTGACCGCGACAATGCCGTCCGCTATCACAAAACGGTACACTTCTACTTGATGGTACCGGTAGGCGGGGGCACCGAGTTGCATGACCCGGAGTTCGACGTTGTCCGATGGTTCCCGATAGATGAGGCTTTGAAGATTCTGATTTATCCCAATGAAACAGCAGTGATGCGGCAGGCCAATGAGATGATAAACCAGCGCATCGGAACGGCTTAGACATGGTTGAATTACAAGGAGCCCGCATCATTCTGCGGGACAAAATAATCGAGGACGCCGAACAGGACTACATATGGCGCTCAGACCCTGAGCTGGCCAGTCTGGATGCGGCTTTTCCTCTCACGATGAGCTATGACCGGTTCCTGAAGCTGGCCCAAGACCAGTTGCGATACCCCACGCCCGGATCCCATCACTTCGCCACCACAACCCTGGAAGGCAAGTTTATCGGCAACTGCATGTACTACGACTTGGACAGCGTTAACAAGCACGCCGAGTTGGGAATCGTGATTGGCGACCGGGATTACTGGAGCAATGCCTACGGCTATGACGCCGTGACCACTCTGCTGGAGTATTGTTTCAACGAGATTAACCTGACTCGCGTCTATCTACATACCCTGGAGTGGAACAAGCGGGCCCAAAGATGCTTCGAAAAATGCGGCTTTGCCCAAGTCAGACCGGTGCGCCGCATGTCCCACGATTTCATCTTGATGGAAGTGTTCCGGGAAGATTGGCTGCCCAAGGCGGAAGAGCGGCTGGCAGCAAGATTCGCCAACCGGGATGCAGAAGCCGACGCTACCGCGTCCGATCAGGCACCGTAGTGGCGCACGGCCGTGCGCCCCTCCTACTCAGCAACAGCAATCGCTTCCCGCAAACTGAACGCCTCGGTGTAAAGAGCGCGCCCCAGGATGGCTCCCTCGGCCCCCGTATCCACCAAGCGTCGAACATGGTCCAGCGTCGCTATCCCACCTGAAGCCAAGACTGCCATGTCGGTAGTCCTAACCAAGTCAGCGTTCGCCTCAAAGTTTGGCTCTGTCAGCGTGCCGTCCCGTGAGATATCGGTGTACAGTATCCGCCGCACCCCAAGCAATGCCATTTGCTCAACCAAGTCTTGAGCCTTAACTTCAGTCGATTCCAGCCAACCCTTGATAGCCACCAGGCCGTCCTTGGCGTCAACCGCAATCACCACCCGCTGACTGCCATGCTTTTGGCACAGGTCTTCCACCAAGGAGGGGTTCTCCACCGCCGCCGTCCCGATAACAACCCGGTCGGCACCGGCGGACAGCAAGGATTCAGCCGTTGCAAGATCCCGGATACCACCTCCGATCTGAACCGGAATGGTCAGGTTGTGGATGATGGAGGTGATTACTTCCAGGTTGACGGGGACGCCGCCTGCTGCGCCATCCAGGTCTACCAGGTGCAGCCGGGGAGCGCCCTGCTCTTGCCACGCCAGAGCGACGGACACCGGTTCGTCGGAAAAGACTGTCTCTTGTTGATAGTCGCCCTGAAACAAGCGGACACAAAGTCCCAATCTCAGGTCGATAGCTGGGATTACTTCCATTAAACCGCTAACAATCGCAGATTGGACTAGCCCCTTTAATAAAGGGGGCTAGGGGGATTTAAGCGCTCAACTGCTGGGAACGCGCCGCAGCGGGCTGACCCGCCAAAGTAACAAAATTCTGGTAGATTCTCAGTCCCATACGGCCGCTTTTCTCCGGGTGGAATTGGGTGGCGACTACATTGTCTTTGGCATAGATACTACAGAACGAGACACCATAATCGGTGGTTCCGGCCACCCATGTTTCATCATCGGGAGCGGCGTAGTAGCTGTGCACAAAGTAGAAATGGCTGTCCTGGGGAATTCCCTTAAACACCGGATGCTCCCGCTTGAATCTCACGCTGTTCCAGCCCATGTGAGGCACTTTCAGTCCGTCGGGAAGCCGCCTAACCCGTCCGGCGACGCTTCCCAGGCAGTCAGCTCCGCCCTCTTCGGTCCGATCGAGCAAGAGCTGTAGTCCCAGGCAAACGCCAAGAAACGGACGTCCTGAAGCCACACATTCTCGAATGGGTTCCACCAAGTTCCGCTGCCGCAACGCGTCCATCGCCGCCGGACCGGAGCCAACCCCCGGCAACACTACGGCATCTGCCGAGGCGATCTGGCTGGCATCGCCGGTCACTATAGGAGAAACCCCTATGGATTCTAAGGCTTTGGCCACGCTTCGCAGGTTTCCGGATTCGTAGTCGATGACGACCAGTTTTATGGAATCGGACATGTTGGTTAGCTGCGATCTCCGGTAGCCCTTTCCAAAGGCAGTTCCCGGTCTTCATATCGGGCCAGTACGAACAACAGGTCGCCCAGGCGGTTAAGGTAGGCGATGATTAGGTCGTTGGTTAACAGACCCGCTTCCCTCAACGCCACGACTCTGCGCTCGGATGTCCGGATGATGCACCTAGCCATGTCGATGCCGGCCGATGCTGGAGACCCACCGGGCAAGATGAACACTTTTGGCATCTCCACGCCCTGCTCCAAAGAATCGATTATATTCTCCAGGTTCTCCACCATCTCAACGGTAACCGGAGAGAAGTGTTCCTGGTACAGTTCGTATTTTTCCGGATCGGTAGCCAACTCTGCGGCGATAGTGAATAACTCGCGTTGCAGGTCCCGCAAAGTATCCTTGACTCGCTGATCCTCGGTCAAAGCGCGGGCCAGTCCCATCGCGGAGACTGCCTCGTCGGTGATTCCGTAGGCCTCGGAATGAGGGTTGTTTTTGGAAACTCGCCCACCGTACAGCAGGCTGGTTTCGCCCATGTCGCCGAACTTGGTATAGACTCGCTTCCTATATTCAGATGACGATGCAGTCACCATTCACGTCCTTGTTTACTGGATGGTGTAATGATACCACCGCAGGCCGGGACCGGGCCATTTGGCGTATCGAAGATTCACGGCGTGGCACAGGTGTTGGCAGCGGTCTATACTGGGTTACAACTCAGTCGAGGTGATAGCCATGCCACCGGAGATCCGCGTTATCGGCGTCGAGGGGATGCCAGAGGTCCAGCCGGGAGACGACATATCGACCCAGATGATGGACGCTGCTGACGCGCAAGGCACACCGGTAGAGGCCGGTGACATAGTCGTTGTCACCCAGAAAGTTATTTCCAAGACCGAGGGCCGTGTCATAACTCTAGAAGGCATCGAGCCGTCGGAATTGGCCATTCGCATCACCGAAGGCCATCGCCGTGACCCTAGGCACACCGAGATGATTCTACGGGAGAGCGCTCGTATCGTGCGGATGGACCGGGGCGTCATCATCAGCGAAACCCATCACGGTTTCCAGTGCGCCAACGCCGGAATCGACGCCTCCAACATTCCGGGATCTAACACGATAGCCTTGCTGCCCGTGGACCCCGACGCCTCAGCCCGGCGGGTCCGTGACGCCGTGAAGAGCCGGATGGGCGTAGACGTAGCGGTGATTATTTCCGACACCTTCGGCCGGCCTTGGCGAGCGGCGGCGGTGAATGTGGCCATCGGGCTTGCCGGATTTAATCCCTGCGTGAGCTACGTCGGTCAGGAAGATTCTCATGGCAATATGATGTACACCACCGTGATTTGCGTCGCCGACGAGTTGGCCGCCATGGCCGAACTGGTTACCGGCAAAGTGGACAACGTCCCGGTGTCCATAATCAGGGGATATCCCTACGAGCCCATGGAAGATGCCAGCCTCTCGATGTTGCTTCGCTCTCCGGAAAAAGACCTGTTCCGGTAGGGCCCTGATCTACTGAGCCGAGATACTACCCTCTGCCATCAACTCTTCCCCAAATAGCGGCAACTGAAACTCTTCCTCTTCAGTGAACCCGGAAACGCCGACGCCCAGCAGTCGGAATGAACGTTCCGGCGTAAGTTCCCTGGAGAACAGACGCCACGCCGTTTCTAAAATGACATCGCCGGAACCGGTGGGGTAGGGCAGGGTGGTCTGCCGGGTGAAGGTGGTGAAATCAGCCAGTCGCGCTTTTACCGTTACCGTCTTGCCCTTCAGTTGTTTTCCTTCCAGATGTTGGGCCACCCGGCCAGCCAAACGAGTCAATTGAGGATAGAGGTTGTCTTCACCACTGAGGTCCGTGGCGAATGTAGATTCGGCGCTGACCGACTTGGATTCTCGCTCAGTATGTACCTGCTCCCGGTCCTCTCCCAATGCTTTCGCTCTAACATCCAGGGCCCGCTTACCGAACCTTCGTTGGAACCAGCCCGTAGACTGGGCCGCCAGATCGCCGATGGTTTCTATCCCGTCGGCCTTCAGCCGCTGGCCGGTTTTGGGTCCGATACCCCACAGTTTTCCCACAGCCAATGGCGCCAGGAATTCCCTTTCTTCGCCGGGCGCAACGACAATCAGGCAATCGGGCTTATGCAGGTCGGAGGCAATCTTGGCCACTGATTTGCTGGTGCCGGCGCCCACCGACAGAGTAAGGCCGGTGTTTTCATGGACTCTGCTTTTCAGTTCCAGAGCAACGGCGAGAGGCAGCCGCCCAGCATCCACTAACTCGGTGATATCCAGATAGGCCTCGTCTAAGGATAGAGGCTCCACCAGTTCGGTGAATTCATGGAAGACGTCCATCACAGCGCGGGATAACTGGCGATAACGGTCGAATCGCGGGTGGACGATTATGCCGTGAGGGCACAGACGAACCGCTGTCCGCATGGGCATGGCCGAGTGGACGCCGAACGCCCTGGCCTCGTACGACGCCGTGGCGACGACCCCCCGGTTCTCCGGATCGCCTCCAACCATCACCGCCTTTCCGGCCAGGTCTGGGTTGTCCAGAACCTCAACAGCGGCGTAGAAGGCGTCCAGGTCGGCGTGGAGAACGTGACGCATCGATAGCTCGCCAAACTGCCCGGGGGCAGTCTGGACCGTGGCGGGTTGCTTGGTATGGTCAGTCGTTTCCAACCGGCGAACTCGCTTGGTGAAACGTTACGTGGTCTTTATTGTACCCCGGCGAACCGCATTAGGCAGCTACCACGGGTCAGCGACAGGCGGCGGATATCGTTGCGAGGACGATGGGTTCCCGTTATGCTGGAAGACGTTTCGCAGCAACCTTTGCGACCGGCGTTTGCGTCGGCGATTTATCTCAGCAGGATTCAATGGCATCCACATCCCAGGACTCAACAACCAAGACTACCAAGATCTACTACGGCTGGTGGATGGTCTTTGTCTGCTCGGCCATGACTTTTTTCGCCAGCGGTATCTTCTTCCGTGGCTTCACGGTGTTCGTCCCGGCGGTTAGAGATTCCCTGGGATTGAGCCAGGCCCAAACCAACTTGGTTTTCTCCGTGGCAAGAGCAGAAGGCGGGCTGGAGGGTCCGATGGCCGGCTGGGCTATCGACCGATTCGGCAACCGGGCACTGCTGGTCCCCGGCATCATCTTGGCCGCCATCGGCTACTTCGTCTTCGCCGGGTTCGTCCACAGTTACCTCACCTTCGCTCTGGTCTACCTGGGAATGATTTCCTTGGGGAACAGCATCGCCTTCCAGCACGCCTTATTCGCCGGCCTTAATCAGTGGTTCCGCCGCCGCCGCTCCCTGGCCATCTCAACGCTGGCGGCAATCTCGTCGTTGGGTGGCCTGATCCTAGTGCCCATCATGTCGCTGGTTATATTGAACTTTAGTTGGCGATGGGCCATCTTCGGAGCTGGCGGCGCATATATCATCGCCATATTACCGTTTACACCGTTCTTCAAAAACCGGCCCGAGGACATCGGACTACTACCCGATGGTGACACCTCTCCGCCGGTAATCACCACTAGAACCGGCGGCACGACAAGGAACCTGGAAGAACGGGATTACACCTTCAAGGAAGCCCTTCACACTCGATCTTATTGGATGCTGATGTTGGGAGCCGGCCTTCGCCAGATGGCGACCATCGGCATTCTTGTTAGCATCATCCCAATTCTGGAGAGCAAGGGCGTCGGACGGCAGACAGCCGCCAATCTGACGGGGGCCATGTTCGGAATCAACTTCTTGTCCAGGTTGGTACTGGGATACCTGGGGGACAAGTGGTCCAAGTCGAGGATATTGGGTTCTACCCTGGCGTTGGAAGCCGTTGGATTCACTTGCCTGTTCTTCGGTTCGTGGACCGACGGCCGGTTCGTTCTATTGATTCTCTTCGTGGTGCTCGAAGGCTTGGGCGACGGCGCCGGAATCATCGTCTGGGCTGCTCTGGGCGAATACTACGGGAGGAAGAAATTCGCCAGCCTTCGAGGCCTAATCACCTTCTCCCATAGCTGGGCTCTGGTAGCGACGCCGGTGTTCGCCGGTTGGGCTTTCGATCATTATGGGAATTTCGACCGGGCCCTTGTCCCGGCCATCGGTTTGGCTGCCGTGGCTAGCCTCTGCTTCTTCCTCACCAAGAAGCCTCCTCAATTGACACAGGAGGTTGGGACAGAACCATGATGCCAATGGCGCAAGCCTCACCAACACGCTAAAATACCTGGAGCTTACATTCGGTTGCCGCCTGGCTGTACATATTCGGCCGGATAGGCCCACTAATTCAGTAATAACCGGGAGGGAGGATTCATGGCTACGATTCTTGAGGATTACATCGCCAAGCATCCGGGCTCATCCAGCAGATATGACGAATCCACCACCCTTTTTCCGGGTGGCGTAACCCACGACACCCGGTACGCCTTACCCTTCCCCTTATTCATGACCCACGGTATCGGCCCTCGGAAATGGGACGTGGACGGCAACGAGTATATCGACTATGTATCCGGCCACGGCGCTTTGCTCTTGGGCCACTCTCGCCCGGAGATTGCCGAGGCTGTTGCCGCGCAGATCCTGCGGGGTACTCATCTGGGCGCCTCCACCGATGAAGAACTCCGTTGGGCGCGGGCCATCAAGGTATTGATACCTTCCATAGAGAAACTCAGGTTCCATAGCTCGGGCACCGAAGCTACATTGATGGCCATGCGCTTGGCCCGGGCTTACACCGGAAAAGAGAAAGTCATCAAGCTACAGGACCACTTCCACGGGTGGCACGATTACGCGATGGCTGGCTCCGATCGCGCTGCGCCGGGCATCCCCGCAGCTAGTTGGGGGAGCATGATTATCGTGCCTCCCGGTGACTTGAACGCAGTGGAAGACGCCCTGAACAAAGATTCCGACGTCGCCGCTCTGATTCTGGAACCCACCGGCGCCCACTACGGTCAGTTGCCCTTCGACACCCCCAACTATCTGAAGGGACTGCGTGAACTCACCGCTCAGCTTGGCGTAGTACTGATATTCGACGAAGTCGTAACCGGATTCCGCGCATCCTCCGGGGGCGCTCAAGTGCGATACGGCATCGACCCTGACCTTACTACCTTGGCCAAGATTGTCGCCGGGGCATTGCCCGGAGGCGCTGTCGGCGGCAAGGCGGAAATCATCGACATGATTGCTCACCGGGGAGATCCGGAATGGGACAATACCCACCGTGTTTACCATCCGGGAACCTTCAATGGAAACCCTCTATCTGCCGTTGCTGGAGCAACCTGTCTGGAGATGATTGCCAGCCAGCCGATCAACCAGCAGGCAGACGCCATGGCCGCGCGGCTCAAGGTCGGCTTGAACGACATATTCGGCAAGATGGAGATGGCCGGCCACGCCCACGGTATCGCTTCAATGATTCACGTGGTGATGGCCGACTGCGGCTGCGACCGGGAGCTTTGCACCATGCCCCATAGCCAGATTAAGGAAGTCACTGCCTCGCCAACTGTAACCGCCCTAAAGCGCGGCCTCCAAAACCTGGGAGTTGACATAATGGGCCGAGACTCTTTCCTGGTTTCCGCCACCCATACGGAACAGGATGTCGACCAGACTCTGGCCGCCTTCGAGACCACACTGGCTGCGATCAGGGCTGAAGGGCTGGCCTAGGATGTCCCAAACCCAGGAGGAATCCCAAGAGATTACCGCCGCTTGGCTCCGATGGGGAACGCACCAAGACGCCTTTTGGGCACGGCCCTGGGGCGAAGTGATGGAGTGGAAGACGTGACGCCGGTTGGTGCCGCCAAACCGCTTTTCTGCTAGAATCCCCTGGACCGGTAACCAAGCGTAAATCAACTCGTTGTTAGAGGCGAATCGCAATGCCATCTTTCTGGGAAACCCTTCAAGTAAACGGTCAAGAGATGCCGACCTACGTCAGCGTTCCCAGCGGCTCCGGCCCCTTCCCTGCAGTGGTCCTTGCTCAGACCATCCGCGGCGTTAATCAGTTCATTCAAGACCAGTGCGATAAACTGGCGGCCGAGGGTTATTGCGCCATCGCTCCCGAACTGTTCCACCGAATCACTGATCCCAACCTCACCGATCCGTACAAGAGGGGCGCAACCCTCAGCGACCCTGAAGTCGTTGCCGACTGCAACGCCACCATGGACTTTTTGCTGGGTCATTCGGCAGTGGACAACGACCATATCGGCATCGTCGGTTTCTGCATGGGAGGGCGAGTCGCTTGGCTGGCCGCCGCCACCAATACCAACTATAAAGCCACGGTACCCTATTACGGCGGTAGCATCATGGTGACCAGAGGCGCCGGCGTTCAAACCCCGTTAGAGCTTGCAGACAACATCAATTGCCCGATGCTGTTTCACTTCGGCGAGATCGACGCCAACCCATCCCAAGACGACATGGCCAAGCTAGACGCCGAGTTAACCCGCCTAGGCAAACCCCATCAGTTCTTCAGCTATCCCGACGCCGACCACGGTTTCGCGGACCACACCGGAGATCGTTATCACCGGGACGGCGCGGAGATCGCCTGGCCTCGCACACTTCAGTTCCTGGCGGCTCACTTGAAGGGAGCGCCGATAGCTTAGGGGACGGACCTGTTTCAATAAATCGAACGGGTATGTTTCGAGCGGGACGACCCCCTCTCTAGCTCTCCCCCTTTATTGGGGAAGGTTAGAGCCTGCCCTGAGCGCAGCCTAAGGGATGGGGGTCTGTTGCATCGCACAGAACCAAGACCAGATAGAAGAATAATTTTGGGAGGACACCAAAGATGCCATCCTTTACCGATAAGCTGACCGTTGGCGGTCACGAAATGGACATGTATGCCAGCGTCCCCAGCGGGTCCGGCCCCTTCCCCGCAGTGGTGATAGCTTTCCACATCGGAGGCTTGGACGAGTTCGACAAGGCCATGGCAGACCGCCTCGCAGCCGAGGGATACGTGGCTGTGGTGCCGGACCTGTTTCACCGATATACGGAGGAACAGATGAGCGGTCCTAGAATCGAACGGTTGAACTATCTCAGCGACGCCGACATCATCGCTGACTGCAACGCAGCGGTCAGCTTCTTGGAAAGCAACTCCGCCGTGGACAGCAACCGCATCGGCATGACCGGTTTTTGCATGGGAGGCCGGATCGCCTGGTTGATGGCTGCTGTTAATCCGACATTCAAGGCCACCGTCCCCTACTACGGCGGACACATCATGCTGCCTTGGGGCGACTCTGCCCAGACCCCCTTCGACCTGACTAGCAACATCAACTGCCCGATGATGTTTCACTTCGGTGCAACTGACGGCAACCCATCGCCCGATGACCGGGTGAAACTGGACACTGAACTGACCCGCTTGGGCAAAGATCATCAGTTCTTCGAATACGCGGGAGCAGGCCACGCCTTCATGGACTTCACCAACCCGGACCGCCACCACGAAGGCGCCGCAGCCGAGTCATGGCCGCGCACTCTGGAATTCTTCGCAACTCACTTGAAGTAAGAAAATTCCGTTGACCCTGATAGCTGATGGCTAAAAGCTGACAGCCAATTCTAAAGGAGAGCATTTTATGGTTAGAGTAAATCTAGATCTAGAGAAAAAGGACGACCTGCAGGTTCTGGGTACAACCGGGTGGAAGATTGCTATGGGCTTGGTGCCAGGCGAACCCAACCAGGGACTGGTAGCTGAGATCTTGGGCAGCCCGGCCCGTCTCGTAGACTACGACGATTCATGGTGGGATCAAGACGCCGACTTTCAGGATCGGAAATCGGTGGGGTTCACTTTCGCCTGGTACCGCCTTCACATCACCACGCCCGACCGGGTCCGAGGCGATTCCGTTGCTGGAAAACGAATGGTTTTTGAGACCAACGTGGACAACTACGGCGAGATATACATTGACGGCGAGATTGACCGGGTGAGCGGCGTGGTCACCGGCAATAACACTGGCAAGCGGGCTGTCGTCGAGAACGAAGCGGTGCCTGGAACGAGCCACGTCATCGCCGTTCTGGTTGCCAATGCTCCCCTGGGAGTGCCGGTGGGCTCAATTTTCATGCGCTACGCCACGATAGCGTTCGAGTAACCGAGCGGCAGGCTATCAGCTAATTTTGTGCGCTGCCGATTAATCGCGCGCAAGTCTTCGGTGCCGAACGGGATAGCTGACGGTTGAACGCTGAGTGTTGCCAACTCCAACAAAGCGAGATAACGAATGGCAGAATCTTCCTTCGCTGGAAAAACTAATGCTCCGGAATTTCCCGTCGGGCTAGAGTGGGTGAATACTGACCGCCCCCTCACCAAGGCCGATCTGGCGGGGAAGATTGTTATCCTCGATTTCTGGACCTACTGTTGAATCAACTGCGTCCACATCTTTCCGCAGTTGCGGAAACTGGAGCAGAAATACGCCAACGAACTGATGGTTGTCGGGGTCCACTCGGCCAAGTTCCCCAACGAAAAGATTAAGGACAACCTGCAAAAGGCGGTCCAACGTTACGAGTTAGGCCACCCGGTAGTCAACGACGTGGATTTCCAGGTTTGGCAGCAGTACGCCTGCCGGGCTTGGCCGACCCTGATGTTTATCGACCCTCTTGGCAAAGTTATCGGCAAGCATGAAGGCGAGTTGGCCTACGACCAGTTCGACGATTTGATTGGCCAGATGGTGACCGAGTTCGACGGCCTGGGCCTTCTGAATCGAAAACCGGTCGAATTCGTCAAAGACGCGCAACCTCAGTCAACCTTGTCTTTCCCTGGCAAAGTGGTGGCAGACGCTGACTCCAACCGTCTATACATCTCCGATTCCAATCGCAACCGAATCGTTGTCGCTACGCTGGACGGAACGGTGTTGAGAGTCGTTGGCTCCGGAGAGCCTGGAATGACCGATGGAAACTTTTCCACCGCAACCTTTAATCATCCCCAGGGGATGGCTTTGGTGGGAGACCTGTTGTATGTAGCCGACGCAGAAAATCACGCGATCAGGGAAGTCGACCTGATTGCGGGCCAAGTAGAAACTATCGCAGGGACGGGGAACCAGGGCCACATGAGGGAAGGCAGCGGTCCGGGTGCCCAAACCGATCTTAACTCGCCCTGGGACTTGGCGTCCCATGATGGGTCTTTGTACATCGCCATGGCCGGCATGCACCAGCTATGGTCGATGGATCTTTCCACTAGTATCGTCGGTCCCTATGCGGGTAGCGGACGGGAGTCCTTGGACGACGGCCCGCTGGGCAGCGCCACTCTGGCCCAGCCCAGCGGCATAACGACCGACGGCAACCGTTTGTATTTCGCCGACAGCGAAACCAGTGCTGTTCGGTCGTCCGATCTCCCTCCCAACGGCAGGCTGCGCACTATCGTGGGCCTGGGTCTCTTCGAGTTCGGAGACGTGGACGGTGCGGACCACAGCATCCGGCTACAGCACCCCATCGGAGTCGCTCATCACGAAGGGACAATATACGTGGCCGACACCTACAACCATAAGATTAAGCGGGTGTTGCCGGTGACCCGAAGCTGCTTCACCATGCTGGGTACCGGGGAGGCGGGTCACCGGGACGGGCCGGGAGATCAGGCTTTGTTCTCCGAACCCAGCGGACTGAGCATAGCCGCCGGGAAGATGTACATCGCCGACACCAACAACCACGCCATCCGGGTAGCCGACCTTGAAAGCGGCGAGGTTTCGACGCTGGAATTGAGCGGGATCTGATTCAGTCCGAACCTTGGGCCATGAAAGAATAGGTCCTTAGAACGCCCACTTCGAAACGCGTAGGGGCACGGCTAGCCGTGCCCCTACAGCTTGACTATCCAGAAGTGTAGGACTGGAATCAATACCCCTCTTCCCCTGCCCGGTTAATCACGAAGACCCGGTCCATATGGGCAAGATCCTGTTCCACGCTGGTGGTAGCTTCCGGGAAAAGTTGCTTGACCAGTTCTTCAACGGCCGGGAATTGCTCCGGATCCATCTCCAGCAGGATGATTCCATTTTCCGATAGCTTGTCCGGGGCTTGGTACAGCAGGCGGCGAATCAGGCCTAGGCCATCATTTCCACCGTCCAAGGCCGCGCTTGGCTCCCATTGAATCTCCGGTTGGAGAGTGGGGATGCGGCTGGTCGGGACGTAGGGCAGGTTGGCTACAATCAGATCCACCGGTTCCGGCAACGGCTCCAGCAAATCGCCTTTCGCCAGCTTGATCCGGTCTGCCACGTTGTGGGAACGAATGTTGTGGGCGGCCACGTCCAGAACCGCGTCCTCGGTGTCCAGGGCATATATCCGGGCGGCAGGTAGGTGGATAGCAAGGTTGATTGCTATCGCTCCAGTCCCGGTACCCACGTCGGCAATCACCAACTCCCTGGTTTCCATGCCCATCAACGCCATGAACAGGGCATGCTCCACCATGGTTTCGGTCTCGGGCCGGGGGATGAGGACATTGGAGTTGACCAGCAGATTGACTCCGTAGAACTCTTTGTAGGCTAGGATGTAGGCCAAAGGCTCTCGCTTAAGCCTCCGCTCAACGATCTGGGATAGGCCCTGCTCTTGCTGAAAGTTTACCCCGTCTTCTTGATGCGCGAAGAGGTCCTGGCGAGGCATGCGCATCACGTTCATCACCATGACCTCCGACTCCAGTCGAGCGTCAGGGATGCCTACGGCCTCCAGGTTTTCACGGGTTTGCAGTAAAATTTCTCTGATCGTGGCCATAGGTTAAAGCCTAATGAACGAGATTGGGGCCGCGGGAGGCGGGGACAGGAGTCGCAGCGTGCCAGGGAAATCCGGGACCGGCGGAGCTTTCTAGCCGGCTAAGCTCTCGGCCAATTGGCTTTCCTGCTCCCAGCTGACCAGCGCGTCAATCAGATCGTCCAGCTCACCGTCCATTATCCGAGGCATGCCGTGGAAGCTGGTTCCAACACGATGGTCGGTGATTCTATCCTGTGGGTAGTTATAGGTGCGAATCTTCTCGGAACGGTCTGCGTGACCAACCTGGGAACGACGAGTTTCGCTCCGCTCGGCAGCTATCTTCTCTTGCTCGGCTTCATAGAGCCTGGCCCTAAGCATGGCCATGGCCTTCGATTTGTTTTTGTACTGGGAACGCTCGTCCTGACATATCACCGTCAGTCCAGTAGGCTCGTAAACGATTCGCACGGCAGTAGCTACTTTGTTAACGTTCTGCCCACCGTGACCACCGGCGTGAAAGATGTCGATGCGAAGGTCGTCGGGGCTAATCTTGACGTCGACTTCGTCCGCTCGGGCCAGAACCGCTACCGTGGCCGTTGATGTGTGGATACGGCCCTGGGCCTCGGTATCAGGCACTCGCTGGACACGATGGACGCCGCGTTCGTACTTCAGGCGGCTGAAAGCGCCCTTGCCTTGAATCTCAAACACGATTTTGTTGAGGCCACCCAGGTCCGACGGACTGGAGTCCATCACATCCACCTGCCAATTATGCAACTGGGCGTATCGGGTGTAGGCCCGGTAGAGGTCGCTGGCAAAGAGGCTGGCTTCGTTCCCGCCAGCACCGGAGCGAATCTCCACGATGACATCGCGCTCGTCATTATGGTCTTTGGGTAGAAGCGCGATTTTTAACTCGGCCTCCAACTCGTCAAGCTGCTGTCCTGCGGCATCCAGCTCTTCCTTGGCCATGCGGGTCAACTCGGCGTCGCTGCCGTCTTGCAGCAGAGAGTTCAAGTCTTCCTGCTCTTCCACCAGTTTTTGATGGCGATTGGCTATATCCACCAAGGTTTCCAGCGAAGCGCGTTCCTTGGCTAAAATCTGTACCTGCTCGAAATCGGTGGCGACTTCAGGGCGGCCCATCGATTCCTCGATCTCATTGTAGCGAGTTAGAACAGGCCCGAGTTTGTCGAAGATTGAAGGCATGTTGGTTCCTGGTCAGCAGTTAATAGATAATCAGTACCCGCAAAGCCGCGTAGACTTGCGGATTATGTCTATCGTAGTACAGTTTATCCCAATTAAATGGGTCTAACAAGTGAAATTGCGTAGCTCTGGAATCAAGTTGGCTTACTCCGCAGGATAACCCTCTCCAAAAGCGCGCTAGAGCCTCGCCTTGAGGGTGATGTAGGAAAGCAAGTCGGTTCTTTCTTGAGGCATCGTCTGCTACACATTCGTCGACTTAGCTGGTGGTTGGTCATCGCGATTCTAGCATTCGCGTCGGCGGGTTGCGGCGCACCAACTATCCCAGGCGTTACCAAGACACCTGTACCGGCAATCGTTCCCGACCAAGCTGGTGAGCCTGATTCCATCCCGGCCTCCACCTCCCTGAAAACCAGCTTCGGGTACACTCATCAACGGCCTGACGGGAACAGGTACGTACTTGGGCGTGGCGGGCTCCCAGAGGTATCTGCGCTACAGCTAGCGCTGCAAGGTTGGCCAAAATGGATAGCCGCCCCGCCGTTAGACGATGCCAGCATTTGGGTGACCGTTTTTGAAGATGGGTCGGTGCAGGCCTTTTCAATCAGCGATGGACAGGTTCAAGCGATTGCTGTCTCCCCTGAAAGTCTCCCAGCGGGAATGCCGCCGCTACTAATGGTCGCTGACGGCCTCCCAACCTTGGTTACCGCCCAGGAGTTCAACTCTTCGACCTTCACTACACCGGCAGTGCTTCAGCCGCCAGGAGATATCGCGTTTATTCGGCCCAACGGCGACCTGGTTATAAGGAGGTTCGGACGGTCTACTGTTTTGCGCTTAGACGCGTTCTCGGACGGCCGACTGCTAACCGATGAGGACGATCGTTTGCTACTCCTCACGGACGCCAGCAAGAGTTATCCGCATGGAGTATTAGGAGACCGGATCGAGGCCCGGAGTATCACTTTGGTACGTACCAAGCCATCGGTGGAGGTTATTTGGAGCGCACGTTTGCCAGATGGGGATGTGGTGGAGGGAATCGCTCCCATATCGAGCGATCTGGACGGAGACGGGATCCGGGAAATCCTCGTTACGGTTAGTAACTCCCGAACTGGGGCGAGACTGATTGTTTTCAACGACGCTGGAGAGCCCACCGCTTTCGGCCCAGCCGTTGGCAGGGGTTCCCGCTGGCGGCACCAGTTGGCCGTAGCGCCCTTCGGACCATCGGGCGAAGTAGAAATAGTCGATGTGCTCACACCGCATATCGGCGGAATAGTGGAGTTCTACCGCTTGGAGAATGACATCCTAAAGGTGGTGGTCAAAATCCCAGGATTCCGTTCCCATAAGATCGGATCCAGGAATCTGGATATGGCAGTGGCGGGTGACTTTGACGGCGACGGTCGGGTGGAACTGCTGGTTCCAAACCAAACGCTGGACGAGATTGGCGGTATCAGACGGACGTTGGATGGGGCTGAGGTAGCCTGGACACTGCCCATCGACGGCAAAGTCAGCACCAACATCGCGGCTGTCACTACCGGCTCCGGAGGATTGATGCTTGGCGCCGGAAGTGAGGACGGTGTGCTTCCCGTCTGGCCGGCGCCCTAGTCCCACGCTGAGGATTCCGGCTCCCCGCCGAACCTAGGGTTTGTCTCCCCAGTGTAAAGTCACGGCCCCGAAGCCCAGACGGCGGTAAGACACGCCGGTCAGACCCGCATCTTGGAATCGTCTGGCCAAAGTCCCGGCATCAAGGAAATAATCCACGGATCGGGGCAAGTAGGTGTAGGCCGCCCGGTCTCGGGCAATCAACTTGCCCAGAACGGGCACTAGTCCCTGGGTGTATACCCGCACCAGTGAAGAAAGCGCGCCGGGCCGCATGGGTGTCAATTCCAGTGTGGTGACCCGTCCTCCGGGGCGCACTACCCGCACCATCTCGGACAGGGCTAGGTCCAGATCAGACATGTTTCTCAGACTGAATCCGGCAGTGGCGCAGGCAAAGCTATCGTCCGAAAAGGGCAGGGCATGGGCATCACCGAGGGCGAAGGTGGCCTGGCTGTCCAGATTCTTGGCCTTGGCCTTGTCGTGCGCCAGAGAAACCATCTCCGGCAGCACGTCCAAGCCCACTGCTCCTTCGATTCCGCGGCAACGGGCTAAAGAGAAGGCTAGGTCGCCGGTGCCGGTGGCCACGTCGAGAGCTTTACCGGTCAAGCCTTCGGCGGTGAACCGGGCGGTTTGTTGTTTCCAGCGCAGGTGCAGACCACCGGTCATCAGGGTGTTCATCAGGTCGTAGCGGCCCGAGATGCGGGCGAACATTTCCGACACGTACCGCTGCTTGTCGCGGCCTTTCAGTTCTGCCATTCGTTCGAGCCGTTATCTTCACCATACTGAAGATTCTCTGGCAACTCTTCGTCCAAGTTCAACGCTACCATAATTCTGGCTACGACGAAGCGAACGACGTCTTCAACGCTCTTCGGCTTTAGGTAAAAAGCTGGTTCCGGGGGCAGAATCACCGCTCCCATTCGAGACAACTTAAGCATGTTCTCCAGGTGAATACTGTGCAACGGAGACTCCCTAGGCACCAGAACCAAGCGGCGGTTCTCTTTCAGGCAAACGTCGGCGGCCCTTAATAGAAGATTGCTGGACAAACCGTTGGCAACCGAAGCGATACTGTTCATGCTGGCAGGCACCATCACCATGCCGCTGGTGGGATATGTGCCGCTGGCGATGGGCGCCCGGAGGTCGTTTATCGGGTGGAAAGTGAATCCGGGATGCTCTTGCCAAAGGGCTAACGTCTCGGTGAACGATACATCTAGCTCTTCCTGCCAGACCAAGCGGCCGGCGTTGGAGCAGACCAGGGCCGTCGGCATCTCCCGGCGAAGAAGTTCTTCCACCGTTTCCATAGCCAGCATGGAACCGCTGGCGCCGGATATTCCTACGATTACCGGTTTCACAGGGACACTTCCATGCTAAAGCACCAAAGCCAGGATGGTAAAACCAAGATGCAGCATCGACACCCCACTGTTGTATTTAAAGAAGGGGGCGCGCAGCTTGGATAGATCGTCGGGTTTCAAGAACCCGTTCTCGAATACCAATAAGCCCACAGCGAAACCCCATCCGATGTAGTAGAGGTAGTTCAGATCCATCCAGAACCCCAGCGCCAATAGGGAAGCAGCAGAAAGGAAGTGCAACACCCTGGTGATGTGGAAGGCGGCTCTGATACCAAACCGGCGAGGGATGGAGTGAATGCCGTATTTTCCGTCGAACTCATAGTCGCTGCAGGTGTAGAGGATGTCGAATCCGGCGGCCCAAGCAGCAACGGCAAATGCCAGCAGCACCGCCTGCGGTTCTAGCGTGCCGGTTACGGCGACCCATGCTCCGGCGGGGGCAATGGCCAGGGACCAGCCCAGCAGCAGGTTGCAGGCCCAGGTGTGATACTTGGCGTAGGAGTAAAGCACAACGTAGATCGCGGCTACCGGAGCCAGTGCAAACGCCAAGGGGTTCAGTTGCGAGGCAGCGAACAAGAAAACTCCCAACCCCACCACAGCCATCGCCCCCACTTCCCAGGGTTTGAGCAACCCTTTCGGAAGATGCCGGTCCGCTGTTCGGGGATTGGCCGCGTCCTCTCTGCGGTGGATGTAGCGATTTGCCGACATCGCCAGAGTACGCGCCCCGGCCATAGCCAGGGTGATCCATATAAATGTGCTCAGCAGGGGCCAACCATCGGCGGCCAGCACCATCCCCATGTAGGCAAAGGGCAGGGCGAACAACGATTCCCATATCCGTATAGAGCCCAGGTAATAGGGGACTCTAGTAATCACCCGTACGGACATCGCGGCGATGGTCATCGGTTGCTCAAACTATGCCGTAGTCTTGCCATTTTCCGTCCACCAAGTCCTTGATCTCCTGGGACATCACAATGTCCGGCGGCCATTCCCTCTGCCGGCCTTCCTCCGGGCTTTTTTGCGTGGCATCGATCCCGACTTTCCCGCCGAACTTTGGCGTCGATGACGCGACATCCAAATCATCCAAAGGTCCACTGGTGATTAGAATATCCCTGGGGGGATCGATGTTGTTGGCCACCCGCCAGGCAAGCTGGGAAGGATCCTGTACGTCCACAAAATGGTCGACGACTATTATAATCTTGGCCAGGCTCATCAAACCCAGCCCCCAGAGACCGTGCATCACCTTTCTGGCTTGCCCCGGATACTCCTTCTTGATCGACACGATAACCAAGTTGTGGAAGATGCCCTCCGCCGGCATGTTGACGTCAACAACCTCCGGCAGAATCAACTGGATGGCCGGGAGGAACAACCGTTCGGTCACCTTCCCCATCCAATAGTCTTCCATGGGAGGACGCCCGACTACGGTCGCGGGGTATATGGGGTCACGGCGGCGGGTGATGCACTCAACGTGGAAGACGGGATATTCATCCTCCATGGAATAGTAACCCGTATGGTCCCCGAAGGGTCCCTCTTCCCGTTGCTCGCCGGGCACAACATATCCTTCCAGAACAATCTCTGCCTGGGCTGGCACCAACAGGTCGGACGTTTGGGCCTTGACTAAGTCTACGCCCTCTTCCCGGATGAAACCGGCCACAGCCATCTCGTCCATGTCCGGAGGCAATGGAGCCGAGCCGGTCCATATCGTCGCCGGATCGCCACCCAAGGCCACCGCCACGTCCATCCGGGTTATTCCCTTTTCCTGGTTGATCCGGTAGTGGTGGGTGCCTACTTTATGGGTCTGCCAATGCATCCCGGTGGTCTTGCTGTCATAGACTTGCATCCGGTAGGTGCCGTAGTTCTGGACCCCGGTTTCCGGATCCCGGCTAATCACCAGAGGCAACGTGATGTAGCGCCCGGCGTCCATGGGCCAGCATTTGATGATGGGAAGCTGGAATAGGTCGACGTCATCGCCCTTGAGGACAATTTCCTGGCAGGGAGCGCGGCCCACCGTTTTGGGTTGGAAAGATCCCAAATGCACCAGTTGCCCCAGGGTACGAACTTTGTTCAACAAACCCTCGGGCGGACCGTGAATCAGTCCCAGTAGACCCTGGAGCCGGCCCACCAGCTCGTCTAGGTGGTCCACTCCCAGAGCCCAAGCCATGCGCTGTTCGGAGCCGTACATGTTGATGAGCACCGGAATATCGTATCCGGTGACGTTCTCGAACAGCAGAGCAGGCCCGCCCTGTTTTACCATTCGGTCGGCGATCTCGGTTATCTCCAACTCCCAACTCACCGGGGTGGAAATGCGGCGCAGCTCTCCCTTATCTTCCAGAAAAGCGATGAATTCTCGTAGGTTCTTGAACTTCATAACTCGGCCTTGGCAAAATCCAAAGGCATCAACTCCGGGCTTATGAGCGCCCAAGTCTAGGAGCGTTGATGCACCTAGTTAACATTTTCATTGAATGGCGTAAAAAACTCACCCGCAATTATATAGGTTCTCTCCCCGGTAGGCGCGGGTTTGGGAGAGGCAAAAATCAAGGGCTGACGTTGAGCCAGCCCCCGATAAACTGTTAGGCGATGTTCTAAGCTTCAGAAACTCGAAGGTTCGGCACGCATCTTGCTGAAGCAATCACTGCAATAGACGGGGCGGTCACCCTTCGGACGGAAGGGCACCGTGGAGTCGGAGCCACACTCGGCGCACACGATCTGATACATCTCCCGGGGCGCGTCCTGGTACAACCCACCGTTACGTTGCTCGGTCCGCCGGACCGCCCGGCAGCTGCGGCATCGTTTGGGCTCATTGGAAAAACCTCGTGAGTTGAAGAACTCCTGCTCTCCCGCAGTAAATATAAACTCCCCACCGCACTCCACACACGCTAAGGTTCTGTCCGACAGTGCCACTGGTTTCCCTCCTTGCCGTCATTGAGTGCACAAAACGCCGGGGAGGCGCCTCCGTCAGTAGGACGGGTTAAACACCATTGCATCACCAAAACCGCCGCTGAGCACGGCTGATGCGGCGTCTCGGCAAGTATTATACCGGCTGTTTGCTGGTTTCCAACCTGATATCTAGTAATACTACGGATCACGGTACTTCATTGTAAATGATATTACGTAAGTTATTCAATACCTGGAATAGCTTGCGTTAATACGGTACTCTGGCACACCT
>CAXEOX010000037.1:0-26435 GCA_963997925.1 uncultured bacterium
TATGACATCCATCAGTCTTCATTCGGATGAAGAGGCGCAAGAAGTGAGTGGGGGTGGTGGCCGGATCCTCAGGGAAATGGCCCAGATGCCGGGTTTATCAGCACTGTGACTGCCAGAGCCTGCCTTCGTATGTTTACTATGTCAGCCTGGGAAGACGTGGATAGCCCCAAGCAGTTGCTCCGGGGAGGCGCCCACTAAGAGGCGATTGACCGGGTAATGGGACCGGACTTCGCAACTGGGTTTATGACTAGCGTGTGGGTCCCGGAGCGGATCAACCCGATGTGGGTCCGTTGCCCGCACTGCGACCGGATGGCCGTTCAGTCGGGCAAGGATGAGAAATGCCAATGCGGCCATACGTTGCCTGAAAATGTCCCTTATTGGTAGCATGTCAAGTCTGGCCCCCGTACTAAATAGTTTCAGGAGAAAAACCATGCAACAACAATACCGTCCGATGCCGGGAACGCCCATAGAGGACTTGGAAACGCCGTGTCTGATTCTGGACATGGACGCCCTAGACCACAATATGGATGTCATGGCCGACTACTACGAAGGCAGAGACAGCAAGCTGCGCCCCCATAGCAAGAACCATAAAACGCCGGCCCTAGCCCACCGGCAGATCCGCCGGGGCGGGACCATCGGCGGGGTATGCTCGGCCAAGGTCTCCGAAGCCGAGGTCATGATCCACGGCGGGATACCCAGCGTCTTCGTCACCAGCGAAGTCGCCGCTCCCTTGAAGATTGACCGGCTATGCACGCTGGCCCAGCAAGCCGAGATTCTGGTGTCCTGCGACAACGCCGAAAATGCCCGTGACCTGTCCCAAGCAGCGGCGGCCAGGGGAGTTGATCTGGGTGTGGTCATTGAACTGGAAACGGGACTGCGGCGCTGTGGTGTGCAGGAGATGGAGCAGGGAGTGGCCCTGGCCAAGGCCATCGACGCATTGCCGGGCTTGAACTTCAAAGGCATCATGAGCCACCAGACCATTCCGGTCATGCACGAACGAGAGGACCGGGTTACCGAAGGCTACCGGGTGATTAAGAACGTCATCGACTTCAAAAACGCCATCGAGTCGGCCGGGATACCCGTGGAGATAGTGTCCACCGGCGAGACCTGGAGCTACGACGTAGCCGGGGAGATACCCGGCGTAACGGAAGTCCAGGGCGGCAGTTACCTGGTCATGGAAACCGGCTACAGCTACATGACCGAATTCCAATATTCCGGTAAGGTCCTAACCACCGTCATCAGCACCCCACGCCCGGGAGTCGCCATAGCCGACGCCGGCCAGAAAGCCGTCAGCACCCTGCGGGCGATGCCGGAAGTGGAAGGCCTGCCCGGAGTAAGCGTAGAATCCATGGACCCAGACCACGCCATCCTCCACCTGGACGACGGCGTCCAACTAACCCCCGGCGACCAACTAACCCTCATCCCCTCCCAACAAGACGCCACCGTCAGCCGCTGGGATAGATTTATCGGGGTGAGGGATGGCAAGGTGGAAGTGGTTTGGGATATTCAGGCCAGGGGTTGTCATAACTAGGAGGTAGCTGTCAGCTATCCGGGAGTGATCCGATTCTAGTGGCGTTTCCGCCGGAACTGCGGTAGTGTGCCCGGCGCATTTCCATCAGTCTTTCTCCATGGGGAACCCTACGATGCTGCCCCATTCGGTCCATGAGCCGTCGTAGACTAGCACGTTTTCGCGGCCCAGTAGGTATTTAATGGCGAACCAGGCCAACGTGGCCCGGTGGCTCAACCTACAGTAGGTCACCAACTCTGTGCTGCCATCGGCAGCCGCTCCGGCCTGGTCGAGGATGACCCCCAGTTTCTCGGAAGATAGAAAGGTATCGTCCTCATTCACCATTACCCGAAAGTAGGGGTGCGTAGCTCCGGGTATTCGTCCGGTCCGTTCAGCACCGTGATCGAAATCAAACCGGAAAACTCCCGAAGGCGGGCTGACTCGCTCGCCCCGGTATTCCTCCGGCGCGCGCACATCCAACAATTGCCGCCCCGGTTGGCCTAGTTTGGCTCGCAAGTCGTCCCGGCCCACGCGGCTGGTGAAGTCCGCCGTTCCGGGCGTATATGCCACCGGAGAGGCGTCCGGCGATTTCTGGCTTAGTGGACGGCCTTCGGCGACCCAGCGTTTCCGCCCACCGTCCAGCAATCGCAGGTTCTTGTGGCCGGCCATGGTAAGCACCCAAAAAGCGTAGGTTCCAAACTGGACCGGGTCGCCATAGATGACCACCGTGTCAGTCGGAGAGACTCCCAAGCTTCCCAGCCGCTGGGCCAGTTGTTCCGGGGTTATGAACTCCCGGTCTGTGGCGTGCCACAAGGCGTTCTTCCAAAACCACCACTACGCGCCGGGAATATGGCCTGCACGGTATCTGGCATCATCATTGGCTGCGGAAACCTCAATCACCCGTACATCGGAATCATCCAAGCGGCTGGCCAGCCAGCCACGAGAAACCAACGCTTCTTGCGTTTCTCCAGTCTGGTTCATAAACGATACCTTTTCAACCGATATTCCCCGAATCCTTCAGCGCACAGAATCCAGGCCTCACATTTCTGTCGACCCTACGCTGGCTGCGGCGCAAAGTCCGGGGACAGCATCAGGTAGGTTTTCTGGGATACTAGCAGGCCGGCTACTCTGGGTAGGTACTTGCCGGTCCAGTCGGGGTCCGCGGCGACTTGGGCCTTGGCCTCTTCGAAGTGTGCGTGGTCGCGGTAGCCCCAGATGTGCACCACCTTGTTCAGGTCTCCGACGTCGCTGTAGTACCAACCGGCGAGCTTGATGCCGTATTTGGCTCGGATTCCGATGGACAAATCTTCCACCGCTGCCATGTATTCGGGGACTTTTCCGGGCTTGAACGTGTATTCACGATAGTCGTAAATCATTGTTGACTCCTTCATTGATTCATTCTGGGAAGTGGGAGCCAATATAGCATACTTGGACGACTAGAAGCCCATTCGAGTCAGGGTGGCGCACAACATTTCACCCTCATCCTAACCTTCCCGCATCGAGGGGGAAGGGACAATGTCCTCGCCCCATTTATGGGGGAGAGTTAGAGAGGGGGTGAATCGTTAGGTTCAGCTGCGGTTCGGTTTTACCAGATAAGCCGTCAGCTTAGCCCAATCACTTCTCCAGAGGCATCCACATCCATGTCCAGGGCGCGGGGGCGGCTGGGGAGGCCGGGGAGTGTTTCGATGCGGCCGGCCAGCGTGTAGAAGAACCCGGCGCCCACCGACACCCGGATGTCGGATATGGGGAAGGTGTAGCCCGACGGGGCTCCCCGGCGGGTCGGGTCATGGGAGATGGACAGGTGGGTCTTGGCCATGCAGATGGGTAGCGAACCCCATCCCTGGGATTCGAAGTAGCGTAGTTTGCGGCGGGCTTCCGGTGTCCACGTAACGTCCTCGGCCCCGTAGGTTCGCTGCGCTAGGGCCAGGACTTTGTCCCGCACGGGTGCGTCTAATTCATAGGCGTAGTTGATGGGCGAAACGGTCGTGGCGCTGGCAGTTGCCCGGACCACCGCTTCGGCCAAGGCCATGCCGCCCTCTCCGCCGTCGGCGAACCCGGAGCATTCCACCGCTTCCGTCGCCCCCGCTGCCAAGGCGATCTCTTTGGCTGCTTTAATCTCGTCGGCTCCGTCGCCATCGAAGTTGTTGATAGCCACCACCACCGGTAACCCGAAGGCCCGGACGATGCCGACGTGGTGGGCCAGGTTGACGCCGCCGGAGACGACTGCGTCCAGGTTGGGTTGGGCCAGATCCCGGCGAGCCGATCCACCGTGCCATCGTAGGGCGCGAACTGAAGCGACCAGTACCACGGCGCTGGGCAGCAGGCCGCTTTGCCGGGCCTTGATGTGCATGAATTTCTCGAACCCCAAATCCGACCCGAAGCCTGCTTCCGTTATCACGTAATCGGCGTAGGCCAGTCCCAACTGGTCGGCGACGACGGAGCTGCATCCGTGGGCGATGTTGCCGAAGGGGCCGGTATGGATGAAAGCGGGCTGGCCTTCCTGCGTCTGCACCATGTTGGGGATGATGGTATTGTGCAACAGGGTCATCAACGCGCCGGTGAAGCCCAGCATCTCCACGGAAACCGGCTCTCCGCTCCGGGAGGTGCCGACGACGATCCGGGAGATCCGCGACCTCAGGTCTTCCAGCCCGGTGGATAAGGCCATGACGGCCATAATCTCCGACGCTGCTACGAAGTCGAAGCGGGTCTCCCGCAGCGGGCTGTTTCCTTCACCCCCGACTCCGGCTATCACCTGGCGTAGGGATCGGTCTGACGCATCGGTAACTCGGGACCATTGGATGCCCGTGGGGTCCATGCCCGAGGCCTCATTTCGATATACAGCGTTGTCCACCAGAGCGGACAGCAGGTTGTGGGCCGAGGAAACGGAGTGGGCGTCTCCAGTGAAGTGAATGTTAATCTCGTCTTCCGGGACGACCCTGGCCTTGCCGCCGCCGGTGCCGCCGCCCTTGATCCCGAAGATGGGCCCCAGGGACGGCTCTCGTAGATTGACCACCGCCTTGTGTCCCAACCGGCCCATCCCTTGGGTCAGTCCGACGGCGGTTGTGGTCTTTCCTTCCCCCGCCGGAGTCGGAGTCATGCCGGTTACAACTACCAGCTTGCCCCGGCGATCTTGGGGCACGTCGTTCAGAGCGTCCATGGATATCTTGGCTTTGTACCGGCCAAAGGGGATGAGATGTTCTTCTTTTATACCCAACCCGGCGGCAATCTGGTTGATCGGCTCCACGCTTCCTCCAATCACTTTACATACTGGTCCAATGATACGCCCTTTGGGAGCCTCTACCACTCCTAACTTGCCAGCGGGATGAGCCTTCTTTGGCAGTAGACGTGATGAAAACTGGCTGGCAAAGAACTAGGACGGCACGGACGAGGATGTTCCCAAAACCATCTAATCTTTAGATGGCTTGTTTAGGTGTCAGATGCTGGGAACGGAAGTTCTGTCAGACGGTTACGCTGGATGACAGCAGCTTTTTGAAGGCGAGGGCACTGCAATGGGGAGCTGATAGGATCGGCACGTTGGCAACGCTGCTAACATGGGAAAGAGCGGCCGCCATGGAAAATTGGCTTAGTAACACCGAGTCGACTTCCGGCTCCAACTTGGCGACTTCCTCGGCTATACGCCGGGAAAACCCAGCCTGACCGTCTGTTCGCAAGACATGAATCAAATCATCGGCCAGACAGAGCTTGGGCTGGATCGATACGCCTTTTTCTTTGGCGGCTTTTAGCAAGTAATGTTCGGAGTCCCGCAGCGTAGCGGGGACGGAGGAGATGATTCCAACCCGAGGTCCGTTTTCCACCGCTTCCGCCATCACCGAATCGTAGGGCGACAACACCGGCACGTTAACCAGTTCTCGAGCGGTCTCCACTACCGGAGCGAATACAGAGCAAGCAAGACCGATCGCGTCGGCCCCATGCTCTTCGGCATAGCAAATCAGCTGGGTCATGCGGCGCCGGAGATTGGGTGTGAGTCTTTCCTCGAAATCGATGAACAGCCCTTCATCGAATAGGTTAATCACCTGGGCTTCAGGGAAAATATCCTGAAAAGCGAGCTTTACCGGGGGAATGGACTCTGGCAAGGCGTGAATCATTACGATGCGCATATCGGTACCTTAATTAATCTTGTTGATAAATAAACTATCAACACGGGTTGAATCTTCTAAACTCATCGTATTCGATTTAATCAGCCGATGCTTCTTGGTCCAGCCGTTCCATGTCCCGCTCGCTCAGGGTGAAGTAGGTGGCGTTGGGGTGGTGGAACACCATGGCCGAGACCGTAGATTCCGGGTCCATCATGAATCCTTCCGTCAGTTCCACGGGCAGATTCTCGGAAACCTCCAGCAGCCGGAATAGCTGCTCTTGGTCTTCCAATCTGGGACATGCCGGATAGCCGAAGGAGTATCGGCGGCCCCGGTATTGGGTGCGGAACAAGTCTTGGTGGGTCAACTCGGGAGAGTCGCCAAAGCCCCACATCTGCCGTATCTGCTGGTGCAGCAGTTCGGCGAATCCTTCCGCTCCTTCTAATGCCAAAGCCTGAAGGATGTGGGAGTTAAGGTATTGCCCTTCGGCCATCCATTTCTCGGCCAATTCCCGTACTCCCGGACCGATGGACGTCACGAACATGGCGACGTAGTCCACGGGGCCGCCGGTGGGGGCTGTGTAGTCGGCCAAACACAGCCCGTCGCGCTGGGACTGACGACCGAAGTGGAACTTTTCCAGAGTCGTGGAGCCGTCAGGCGCGTAGATTTTTAAGTCTTGCCCATCGGACTGGCAAGGGAAGAACTTGAAGACGGCTTGGGCGGTGATGCTTGATTCAGCCAGGATAAGTTCTTCCACCCGTTTCACCGATTCTTGCAGTTCGATCGCCGAAGGGTCACCAGAGGCCAATGCGTCGGCGAACCGTCCCTTGAAACCCAGGTGCCGCACATACAGCATCTGGGGATTGATGTAGGGAAAAATCTCATCCAGATCGTAATCTTTCAGGACGTGAAGTCTCAGGTCCGGCGGGTTGGGAACATCGAAATTGTGCGGGATCTGGGCCGGAGCCACTGGGGCGGCCTCGTCTTCACTGTCAGTTGCCCGTCGCGCCGCATCCGATTGCGTCAACTGTTCGGCTTCGGTGGTAAGGGTCTCCACCAACTTTTGCCGTTCGTCCGCATCTTGAATGGTGTTAGCCAGAGCGAGCCCGGTCATGGCGTCACCGGCGTAGGCGACCAGACCGCCGTATTCCGGGGCGATGCGTAACCTGGTAAACCGGTTGGAAAGAGCCGCGCCGCCGACCAGTACCGGGCAGTTGATCTGTGCCTGGCTTAAGTCGCCCACGGTCTCGACCATCATCTGTGCCGACTTAACCAGCAACCCGGACAATCCAATCATGTCGGGTCGATGCTGCTGACAGGCGGCGATAAGATCCTGGGGCGGCACCTTGATACCCAGATTAATCACTTGGTATCCGTTGTTGGACAGGATGATGTCCACCAGGTTCTTGCCGATGTCGTGGACATCCCCCTTGACCGTCGCCAGGACAATCTTGCCCCGGACAGCACTGTCTGCCCGGTCCATGTGAGTCTCCAATCGGGCGACGGCGAATTTCATGGATTCGGCGGATTGAAGCACTTCGGCGACAATCAACTCGTTGGCGTTGAACTGGCGGCCCACCTCGGCCATACCGGCCATGAGCGGCCCGTTGATGATGTCTAGCGGAGCGCTCTCCAGTAGAGCCTCGTCCAAGTCTTCGGCCAGTCCCTCTTTGGTGCCTTCAATCACTGCCAAGGACAATCGCTCGTCCAGCGGGAGGTTTCGCCGTTCTTCTTCGGTCGCCTTAGGTGCTTTGTCTCTGAAGTGGGCGGCGAAGGCGGCGATGGGGTCTTCTCCCCGGTTCCACAGCAGATCCTCGGACAGCTTTCGCTCTTCCTCCGGGATGGATGTATACCGCTGGAGCAGTTCCGAGTTGACGATGGCCATGTCCAAACCGGCCTGCACGCAATGGTAAAGGAAGACCGCATTGAGAACTTCACGTCCCGCCGGCGGCAGACCGAAGGACACGTTGGAGATTCCCAAAACTGTCTTGGCTTGGGGCAGGGCTTCTTTTATCAGGCGAACGCCCTCAATGGTCTCGACGCCGGAGCCGACGTAGTTCTGGTCGCCGGTGCCGGTGGGGAAGACCAGAGGGTCGAAATAGATGTCTTCAATCGGAATATGGTATTTTTCGGTGAGAATCTGGGCCGATCTCAGAGCAATCTCCAGCTTGCGCTCACGAGTGATTGCCTGAGCCTGTTCCTTATCTTCGTCGATGCAGCCCACCACCAGCGCTGCGCCGTAACGGCGGGCCAGGGGTATGACGGCCTGGAAGCGGGTCTCTCCGTCTTCCAGGTTCACCGAGTTGATGATTGATTTTCCTTGAAGCCGCTTCAAGGCCAATTCAATGACTTCGTGATCGGTGGAGTCAATCATCACCGGGGTTTTGATTTTCTTGGTGAGGTGGTCCAGGAAAAGGGTCATGTCCGCCTTTTCGTCCCGGTCCGGGTCCTGTAGGCAGACGTCAAGGATGTGGGCGCCGTTGCGGGCCTGGCGCCGCCCTACCTCCGCGGCTTCCTCGAAGGACTCTTGGGCGATAAGACGCCGGAAACGTCGGCTGCCCAGGACGTTGGTCCGCTCACCTACGATGGCCGGGCGGGTGTCCTCGTCTATGACAAGGGCTTCGATACCGGATACCCTGGACTCGCTGGATACCACCAGTTGGCGAGGCGGACGGTCGGCGACAGCCTCGGAGAGCAGGCGGATGTGTTCCGGAACGGTGCCGCAGCAACCGCCCACTAGGTTGATCCAGCCAGCGTCTAGAAAACGGGTGACGGTGGCGGCCATCATTTCAGGAGTTTCGTTGTAATTGCCGTCTTCGTCGGGCAGTCCGGCGTTGGGGACGCAGGCTATCGGGAAGCGGGACAACGACGCTAGAGTCCGGATGTGGTCGGTCATGAAGTCGGGGCCGGTGGCGCAGTTCAGGCCGATCCATAACAGGTCACGGTGAGCCAGGGAGGTATAGAACGCTTCGGCGTCCTGGCCGGCCAACAGAGTACCCATGGCTTCCACTGTACCCTGTACCGAAACCGGAATCTCCGTCCCAAGTTCGATAGAAGCTTGGGAGATTCCCTCCAAGCCAGCTTTGACGTTTATGGTGTCCTGGCTGGTTTCCAGCAGCAGCAGGTCCGCGCCGCCTTCGATCAGGCCAAGGGCTTGCTCGCAGTAGGATGCAGCCAACTCTTCGAAAGTTATGCCGCCGGTAACGGAGATTGACTTGGTGGTGGGTCCCATGGACCCGGCGACAAAGCGAGGCTTGTCATCGGTGCTGGCCGAGTCGGCCAACCCCCGGGCGATCTGGGCGGCTTCCCGGTTGATGCGGCGGGCTTCATGAGCCAGCCCATATTCCTCCAACACCACGGCGGTTGCGCCGAAGGTATCGGTTTCCAGGATGTCGGCCCCGGCGTCCAAGTAACTCTGGTGGATGCCGGCTATCAAGTCCGGGCGGGTGATGACCAAGTATTCATTGCAGCCTTCGAACTCCGGACCTCCGAATTCATCGGGTCCCAGGTCGAGTGCCTGAACAGCGGTGCCCACTGCGCCGTCGATAACAAGGATGCGTTCGCTGAGTAACGATTTCAGTTTATCTATACGGGACATACCGTCCATTAATACCACTTAAAATGATGAGATTCGTAGGCTATTGTAGCACGATTATTCGCCGAACCACTTGGCCAGTTCCGGGCCGTTGCGCTCCAGCCACTTGATGTTCAGTCGCACACGTTCCAAGGACTGGCGGATGGTCCGCTCTGCCGCAGCTACCGGATGCTCTTGGAAGAACGCTTCGACGTCCGCCAGATTTTCTTCGTCGGTGAAGTGACCGCAGATAGAAACCAGGCGCATCAACCCGAAGCCGCCGCCGCCGTAGCGCCGATCGAACTCGGTCCAGTTGTCCTTTAAGAACTTCCAGGCTAGGTCCCTGCCGTGGAGATTGGCCGCTACACCGCCGATGACGGTGATGGTGTCCTGAGACCTAACGTCGCTGGAGATTGCCCGCTCCAGGGTTTCCGTCAGCAACTCCGGCTGTTGGAAGCGAGTCAGAGCCATAAGCAGCCGGATCTTTTCTTCTTGAAGGGTTGTCCCCTTTTGCACTTCCCACAGTTGATCGTAGGTGGTTCGGTCTCCGGCATGTCCGGCTAAGCTGAATGCCACGCCGCGCAGGTCCGGGTGCAAAGACTCGGGTTCTTCCAGGTACCTCAGGAAACGGTCCTTGGCCTGGGATAGAACCTCGGTGTCACCGTAACTTCCGGCCTGGCTAAGAACGGTGCTACGCAGCAGAGCGTCCATGTGGCCTTCGCCGGGACGGGGGTCCCAACCCGAACGAGTCGCCGCCGGCCGGAACAGGTCCTGGGCGAATCCCTGGAAGGCACCGTAGATCGGCTGGTTGAACAACAGGACGTCCACGTCCCGTAGATTGCTGGCCAGATCGGCCCACACCGAAGCATCGTTCTCGTTGGTGTAGGCGTAGGCCATGGACAAGAATTGGCTTATGGAGAGAAGCCCAGCCCGGGAAAGGGCGTAAGCGTCATTCTGGATACCCAACCGGTCGGTCGCCGACAGTTCTAGGGACTGGATCGCCGGGATCAACTTTTCCCATCCTTCGGCGGAGTAATTGACCCGGAAGAATCCGGTTTGCTCTGGGTTAATCTTGAACCATGAGGCCCCGGTTGCCGTTTGGGTGACGGGCACTGTCATACTTACTTGACGACTGTCCATGACGGTCGAAGTCGGCTCGTTGCCTCCCGATGACACCGATACTGGCACTTGCCACACCTCGGGCTCCTGCTCGTCGCCGCCCAGAAGCCGATCGTAGACGAAGCGTTCCTGATGCAGGGTTAGCTCCAAGTCTTTGCCGGTGGTATCGGATTCGACCCGCAGCACCGGATAGCCCATCTGATTGGTCCAAGAATTCATGATGGAGGTAACCGGTTGGCCCGATGCCTCTTCCAGGGCCGACCACAGGTCTGCGGTTCGGGCGTTGCCGTATTGATGGGCCGAAAGATATTGGAAGAGTCCTTTGCGAAACACTTCCGGTCCCAGGAACTGCTCCAGCATCCGGATGACCGAGGCTCCCTTGGAGTAGCTGATGGCGTCGAAAAGCTGGCTGACTTCCGCCGGGTCCTTCACTTCTTGCTCGATTGGGTGGGAGTTCTTCAACCCGTCTAGGCTCAGCGCTCGGGTCGTGTCCATGTTGACGAACTGAGTCCACATCTGCCATTCGGGGAACAGCCAGTCCACCGCTTTCGTGCCCATCCAAGAGGCGAAGCTTTCGTTGAGCCACAGGTCGTCCCACCATTCCATGGTTACCAGGTCACCGAACCACATGTGGGCCATCTCATGGGCGACGACTTCCGCCACTCGTTGCCGGGTGCCGGCGGAGGAGTTCTCCGAGTCGACCAACAGGGCGGTTTCCCGGTAGGTGATAGCGCCCCAATTCTCCATGGCTCCGGCGGCGAAGTCGGGGATCGCGATGTGGTCCAGCTTCTCTAAAGGATAGGGAATCCCGAAGTACTCATTAAAGAAGGAAAGGAGTTTGACCGAAGTGTCCAAGGCGAACCGGCCCTGATCTTCCTTGCCCCTTGTTGTATAGATGCCGACTTTGGTTCGCTCGTTGGCTTGCTCGTGGATGGCAACAAGATCGCCGATGACGAAGGCCAATAAATAGGTGGACATAACCGGCGTCTCTCCGAATCGGAGAGACTTTAACCCGCCTTCAACCGCCACTTCTTCCACGACGGGATTGTTGGAGATGGCGACTAGGTCGGACGGAATCACCAGGGTGAGGTCGAAACTTGCTTTGTGCGCAGGCTCGTCCCAGCAAGGGAAGGCCCGCCGCGCGTCGGTGGCCTCGAACTGGGTCGTTGCCAGATAACGGGTTTCACCCTCGGGGTCCGTGTACTCGCTTCTATAGAAGCCGTGGAGTTTGTCGTTCAACTCACCGGTGAACGAAATCTCCAGGCTGGCGTCTCCCGCAGGAATCGTCTCGGCGAAGGTTAAAGTGACGGTTTGCCGGGACTTGTCCAGGGCGATGTTCGTCGCCGTGGACGACGTGCCGCTGCGATGCAGAACCGCGGAGGCAATCTCCAAGTCCGCTGCGTTCAAGGCAATCTCGGTGGTTGCTTCAACCACCTCTATATCCACTGTTTCTTCGCCCTGGAATGTAAATTTGCTGAAGTCGGGCTGCAGTTTCAACTGGTACTTCTTGGGAAGTACCGTCTTGGGTAGTACGATCGCCTCGGACGAGGGCATGTTTGATTCCTCCAGCTAAGGTATGAGGGATAGCATCTACTTCCGGAGATCGCTTAACGTCATTGGCCTGACCAATCTCCGCAATCAACTGCCAGTTTATCATCATTGGCGTCCTTAGACACCAAGCTGAAGGCTGAATGTCATCTCCCTGTTACTGACTGGCATCCCCGATTCCAGGTCTGAAAACCGGTGCTATAATGGGTTCCCAACGAATCGAGGCCACACAGACGCGAGTGCCCGGAGTTGCTGTCATAACTCCGTGACCTCCGTGTCTCTGTGGCTAATTTTAAGGAAAGGACCGATATGCCTCCGAAAACGATGTTCGAGAAGATCTGGGATGCTCATGTGGTGCACGATGAGCCGGGGAAACCCAGCATCATTTATATCGACCTGCACTTGGTGCATGAAGTAACTTCGGCCCAGGCTTTCGCTGGCCTGCGGATGGCTGGACGCAAAGTCCGCCGCACCGACCTGACCATCGCCACCGCCGACCACAATACGCCCACCTGGGACCTGTCCCTGCCGGTCACCGACGAGTTCTCCAAGAAGCAGTTAGAGGCTCTGACCGTCAACTGTAAGGAGTTTGGCGTTGAATTGTACGACCGGTTCGACCCGCTACAGGGCATCGTCCACATCATTGGTCCGGACTTAGGGTATTCCCAGCCGGGCAAGACCATCGTTTGCGGCGACAGCCACACCTCTACCCACGGGGCTCTGGGGGCCTTGGCCATCGGCATCGGAACAACTGAGGTTGAGCACGTACTGGCCACTCAGACCTTGCGCCAATACAAGCCCAAAACCATGGAAGTTCGGGTCAACGGACCCCTGCCCTTCGGCGTCAGCCCCAAGGACCTGATTCTGAACATCATCGGCCAGATCGGGATCCACGGCGGCGTGGGCCACGTCATCGAATATACCGGCGAGGCCATTCGCTCCATGTCTATGGACGGGCGCATGACAGTGTGCAACATGAGCATCGAAGGCGGAGCCCGGGCTGGCATGATTGCCCCAGACGACACCACCTTTGAGTATCTGCGAGGAAGGAAATTCGCGCCCCAAGGAGCGGACTTCGACGCCGCCGTTGAAAAGTGGCGGACCTTGGCGACGGACCCTGGCGCCACGTATGACACCTTGGTTGAGATAGACGCGTCCCAGTTGACTCCAGTAGTGACCTGGGGCACCAATCCCGGCATGGTTGCGCCGGTGACCGGCCAGGTTCCCGATCCGGCGTCGTTTGCCGAGTTGGCAGACCGAGAGTCCGCCGAGAGGGCATTGACCTACATGGGCCTAGAGCCAGGAATGGCGATTCAAGACATAAATATCGACCGGGTGTTCATCGGAGCATGTACCAACGCCCGTATCGAAGACCTGCGCAACGCCGCCGAGGTTGTTAAAGGACGCAAGGTTAGCGACGGTGTCTACGCCATGGTGGTGCCGGGGTCGGCTTTGATAAAGAAGCAGGCCGAAGAAGAGGGTCTGGACCAAATCTTCACGGAAGCGGGATTGGACTGGCGGGTAGCCGGATGCTCCATGTGTCTCGGCATGAACCCGGACACCTTATCGCCGGGAGAGCGCTGCGCCTCCACCTCCAACCGAAACTTTGAAGGACGCCAAGGCAAAGGCGGCCGCACCCACTTGGTAAGCCCCCAAATGGCGGCGGCTGCGGCCATCGCCGGACACTTCGTGGATATAAGGGATTGGTAGGAGGATGGCTAGCGCTTAAAATCCGTTCGTCCTGAGCCTGTCGAAGGACCCCGGTGGAACAATGCCCGTATGAGCTTCTATGTCTACATACTCCGGTGCTCGGACGGGTATTTCTACACGGGGCCCACAGACAACTTGGAGGCAAGGATAAGTTCTCATTACACCGGTCATATCGCTGGATATACATCTAGGCGAAGACCAGTAACATTGGAGTTCACAGAGGAATTTCCAACCAGGATTGAAGCGTTGGAACGGGAGCGGCAGATTAAAGGATGGTCACGTAAGAAGAAGCAGGCTTTGATTCAGGGAAACTGGGGTACGCTTAGTAAATTGTCTAGGGCGCATGGTTCGACAACCTCACCACGAACGGTGGCGGAGTAACATAGTCCAGTCCAAGTAATCGCCCTGAATCATTCTCTAAGGAAAAGTCTAGTGGCTGTCGGGAAGGGCATCGGAAAAGGCGGAATGATAGACAAGGAATTCGCGGAAGATTTCGCGAGGGAGTGGGCGAAGACCTGGAACGCCCATGACCTGGAAGAGATTCTCTCCCACTACTCCGAAGATTTTCAGATGACCAGTCCATTCATTCCAACGACGATGGACGAAGCGACCGGTACTTTAAAAGGCAAAGACAAGGTTGGCGAGTACTGGCTTAAAGCTTTGGACCGTTACCCTGAGTTGAGGTTTCAAACCCAGATGGTTCTGGTTGGGCAGAATAGTATAGTCATACGCTACCGGTCTTTTCGGAATGAACTGAACCGTGAAGCGGTTGAAGTGATGATATTCGGCGATGATGGCAAGGTTATAGAATCCATCGCCCATTACGATGAAGTCTAGATAAAGTTGCTAAGGAGGACTGAAACGAGATGGAACCCTTTGTGAAATTGAACGGCGTAGTAGCGCCCATGGACCGCGTGAACGTGGATACCGACCAGATTATCCCGGCGGTCCATCTTAAGAGCATCGAGCGGGAAGGTTTCGGACAACACCTGTTCTCGGCATGGCGGTACAACGAGGACGGTAGCCCCAACCCGGACTTTGTTCTCAATATTCCGGAATACCAGAACGCCAGCGTACTGGTAGCGGGCCGGAACTTCGGTTGCGGCAGTTCTCGGGAGCATGCGCCCTGGGCCCTGCACAACTACGGCATCCGCTGCGTCATCGCCCCAAGCTTCGCCGACATCTTCTACAACAACAGCATGCAGAACGGTCTGCTGCCGATAAGGTTGCCCGAAGAAACAGTCCGCAAGATTCTGGACAAGGCCAAAGAAAATCCGGGATTCAAGCTCAACGTGGACCTGGTGTCCCAGCGCATCTGGGATGAAGACGAGGAAATCGTTCTGGAGTTTGAGTTGGATTCGGCTCGCCGAGACGCATTGCTAAACGGATTGGACGACATTGGCCTAACGATGCAAGACGAAGACAAGATATCCGCTTTCGAGGCGAAGCAGGGATAGTAGCTATCAGCTATCAGCTATCAGCGGGTCCGGTCACGTGGAAGCTGATTGCCGATAGCTAAAGGCTAAAGGCTTTCCGGCGGCGGGAAAACCCTAGCCACCTGCTTCCTGTAGTCTGTTTCGTAGCGTTGCATCCGGCCCTGCCTTACCTGTTCATCTAATGAAGGCCGGCTCACCGGACGGGGACTGGCCGGCGCATATCCAATCACCCCTTCCTCTTCAAGAGTCGCCAAGTCTGCTTCGTTGCGTCCCAGCAAGTCGGACAGAATCAACTTGTTGTGCTCCCCCATCATCGGACCCGGTTTCGCTGGAACCGGTGGTGTAAGGGACATTTTCCAAGGGCGGCCCACATAGGGAAGCGGTGGCATGCCGGTGCTTGGATGGTGGGCCACTACATCGAAGAAACCCCGCTCGACCAAGTGTGGGTCGAACAAGAGATCCTTGCTGTCGAACACCGCACCGGCTGCGACCCCAATGGCCTGCAACTGATTCATCAACTGATGGGCTTCCCATTGGGTGGTGATTTGTCCGATGAGTTCGTCCAATTTCGCCCGGTTGCGCCAACGGTTCAGGCTATCTTTGAACCGCTGATCTTCAGCCAGATCGGGCTTGTTCACTACCCCGCAGAACGCTCGCCATCGCTCGTCGCTGTCGACAGCGATCGTGATCCAGCGGTCTTCTCCCTGACAGGGATAACACCCGTGGGGAGCCATGCCCGGGTCGCTGTTGCCGATCCGGGGTTCGGTGCGTCCATTGGCCGCAAAGTCGAGAAGCGCTTCCGGCACCGTGGCGCTGGCGGCTTGGGTCTGAGATATGTCCACGAACTGGCCCTGGCCGGTGCGGAGGCGGTGCATCAAAGCAGTCATAACCGCGAACACGGTTTGTTCGCCGGCGGTGTAGTCGGTGTAGGGAATCTCCGGTAGCTCCGGAGGTCCGTCGGCGTAGCCGGTCATGTAAGACAGTCCCGACGCCCCCTCGGTTGCCGGGCCGGTTGCCCCGAAGTTGGCCCAAGGACCGGTGAATCCGTAACCGGTGGAAGACACCATCACGATGCCGGGATTTAAGCTCCGAACGTCCTCGTACTCCAAATGGAAGTTCTTGATGGCTCGGGGTGTGAAGTTCTCAGCGAAAACATCGCTGATCGAAATCAACTCCTTCAAGATTTGCATGCCCGCCGGATTTGTCAGGTCCAATGTGATCCCCAACTTGTTGCGGTTGTGCTCGTAAAAGTTGGCTCCGCGGTTCCAAAACTCCCCTTCGGTATCGTTACCATAGAAAGAGTCGCTGCGGTAACTCTCCAATCTCTGGCAAGATTCCAGGCGGATGACCTGGGCTCCCATGTCGGCCAGCATCTTCATGGCCCAGGGAATGGCGATGAGCTGGCCCATCTCGATGATGCGAACCCCGGCCAACGGTCCCAGCAGATTCACACTCCTGTCAGCGGATGATTCCGGCATCATAAAACTCCGATAGCCCGCAGGCGGGACAATTCATCATTGGTATAGCCTAAGCGCTCCCCGAAAACCTGCTGGTTGTCCTGGCCTAATAATGGGGCTGGGGATGCCGGCCCCCATGGCGTGCCGGACAGGAGGAAGGGCGGGCCGGGATATTTTAATGGCCCGGTAGACGGATGTTCTACGTTCACGAAATACCCACGGGCTTGGAATTGTGGGTCGGCCAGTACCTCTTCCGGCGACTGGACTAAACCGTAGATGAATCGTTTTTCGTGGGCGGAGAAGAACATTTCGGACTTGTTCTTGGTTAAGAAGGTCTCATCAAGGATCCGGCCCAACTCCTCGGCGTTTACCAACCGGGCCGAAGCGTTGCTGAACTTTTCGTTGTCCAACTCCGGAACGCCCAGGAACTCGACGACGGCTTGCCAGTTGTCCCTGGCGCCGATGCCCGGATTCGGCAATACGTAGCCGTCTGAGGTGGCACGCAACCGGGTGAGGTCTCCGCTGTGGTTTGGTTGGCGGCGCCGGACCGCTCCGGTGTAGGTGAAGTTGTTCACCACGTCGCGAAGTCCCGATGCGACGGCTTCTTGGATGGAGACGTCGACATGCTGGCCTTGACCGGTGAGACGCTGGTGATAGAGGGCCATCAAGGCGGCGGAGGCAGCGTCGGTGCCTCCCTTGAACTGGGCTTGGTGCAATGCGTGCTTCAGGGGTTCCCGGTCATACGCGCCGAAGATATACATCAGACCGCCCATGGCGTATTCCACGATATCGGCGGCTTTGTAGTCCCGGTAGGGTCCGGTCTGACCGAAATTGGAGATCGACACCATGACTAGGCTGGGGTTTATCTCATGCAGAGAGTCGAAATCCAGGTCCAGGGACGACATAACCCGCGGCGAAAAGTTTTCCACCAGCACGTCGGCGTCTTTGACCAACTCCCGGAGCATCCTGCGTCCCTGGAGGGTCTTCAGATTTAATGTTATGCCGCGCTTGCAGGTGTTCAGGTAAAGGAAGAGCAAGCTCTTTTCCTGATTTACCTCATCGTGATAGAAGGGTGGCATGGACCGGGCTGGGTCGCCCTCGGGCCGCTCCACTTTAAGAACGTCGGCTCCGTAATCGGCCAGCAGCTTTGTGCACCAAGGTCCGGCGATATGATGGGTAAGGTCTAGGACCTTCACCCCTTCCAAGGCTCTGTCGGGCATGCCTGTTTGTACCCCTTTGTGGTTTGGTTCTGGCGAACGGTAAGGGGCACGGCTAGCCGTGCCCCTACACATGGGAAAATCCCGGCGATTCTCTCAAACCGGCCTGTGTTCTGGATCTGGCGTTAAGACTCGGGAAAGGTCAACTTGAGAAGAACGTGGCGGCGGTTCTTGGTATAGGGGCGAACGTGCTCCGGCCACCGGCCTCGGTCCACGGCGTCTGCCCAAGCCTCGCTGGTGAGCACTTCAGGGCTTTCCAGTTCGTACATGGCCTGGAATTTGGGTTCACCCTCCGCCACGATGGTCCGGGTTTCCCCGCCCATGGCCATGGTTAGAGGTTGGGTCTCAAACCGGGTGATCGATACGACCCCTGGGACCTGAGACAGCATCGGGCAATGTTCGGTGTTGTAGACGTCATGGAACAAGGACTCTTGTGCAGCCTCGACATCCATGCTGGCTATGAAAAGATACTTAGACGTTTGAGCCATGTTTTCGCTCCTCGTTATTTAGCTGACGGCTGATGGCTGAACGCTGACAGCGCTAGAAGGCCCTTCCGTGAGACTTCTCGGTCTCGGCGCTGGTGATGAACTCCAATAGCACTGCCTTGCCCTCGTCTTCCGTCACCCGGCGGGCGCGTTGGAAGGCCTGGACAATGTGGGCGGGGTCTTCTATCCGCTCGGCATATCCGCCCATGGCCCTTCCCATGTCGGCGTAGTCTCCGCCCAGGTCCCGGGTGTTGTAGAGCCGGTGGGAGTCGGCCATCGCCGTGGTTTCGACAGCCATGGTTGAATTGTTCAGCACTACCGTGATGATGGGTATATTGGACCGGACCGCCGTCTCGAAGTCGAGACCGACCATGCCGAAGGCGGCGTCTCCCATGAAGTTCACGCATACCTTATCTGGCATGGCCAGCTTGGCGCCGATGGTCAGCCCCAGGCCGGTGCCCAAGCCGTGGGATTTCCCCCATCCTAGATAAGTCCGGGGTCCATTGGACCGGTAGAACGGCGTGATCTGATCCCGGGGGCTACCGGAATCGTGGGTGACGATGGCCTCTTCCGGCGGGATGGTTTGCATGAAGTCCCAGATGATTCTGTAGGGATTTATGGGCGTCTGAGAGTTGGACAACTTGGGCCGCCATTCGTTCAGCCAAGCGTCCCGCTCCGACTTGATTTCCTTGGCTACTGCGTCGTCGGTCTCGCGGCTGCGGCCTACGATTTCACGGCAAGCTTCAATCATCTGACCCAAGACCAACTTGGCGTCTCCAACGATGGGGAAGTCGATGTTGTAGTCCTTGTTGATGTCCCGGGCATCGTTGGTGGCTTGAATCATCTTCTTGCCCGGCGGGATGTTCATCGACATGCCGTGCTTGGTGAAACTGCAACCGATGCCGAAGACCAAGTCCGCCCGTCCCATGAAATGGAACAACGGACCGGACATCACCCCGGAGCCGCTACCCAACGCCAAAGGATGAACCTCAGGAAAACCGCTCTTGCCTAGCAAGGTGGTCATCACCGGAGCTTGGAGCAACTCCGCCAGTTCTACCAGTTGGTCCGTCGCGCCGGCGTACAGCACTCCTTGTCCTGCGTGAATAACCGGGTACCTGGCCTGGCACAGGGCTTGGGCCGCCGCTTCCACGTCGGAGGGATTGCCCTGAGTGAGGATCGGCTTGCTGGGCTGGTAGAAGAAATCTTCCTCAGCAACGTCTTGTAGCGCGATGTCGGCGGGAATCTCTACCATCACCGGTCCCGGCCTGCCCTGGCGCAGGGCGGCAAAGGCGCGGCGCATCACCTGGGAGGTACGGTTGGGCAGATTCAGTTGTTCGATGTACTTGTTGACGCCTTGGTAGTTACGCATGGAATCGAAATGGGGAAGGATTCCTTGTTTGTCCGTGGGGTGTCCCAGGGGCAGAAACAAGATGGGGACCGAGTCGGAATACGAAGTCGCGACACCTGAGTAAGCGTTTTCGGCGCCCGGACCGTATTGCATGGCGAAAACGCCCATGCGCTCACCATTGGTCACTCGGCTAAACCCGTCGGCGATACCGACTCCCACCCTTTCCTGGCGGCATATTATGGGCCGGATGCCCGCCGCTGCTGCGGCTTCGATGACCGGGGTAGTGGGGAAACAACTCAGATACTCAACCCCCTCCCGCTTAAGAATCTCGACAATCGCATCTATGGTTCGCACTGTTTTCCTCCCCGGTTATTTTTTTGTCTAAGTAGGTAGTATCTATGAACATCGGGCTTCGAAGGCGGAAACCTCAGAGCGCGGGTAAAGTCCTTTGCTCCGGTGTCTGCGGACATACCCATATGCACTGGGAAACGCTCGGAATACGGGTCTGGATTGACACGCAGATTATACCACTGGGGAGACATAAAATGCCGGTGCTCCGACTGTCAAAATGAAGAAGGGTCTAACTATTTAGTTAGGGTGAGTATGTGCGAAAGAAATCGGGGGTGAATGTCCATCCCGTGGGATGTCCAAGTTCGGGGAGATAAGCAAGATGCGGAAAGAGAGGTTATGGGGAACGTCCGGCTAGACTTCCCGGTATCGCCACAACCTGAAAGAGTAAAACATCATTGCGAAGACGTTGGCCCCAACGCCGGCGCTTATTAACGCTACGAAAAAAGGAGGTGCGTTGTATATGGTTCCGCCGGGCCGATCCACTCCTTCCGGATAAAACACCGGACCCAACTCCCAGCCCACCCAAGCCCCACAGAGACCACCGGTTAAAACCAACCCAACGGTAATCCATTTGACTGATCCTGGTGACTCGGGCTTGAACCACCCCATAAGCCCCCCGGCGGCGGCTCCCAGTCCCGCTCCCGTCATCAGGATGGACGCAGGCAGGGTTGGGCCGGGAGGAGCAGAGAACCAGCCAGCGAAAAACCCGACGAACGCCAGCCCTGTCGCCACCATCAGACCGAAGGAACTCCTGAGAATGACGGTGACCACCGGTCCGGGGAGAAACAATCCCATGTCTTAACGCCCCCCCGTGCCTAGCCGGTGACTGTTGCCCGGCAATTGGAACATATTCCAAGGAACACCAGAGATTAGCATGTCGGCCAAGGAGCCATCTGCGCGGTGATTTTGGCTGTGGCTTGACCATATGTTACGAATATCGTTGTCTAACATATGTTCACTTGTAACACAGCCGGATTGGGATAACAAGACATCCAATCCGAAATATCGAACGTATAGCCACCAGGCCTCGAAATCGAGGAACGGTTCACCATCAAGACGGTACTAAGAACCCAAGGGCCGCCATTGACAAATTTGTTCCAGCAATATTAAATGGTGGCTAGCTCAGCTAGGGCCTAGCCGAGTATCTAGTGTTCCGTCAATCGTAATAAATCGGGATACATTGAACTAGGAGGAACGGAGATGGTACGAAACCGGGTCGGATTACTTTTCCTAACCGGCTTATTCTTCGCCCTGGGGGCGATCGTGGCTTGTGGCGGCTCTGCTGCGCCAGAAGCTGAATTCAAAGGAAACTCCGGAGTGGTGAGCACTCCTGCAGCGGCACCAGCGACCAAAGCAGTCGTGGCAAAGCCTGCGGCTACTAAGGCTCCTGCAGCCGCAGCCAAGTCTGCTGGAACCCTTACTGTAGCTACTCGAGCCCTACGCAGCGGTGCTGGCCTCCCCAAGTTCTGCACAGCTGGCTGCGCAGAGACCGTCTATCTCGCTGGCGTCTATGACACCCTTACAGGGGTTAAAGCTGGCCCCGGTGGACCTCTCGACCCGCAGAACACCCCGAACTTGGCAGAGTCATGGACGATCGCGGACGACCTTTCATACATGGATTTCAAACTCAGAAACGACGTCAAATTCCATGACGGAAGCGATCTGACAGCCGATGACGTGGCGTTCAGTTATAACAACGCCAACGCTGCTCAGAACGTGGACAGCATCCACGGCCAGGCCGGGGACTTCGCGCCCTTCATCGCTGAGGTCGAAGCTCTGGACCCGCTGACGGTCCGGATGAACTTCACCGTGATGTATTCGGCCATGCCGCTCCGATACATCAGCCCCTTCTACCAGAGCGCGGCTATCGTTTCTAAGAAGGTGTACGACAAACTAGGCGAAGAAGGGATGCGGACGTCATACATCGGAACCGGGCCCTTCATCATGGATGGTTACAAGAAAAGTGAGAGCGTCATAGGGCACGCGGTGGACAAGCACTGGCGTCAGGTGCCGTCCGTCAAAGAACTAAGGATCCTTGACATCCCGGAGACATCTGCCCGAACGGCCATGCTGGAGACCGGTGAGGCGCAGATAGCTGGCGAGTTGGCCTTTAAAGACGTAGTACGTCTGCAGAAGGACGGCTTCACGCTTAACCGAGACAACGGATATGGTCAAGAGATTTCCATATTCATGGCGGGTAACTATTGGTCGACTGAACACCCGCAGAAAGGTACCAAGTTGGAACGCCCGAAGTTCCCAGACCTGCCTTGGGTCGGCGACTTCGCTGATGCTGATTCCATGGAACGTGCCAAGAATGTCCGTCATGCCCTGTCGATGACCATCGATCGCGAAGCCATAAACGAACAGATCCTGGAGGGTCTGGGCGAGACCTGCTACTTCAACCAGATCTCCATCAACCAGGACGGATGGAAGGAAAAATGGGCGACTCCCTATGATCCCGAAGCAGCCAGGGCTCTCCTCAAAAAAGCCGGCTATGAAGGCGGCGGGTTTGACATAGACATGTGGATCGGACCTGGTGGCATCCGCGTGGAGCTAGGAGAAGCCATCGCAGGAAATTGGCTCAAGGAACTGGGTGTTAACACTAACCTGGACCGGATCACTTATACCAAGTACCGCCCAGGTCTAGTACAGCGCACAACCAGCACCTACTTCATGTCCGCTGGCGACGAAGGCAAAACCGGATTCCCGGTGCATTGGCCCAAGGGTATGCAGGGCAGCGCCATCACTGACGGTGGCTGGGGTCCCGGATTTGAAGATCCCTTCTACTCCCAGCACTTCTTCAAGATGAACAAGGAGCCAGACGCTGACAAGCGTATGGCCATGACTGAGGAATACTTCGACCACGTACACCACGTGATGCTGCAGCCTTGCATCGTCGAAGCTCCTTACCACCCCATGTACAACCCCAAGTTGATTGCTGAATGGAACATGCACCCGAGCATGAACGGCAACCTGAGCGGGGCTAACAGCTTCGAAACCGTAGTTCTTAAGTAAAAAGATAACTTTAGGTATTTAGGGTGGCCTGCACCGCAGTCGCGGTGCAGGCCGCCTTGTCGTTACGGCATTGTAGGCCTGACCGCTGGGTTGCGGGCAGCGGTGCCAATGTTATAAACTCTTGACGCATTAAGCTCTGGCCCAGGTGGGGGCTCAACGGTCTCCCCGCTTTATAGAGTTCGCCAGAATGGAATGTGCGGGGCCGGTGGGCATTCGCCAGACCGCTTTCGATGGTGTTTTATGTGGAGTAGCTTCTAATGTCCCGTTTTATCGTTCGCCGAATCTTCTACATGTTTGTGACGATGATGATCGCCACACTGTTGGTGTTTTCGCTCTCCAGGATAGTTGGAGACCCGCGTCTGCTCTACGTTCAGGAAGGCGGTTATGGACTGAGCCCAGAAGCCTGGGATGCTCTCGGGGTAAAGCTACACCTAGATAAACCAGTGGCGGTGCAGTACCTGTACTGGTTAGGGGATGCGGTCACCGGCGATCTTGGTGAGTCCATGCTGGACCGGAAACCCGTGGCTGAAATCATGTGGGACGCCTTGGGGGCCACGTTGCAGTTGGCCTTCTTCGGCTGGATGTTCGCAACGTTAGTCGGGGTGCCACTGGGAGTCCTCTCGGCGGTCAAACGAGGCAGCGTATGGGATTATCTGGGACGAAGCGTTGCTCTTGCGGGCCAAACACTTCCGGTGTTCTGGGTTGGTATCATGGGGATACTGATTTTCGCGGTGAAATTGGAATGGTTGCCCGTGGGAACAAGGCCAGAGGAATTTAGCCCGAAACACTTCATAATGCCAGCCATCACCCTGGGATGGTTCTCCGCTGCTGGTTACCTGCGACTTACCCGGTCGGCCATGCTGGACGTGATGGACTCAGAGTACGTCAAGTTGGCCCGGGCCAAAGGCGTCAACTCGACGGCAGTGCTCTGGAAGCACGCATTCCGGAACGCGATTATCGCACCCCTCACCTTTTCCTCGCTGGTCCTGGCGGGTTTTATCACCGGCGCCATCGTAACGGAAACGGTGTTCTCCTGGCCGGGGCTAGGCAGGCTCGCGTTTGCCTCGGTGGACGACAATGACTTCCCCGTGATGGTTGGCCTGATGCTGCTATTCACCTTCATGTTCTTAGTGGTTAACCTGTTAACCGACATTCTCTACGCATATGTCGATCCCCGGATTCGATACGGCTAGGATATTATGGCTGAAGTAACTACAAATCTACGGCGCTCCCGTTTTGCAGTCCCATCGTGGGGACAAATCGGCTATGTGATTCGCCGCTGGCCTGTCGGACCCATCGCTATACTCGCGGTTCTGATCATTTTGGGCGCGTTCGCGCCGCTCTTCGCTCCCTATGATCCACTATTGATTGAGTTGGAGGCACGGAATACTCCGCCCTTCTGGGTTGAAGCGGAAACTGAATCAAGACTCGTGTCTCAGCGCGTGGACAAACTGGCTGCTGAAGATAGGCACAAGATTTCCCTAAGAGACGCCCGCAAGAAGGGATTTCCAGACGCCGAAGTAGGTCAAACCATCGTAATCATTTCCCAGCCACCAGGTAGCTTTGCGCATGTGTTTGGGACCGACCAAACGGGCCGGGACATTCTGAGCCGATGGATTTTTGGGGCTAGGGTGTCGCTGCAGGTAACCGCAGTTTCCCTCACCAGCGGTTTGGTCATCGGTGTCGCCATGGGCCTCATCGCTGGGTACGCCGACCAGATATTTCCCAGATGGGGCAGACATCTTGACGAAGCCATCATGCGGATCGTGGAGATAACCTTTGCGGTGCCCACCATCCTGGTAGCCTTAGTCATTGTTATCGTGTTCGGCAAGAGTTTCATCGTTTTGTTAGGTCTGCTGGCCTTTGTGGCCTGGAACGCCTTCCCACGTAACGTGCGAGCCGAGGTCCTATCACTGAAGACCTCCGACTATGTGGCCTTGGCCAAGATTTCCGGCGCGAGTTCATTCCGTATCCTGTTCGTACACATCTTCCCGGGAGTAATCAATACCGTCCTAGTTATCGCCACCTTGCGGGTAGGACAGTTGATATTGATCGAGGCCATCTTGAGCTTCTTGGGAGCCGGCGTTCAACCGCCCAAGCCAGCTTGGGGCGCCATGGTTGCCGACGGACGAGAGTACTTGGGTGATGCTTGGTGGATCGCCTTCTTCCCAGGGATGGGCATATTCCTGGTCGTCGTTTCCCTTAACTTCCTGGGTGACTGGATGAGGGACCGATTCGACCCCAGGCTTCGGCAATTGGACTAACCGGGAATTACTGCCGGGTTACCGGCTTGAACGGAAATTTTATATAGGGATGGAGAATCGTGGCATCTGCTGATACATCGGAAGCCCCTGTATTAAAAGTTGAAAACCTGCGCACTTACTTCCGAACCCGCTGGGGTGAGGTCAAAGCGGTCGACGGAGTAAGCTTCGAACTTCGTAAGGGCGAAACGCTGGGGATAGTCGGCGAGTCTGGTAGCGGCAAGTCCGTGACCATGCTGTCCATGATGAGACTCATTCCCATGCCGCCGGGCCGGATAGTGGAAGGCAGTATCACCCTGGATGGAGAGGACTTGCTGCAACTGTCTGAATCCGAGATGAGTAAGGTCAGAGGCAGCAAGATTGCCCTGATTATTCAAGACCCAATGACCTCTCTGAACCCGGTGCTTTCCATCGGTAACCAGGTAACCGAGGCAATAAGGATTCATCAGGATATCCCCAAGCGAAGCGTGATGGAAAAGGCTCTGGAGGTGCTGCGAAAGGTAAACATACCCGCGGCCGAATCCAGGGTGCGAGATTATCCTCATCAGATGAGCGGCGGGATGCGCCAGAGAGTTGTAGGAGCCATCGGGATATCGTGCCAACCCTTGGTATTGATCGCCGACGAGCCAACAACTTCATTGGACGTAACCATTCAGGCCCAGTATCTGAAACTACTGCGGGACCTACAGCAGGAATCGGGCCTGTCGTTGATTTTCATCACCCATGACTTTGGCATCGTCGCCAAGATGTGCGACCGGGTGGCGGTGATGTACGCTGGCCGTATAGTTGAGGAGGGCGCCGTTCGGGACATATTTAACGCGCCCTCCCACCCATACACTGAAGCTCTACTCGCTTCTGTGCCAAAGATGGAAGAAGATGTGGAACGGCTATACGCTATTGAAGGCCAGCCACCCTTGTTACATGACCTGCCGGTAGGCTGCGCCTTCGCCGACAGGTGCCCGTACGTTATGGACCGGTGCCGCGAAGAATATCCTCCGGAGTTCCCAGTGGCTGAAGGCCATTACTCCGCGTGTTGGAGACTTGCATGACCACTCCTGCTACGACATCGGATAACTCCCAGGCGGGAGAGGTTATCCTTGAAGCACGAGATCTGAAAAAGTACTTCCCGGTAACTAGAGGTATCGTATTGTCCCGGGTTACCGGCCATGTCAAAGCCGTTGACGGGGTTTCTTTCCAGATCCGGGCTGGCGAAACCCTTGGTATTGTCGGAGAGTCGGGTTGTGGCAAGACCACCACGGCCAAGATGGTTCTGATGTTGGAAGAGCCCACCGAGGGTAACATTTACTTCCAAG
>CAXEOX010000038.1:0-26361 GCA_963997925.1 uncultured bacterium
GGTAGGGCCGGGGTTTTTCGCTCACGGGCATGGACTCACGTATGCACGGGAATGACGAGAGGGTCGGACAGAAGGAACTTGCGGTTCGGAAATGATGCTTAGATGAATCCCGGCCTTCGCCGGAATAATGGCGCTGCACGTACAACACCTCCATCGTCATTCCCGCGCATGCGGGAAGATAGTGGCTTGGCTGGAACCGGCAATTGTCATAAACCTGGGACATCTTTGGATTCCGGCCTTCGCCGGAATGACGGTAGCATAGGCGGGAAGCCTGGCCTAAACCCTGTGGTAGAATGAGGCTCCAATTTCGAACCTTGCCAACCTTGCGTTCGAGTTGAATCCCCAAGTATCTATCCTTAGAGAAGAAGAGACATGAAAGTTACACGCGCGACAACTCGAATCATCCAAACCCCGGCGGACCACCCTTGGGTGGTGGGAGTTCCTGTGGGGGACGCCACCAGGGAATTCGTAACACTGGAACTAGATACAGACGATGGCATCCAGGGTGTGGGCGTTACCTTTTTCGGGGCTGCGTTAACCAACGCCCTTAGATCGGCGGTGGATACGCTGGCCGGATTGGTCATCGGACGAGATCCCATGCCGGTAGAAGCTATCGTCGGTGACCTGCGTGCCGCCGCCAGCGGTTCCGGGCCTGGTGGAATCTTCTCGTTGGCCCTTTCGGCGGTGGACATGGCCCTGTGGGACATCAAGGGCAAGGCGCTTAACGTAACCGTCAGTTCTCTGCTGGGTGGTTACCGGGACCGGGCACCCACCTATGCCAGCGGCGCGCTGATGCGTCCCATGAACCTGGAGTACCTGGCCGAGGCAGGCCCCCGCTTGGTAGATATGGGATTCAAACAGATGAAGACCCAGATGGGCGCCGAACCCACGGCCGCCAAGGAAGTGGACCGGATGCGGGTGATGCGTGAAGCTGTCGGCCCGGACATCGACCTGATGTGCGACATCAACCAGCTTTGGAACGTCAACCAGGCCATACAGATCGGCAAGCGAGTGGAGGAATACAATCTCTTCTGGCTAGAAGACGTGGTGGCCTCGGACGACTATCAGGGCCTAGCCCGTGTTGCCGATTCCCTAACCACTCCCATCGCTGCCGGTGAGTACGTCTATGGGATCCAGCCCTTCCGTCAGATGCTGGAGAACCGGTCCATCGACATCGTCATGATTGACCTTCTCAGAGTGGGGGGAATCACCCAGTGGAAAAAAGTGGCCGGCATGGCCGAAGCCTTTAACATCCCGGTAGTCAGCCACCTAGTGCCTGAGATTCACGTGCACTTGATCTCGGCCATACCCAACGGGCTGACGATCGAGTACATGCCTTGGACCCAGCGCCTGTGGGAAGAGATGCCCAAAATGGAAGACGGGAATCTGGTAGTGCCGGATAAGCCGGGATTGGGGCTAGAGTTCAGTCAGGACGCCATAAAGCAATATCAGGTTGCATAGCTGGGAGAGGTCAGCAGTCAGCTATCAGGGGCAAGAGTGGTCCTCTAGAACGCTTATTCACTCAGAGGGCTACCAAACAGTTGTATAAGATTATAGCTAGACGGGAGCAGAGGGTATCGGCTCAATCGGCTGATTGCTGAAAGCTAATAGCCCACCGCTACATCAAGGAGGCTGCAAATGGTTTCACAACTGCGCATCTACACAATCAATCGGGGCATGATGGACTCGTGGCTCAAGTTGTTCGACGAGCATATCCGGCCCATCCATCAAGGTTTGGGCATTCCGATAGAGGCCACTTGGGTCAACGCCGACCGAACTGAGTTTCTCTGGGTCCGAAGCTTCAACACCGTTGAAGAGATTCCGGAGAAGGAAGCCGCCTACTTCGCCTCACCGGGCCGCTCGGCCCTGGGAGACCTGCCTACCAGCCACATCGCCAAGATGGAAGTCAGGGTTATAGAAAAGGTTCCGGCCGCAGCCTAACGGTCGAAATCTAGGAACAAATCCTTACCTCCTTGGTGCCGGCACCCTTCCGCCGCCCATTTTTGTTGCCTTACCCTTAGGTAGTCCTTTACGACGAACCCGGCTTAGAACAGGATAGGAGAACCTAAGGAGGAGAGAGTTACATGGCGACTCTATACGAGAATCTTGGTGGGCAAGCGGCTTTGGATGCCTTCGTCCCGGCGTTATACGATAAGGTGCTGACCGACGATAGGGTAAGCAGCATTTTCAGAGGCGTTGGCATGGAACGGCAAGGACGGATGCTGAAGGCCTTTCTGACCATGGGCTTTGGCGGACCCGATGATTATGCTGGAAAATCCCTGCGGCAGGGGCATAAGCATCTGGTGAATCAGGGTCTGAACGACGAACATTTCGACGCAGTGGCCGGGCACATCAAATCCACGCTGGAAGACCTCAATGTACCGGCTGAGTTGGTGGATCAGGTGATGGGCGCTGCGGGAAGCCTGCGCGATGAAGTGCTCAATAAGCCGGAGGAAGCGGTTGCGCCGCAAGCCACTGATGAAACCGAAGAACCGGTGGCGGTTGCTGAGGAAGTTACTAGTGAAATGACCAGTGATGACGGGGCTGAAGCCACGCCGGTAAAAACCCCTCGGGCCAGAAAAACCTCTGGAACAGGCACCGCACGCCGCAAAAAGGCTGCTACCGCCGATACTCCCGCCGAGCAGGAAGTTCCAGTTACGGCGGACTAAAGTTCCTTGCGCATCTCGATGTGGGGAATGTTCACTTCGTCGAAAGGTTCCCCATGTTCAAGATAGCCATGGGCCGCATAGAAGCTCTTGACGTATTCCTGTGCGTGAAGGACGCTGCGGCGCAAGCCTTGGGCTCGGGCCTCTTCCTCCAGAAAATCTAGGATCAGGCCCCCGACTCCTCGTCTGCGCCAACTCTGATCCACCGCCATGCGCCCGATAACGGCGATGGCTGGATCTCTAGCCAGAAGACGACCGGTGCCGACGGTGCTGCCATGATGCAACGCGATGACGTGGGTGGCGCCGGCGTCTTCTTCGTCCAACTCCTCTTCGGGTGGCACATGCTGCTCGGCAACGAACACCCGGAAGCGGATATCGATGGCCGCTTCCAACTCCGTCTCGGTTTCCACCAGCTTAACGATGATGTCGCTTGAGCTTTCAGGCATCAGCTTTCAGCTTGTCAGCCCCTAAAAGACTATCGCGCCCCGGCCAACTTCTCCCTTGTCCATGTCTCCGTATGCTTCGTTGATCTGGTCCAAGGAGTAGTGGCGGACCACCAAGTCGTCCAGGTTCAGCTTTCCCGACTGGTACATGTCCACCATGGTTGGCATGTCGGTTTGGGAGCGTGCTGATCCGTAGTAGGTCCCGCGCAGAGTTTTCTCATTGCGTACCAGGTCGACGGCGTTGATTCCTGCCTCGGCGCCCGTGGGAGCGATGCCCACCACAGTGACCGTGCCTCTTTTCCCCGCCATTTCGTAAGCTGCTTTGGTGGTGTCGGCCGAGCCAAATACTTCGAAGGTAAAATCGGCGCCCTTGCCGTCGGTCAGTTCTTTCACTTGAGCAACCGGATCACGGTCCGAGGCGTTGACCGAATGAGTCGCGCCGAACTTCATCGCGAACTCCAACTGGCTCTCCCGGATGTCCACGGCGATAATCTTGGCGGCGTTAACCAGCTTGGCGCCCATGATGACGTTCAGTCCCACGCCGCCGCAGCCTATGACTGCGACAGTGCTGCCCGGCGTGACCTTGGCGCTGAACAGAACGGCGCCCACTCCGGTGGGTACGCAACAGCCAATCATTGCGGCTTTGTCCATGGGAATAGGAGACCTAACCGGCACGCAACCGGATTCGGGAACCACTGCGTACTCGGCGAAGCAGGCAACCTTGCCCATGTGGTGGATGCGCTGGTCACCCTTGTGCAACCGGGTGGTCCCGTCGTACATGAAGGGCCCGGTGGCCATGTGGCTGTCGCAGATGTTGGCATGCCCTTCCAGGCAGGACTTGCAACGGCCGCAGGCGGGTACGAAGGAGAGAATGACCTGGTCACCAGGGCGGACCGACGTGACGCCGGGTCCCACTTTCTCCACGGTGCCTGCGCCCTCGTGGCCCAGAACTGCGGGTAGGGCGATGTTTGCGTCGCCATGCATGAAGTGCCGGTCCGAGCGGCAGATGCCAGCGGCCCCGACCTTGACCATGACTTCTCCGGCTTTGGGGTCGTCCAACTCGACTTCCTCAATCACCAGAGGTTGCTTTACTTCGTAGAAAACGGCGGCTTTGACCATGGTGCCTCCTGATATGGAAGATGCCGAATCATCATCGCTTTGGTGGCGGCATCTGTCAATGCGGACGAGGCTGTTAGCTTTCAGGCGTCAGCTATTAGTTGGTTGTGGGCGTGGGTGGGTTGTTGGGAGTGGTGGGGGTTGGGGTGCGGGGGAAATCCCCCTGTGTCCCCCTTTACGAAGGGAGGAGAGTTTGGTTGCGTATCCTTCGCTGACCGCGCTAGCCGTCGATCTTCTCCAGTGGAGCGAAGCTTAGGAGGAGGCGTTTTATGCCTACTTCGCCTTTGAAGTGGACGGTTACTTCGTGGTCGCCCGACGCGGCTAGACATTCCATGACGACCCCTTCGCCGAAGGTGGAGTGCCGGACCAAGTCGCCGATGCTGGGGACTTCCCGAACCGGGACAGGAGCGGCGGCGGGGGCGTTGGTTAGAGGCGTACGGGCAAGCGGCGTGGAACCTCTGGCCCTGGTCTGATCTTGTTTGGCGGGGGCTATCAGGTCGGCTGGAATCTCCCGTAGGAATCGGGACGATAGAGTGGGGCCGCTGTTGCCCATGAAGCCCCGCCGGAAAGCCCTTAGCAAGTAGAGCCGGCGCTGGGCACGGGTGATGCCCACGTAGCACAACCGTCGTTCTTCTTCCAATTGCTCCTCGCTATCCATCGACCGGCTGTGGGGGAGCAAACCCTCCTCCAGACCGACGATGAACACCACCGGAAATTCCAGTCCCTTGGCTTGGTGCAAGGTGATTAACGTAAGCGACTCTGCCGAGTCTTCGTAATTATCCACGTCGGCCACCAGGGAGACCTTCTCCAGCAAGCTGGCTAGACCGTCGCCGGGGTCCTCGGCGTTGAATTCCTGGGCGGTCTCCCGAAATTCCAGGATATTCTCCCAGCGTTCGTCGGGACGATCGTCGCTGTTCTGGATGAATCTACGGAGACCGGTGTCGTCCAACACTTGGTCTATCAGGTCCACTATGGGTACTTGAGTGACGCTTTGGACCAGTCCTTCGACCATATCGGCGAAGTCGCCGATGGCGTTGGATGCCCGTGTGGTCAACGGAACCGGACTGGGCTGCCCTTGGGACCGGGCTGCCGCGATCTGCTGCATGGCGCTGATGAGAGAAACGTTCTGTTCCCTAGCCCATCCGGCCAGGTCCTGCATGGATTTGGCCCCGATACCTCGAGGCGGCACGCCAATCACCCGGGTCAGATTGACCTCATCCAGCGGGTTTTGAAGTAGATTGAGGTAGGCCATCAGGTCTTTGACTTCCCGCCGTTGGTAGAACCGGACGCCGCCAACCAAGCGGTACTTCATGCCCCGATGCAGACAAGCCTCTTCCAACGCTCGAGACTGGGCGTTGACCCGGTACATGACCGCGCAGTCTCCGGGTTTGATTCTTTCCTGGCGCACGAGCCGCTCAATCTCGCCGATGGTGAAGCCCGCTTCTTCCTGTTCATCGTAAGCTTCGTGAACCACCACCGGCTCGCCTTTGCCGTTCTCGGTGAATAAGCCTTTCTCCAGGCGTATTCCATTAACCGAGATAAGCTTCTGGGCGGCTTCCAGGATGTTGCTGGTGGAGCGGTAGTTCTGCTCCAGATTGATTGTCTTGGCCTGAGGGTAGTCGCTCTGGAAGCTGAGGATGTTGCGGATGTCCGCGCTGCGCCAAGAGTAGATGGACTGGTCGGGATCTCCGACCACGCAGATGTTCTGTTCGGTGCCCGTCAGCAAGCCAGCCAGCCGGTATTGGGCGACGTTGGTGTCTTGGAACTCGTCCACCATCAGGTATTGGTAACGCTGCTGGTATCTTTCCCGCACCGCCGGTTGTTCTTGGAGAAGCTGGACGGACTTCATAAGCAAGTCGTCGAAGTCTACGGCGTTGTTGCGGGATAGCAACTCTTCATAGTGGTGGTAGACCCGGGCCGATACTTCTTCGAAGTAGCTCTGGCCATGCTGGGACAGCCCCCGCGAGTCCATCATCACGCTTTTGGCTCGTGAGATAACGCTGCGGATGGCTTGAGGAGGATTCTGCTTGGGGTCCAGATCCGCCAGTTGAAGCGACTGCTTGATCAACGAAAGCTGGTCGTCGGCGTCGTATATCGAGAATGACGATGAAAGACCGACCGGTTCGCCTTCCCTCCGCAAAAATCGAGCGCAGAAGGAGTGAAATGTACCCACGGTCAAGGATTCGGAGCGTGGTCCAACCAAACGCTCCAATCGGTCCCGCATCTCCCGGGCGGCCTTATTGGTGAAGGTCATCGAAAGGATACGGTATGGACTAACTCCGTAATCCCGAACCAGGTGGGCGATACGGTGGGTGATTACCCTGGTCTTGCCGCTGCCTGGTCCGGCGATGATAAGCAAAGGGCCGTCGATACTTTCGACGGCCTCTTTCTGTTCTGGGTTCAATCCTTCGAGAATATCCGAGGTAAGCGTCATGGCGAAATTATAGCATGGGGTTGAGACTGGGGAAGGTCAGAACGAGGCCATTCTCTCCAGTCGGGCCAGATCGGTTATGGTGATGCGGCGGTGGGAGGTGTCCAGCATTCCCAGGCGCCGGTAGCTGTTAAGAGCCCGGCTCACCGTTTCCCGGCTGGCGCCCACCAAGCGGGCCAGTTCGTCCTGACCCAAGGGAACGACGATCTGATCGCCAGGCTTGGCGTCTTCTGCATAGGTCTCGGCCAGGGCCAACAGTTGCTTGGCGACGCGAGTAGGCACGTCCAGAAAGACCATGTCTCCCAACATCTGGTTGACGTTGCGCAATCGCTGGACCAGCATGGTGTTAACGTCTGCGGCCAGTTCCGGGTTCTCCCCAAGGAAATCGAGGAAGCCCTGGCGGAAGAGGACCATAGTCTCGGTGGCGTCCACCGCTGTTGCTGTCGCCGAGCGGTTGGAGCCGTCCAACAAAGCCATCTCACCGAAGCAGTCCCCGGATTGGAAGAGAGCGATGTCCCTTTCCCGTCCGTCTTCCGAGGCTATGGAAATCTTGACCCGGCCGTCGACGATGATGTGCATCCGGTCGGCAGGGTCGTCTTCGTGGAAGATTACCTCTCCGCGCTGGTACCGGCGGGGCTGCAACTTATCGGGCAGAGACTGGAGTTGCTTTCCGTTCAGATTGGCGAATATTCGCACTCTGGTGAGAAAAGCTACGTCGACCATGATGGCTATCTCCCGGTGACTGTGACAGCTTCGGCCATTATATCACCGGGCGTAGTGAACGAGGCATGAGACGAGTTTGGCAGCCTGAAACGGTACATGCTATAATTTTTTCTGCCTAGACAGAGAGGAAAATTAAAAAGCGGGCTTACGGTATCACGAGGCCGGTCCACTCGACCGGCTCGTTTTCATGTTGGTAGCCCGCACGATTCCAGCGTCGAGAAGGATAACGTCCGGATCGCCGATGCGCTAACAGCGGAGAAATTATGGTAAATATCCCCAAGCAAAACCTACGGACTCCCGGACCCACGCCGGTCCCGTCGGATATCGTCGAGGCGATGTCCAATCCCATGATTGACCATCGTGGCCCAGAGTTTCACGAAATCATCGAGATTGCCACCCAACAGTTGAAGCAGGTCTTCATGACTACCAACGACCTGATGATACTGACTGCTTCGGGAACCGGTGCTCTGGAGGCGGCTATCGTAAACACCCTGTCTCCGGGAGACAAAGTGCTCTCGGCTTCCGCCGGGTCCTTTGGCGACCGGTTTACCGAGATGGTGGAGACGTTTGGGGCCGATGTTCAGCGGTTGGATTTTGAGTGGGGTTCTCCGATAGAGCCTGAGGCGATCCGTAGCGCCCTGCGCGCTGATCCCGGCATAAAAGCGGTTCTGGTGACCCACAACGAGACATCCACCGGAGTGACCCATCCTCTTCAACAGATATCGGAAGTAGTGAAGGGGGAGTTCCAGAAACTGCTGTTGGTAGACGCAGTGAGCAGCTTGGCCTGCGTGCCCCTGCCGGTCGATGGTTGGAATTGCGATGTGGTGGGTACGGCATCTCAGAAAGGGTTCATGATCCCGCCGGGTCTGGCTTTCATCACCATGAGCGAGACCGCATGGGAAGCCTGTGAGACGTCCACTATGCCCAGCTTCTATTTCGACCTGAAAGCTGCCAGAAGTTACCTTGAGCGTGGGCAGACTCCATTCACTCCCAACGTTGCCTTGATGTACGGCTTGATCACTGCTTTGGATAAGCTGCTTGAAGAAGGCATGGAGAACGTCTACGAACGGCATGCCCGCATCAGCCAGATAACCCGGGACGGCATCAAGGATCTGGGGCTGGATCTGTTGGTATCTGACGAAGCTTACGCTTCCAACACCGTGACTGCGATCAAAGTTCCCGAGGGCGTCGACGGGGGTAGGTTAAGGAGTCTGGTTCGTGAGGAACACAACGTGGTTCTTGCCGGGGGCCAGGGGAAACTCTCTGGAAGCATCTTCCGCATCGGTCATCTGGGTCACGTTACTCGCGAGGACATCGAAGAGGTCCTGGAGACGCTGAAGACGGTTCTTCCCAAGGTCGGCTTCCGGGCGGGCTAGGCGCTCCACCCGCCTTTGCGTTCCATTTATCCAAGGGCCTCTGAAGTAAGGACCTGACATTGTCGACTTCCCAGTTGCAAATAGCCATGTCCAGCCTGCGTATCAGACTGGCAGAGATACAGAGCAGGGAAGATCAGGCAGAGACGCTGATCAACCAGTTTCGGACCCAGCTGCGCAGATTGCCTCGGCAGGTCGTCTACGGAACAATCTCATTGGACGCTTCTCTGGCCGCCATGGGCGAGATAGAAGAGCGTTTGAACGACGCCATTGCCACTCACCGCTGGTTACTGGAATTTAAGAAAACAGCCATCTACGAACTGGAAGCTTTGCAACTGGTAGGACAGGTGGACGAGGCTCGCCGATCTCTATCTTCTCTCAGACAGCAAAACCTATTGTCCGGGGAGACGGAGGAATCAGCCGCCGAGATTCTCCGCCTGGAAAAGTTCATCGCCGAGTACAGCAAGAGGGCCGAATTGGCCATCACCGACAGCTACCAAGAGCGGCAGGGACTGAAGTAGCTACCACCGGCGAGGCCTTATCGCCTAAAAAGCCCCTTCAAGCTGATTAATCACCAGTCCAGTGGGCAGCTTGGGATAGAAAAAGGTGGATTTGCGGGGCAGTCTTTGGCCCTGACTCACCACATCGTAGAATTGGTTCATTGGAAAGGGTTTAACCAGAAACGCCATCTGGGAGTCTCCTGAATTCACCCGTTCCATCGCTTGTTCATGGTCGTGGATGTAGGTCACCCGGTCCGCTAACAAATCTCCTAGAACCGGCTTCAAGACCTGCTCTTCCAAAATCCATGCTTCCGAGACCGCTAGAGGACCCCATTCCTGCCAGTTAACGTCTTTCTTGAGAGACAACAACCGGAGATTCTCTCCTGCGGGTCCCAATACACCCAACGCCTTGGCGTCGTCGCCCAGGCTAACCACCTGCTCCAATAGCCCGTCCGCTGTGTCTGCCGACGGGAGACCGCTGGGATTCACTTCGAATAGCTGCAGCAACCGTTCTTGCAACCGAGTCAGCATCTCGCCGGTCAGACCACTGACAACTCTATGGTAGGGCAGAACCAGCAACCCCGGATCATCGAATTCGATCAGGGTCATCATCACCGAGTCATTATCTTCCGCGGAGGCGATCTGATAGCCACCGTCGCGGGCTCGCTTGGCTTGAAAGCGCAACGCCGCCTCGTACCTATGGTGCCCGTCCGCCAGAAAAACGGAAGTATCGTTGAAGAAATGGCGTATCCGAATCTGCTGATCCGACTCGGAGATTATCCAGAGAGACATCTCCTGGTTCTCGTCGGGGTGGACCTGGATGGCAGGAGGGTCGGACATCACTTTTTCAAACGTATCTGCGAGGTACTGGGATGGGTCGCAGTACAGACTCATTATCGGACTGAAGTTGGCGTTGCAGGCCTCCATCAAGGCTACCCGGTCCATCACCGCAGGCTCCTCCGTGAACTCGTGGGGGAAAACCTCTTGGCTGTCATATTGGGCCAGGCGGACACATCCGGTAACGCCGATCCTGCTCTTGGTTTGACCCTGATATTGATATATGTGCCGGGTCAGGTAGTAACAGGGCTCCAACTCTCGGCGTAACACTCCCCGCCGTAGCCACTCCTCAAATAGGTCGGTGGCGCTGCGGTAGGTGTTCCCTCCCGGTGCGTTCCAGTCTAGGTTTTCGCCCGCTTCAAGATGGACCACGTTGTAGGGACTGCGTTTAAGTAGCGACTCTTGAAGCTCCGGGGTGATTAGGTCATAGGGTGGGCAGACAACTTTGTTCAGGTCGCCGACCACGTCGGGATTGTATTTCCAACCGCGGAAAGGGCGAAAAACTACCATATCAATCCACCTACTCCAGTACTCCAAAGGAGAATTATAGGCGGTGGCCGTGCCGGAGTCCACGGCCCGTGATATGGATCATTAACCGGCCAAGCTCCGTATTTCCGGCGGCTTGTGGTATCCAGTGTTCAGGCACGGGTTCTTCATGCCGTCAAGACGATCTGAAAGGGCCGGCCCTATACCAATTTCTTTCTGGTTACCACGACTGTGTGATATACTTCGCCACCTAATACCAACCTATTTCCAGATGCAAGGATCGTTGATTTTATGCCTGGTGCAATCGAATTCGTAGACGGTGGCACGGTTACAACCCCCCGGGGTTTTAGCGCCGGGGCGACCTACGCCGGCCTGAAAACCTTCGCTGAAGATAAGCTGGACTTGGGGTTGATTCTTTCGGAAGCGCCTTGTATTGCCGCCGGGGTCTTTACCTTAAACGCCATCCGGTCTGCCTGCGTGACTGTTACTCAGGAGCACGTTAGACAGGGACAGATACGAGGTCTGGTGGTGAACGCCGGTATCGCCAACACCTGCGTGGGCGACCAGGGATACAAGGATGCCCAGGAGATGGCAGTCTTGGCAGGCGCGCATCTGGGAGTGCCACCGGACGAGATGGTCGTCTGTAGCACCGGGGTGATAGGCGTAGAACTACCCATGTCACTGATTCGGACCGGGATCGAAGTCATTGAGCTGGTCCCCGACGGCGGTTCATCGGTGGCCCGGGCAATGATGACAACCGACACGAGGCCCAAAGAGGTTGCCGTTACCTTTGAGGTGGACGGCCACCAGGCCAGCATCGGGGGCGTCGCCAAAGGCTCCGGCATGATTCACCCGAATATGGCAACCATGCTGTCCTTCGTGACAACCGATCTCGCGGTGGAGAAGGAGTTCCTGCAGCAGACATTGAAGGAAGTCGCGGATTGCTCCTACAACATGTTGACGATAGACGGGGACTCCAGCACCAACGACACGGTCGTGGTGTTGGCCAACGGCCTGGCGGGCAACGACCCGGTTAAAGCGGGTACTCCAGGCGCGGAGATTTTCAAAGAGGCCTTGATGGAGGCTTGCGTCCACCTGTCCAGGGAGATTGCCCGGGACGGGGAAGGGGCTACCCGCCTGATTATTGTTGAAGTGGCTGGCGCGGCATCGGTCCAAGACGCTCGTATCGCTGCGCGCACCGTAGCCTCATCCGCCCTGGTAAAGTCGGCGGTTTACGGAGCTGATCCCAACTGGGGCCGGGTCCTCATGGCATTGGGACGAAGTGGAGCCCAAGCGGTGGAGAGCAAGGTAGACCTTTTCGTGAATGGTGTTTGCATAATGCAGAGTGGCTTGCCCATTCCCTTCCATCGGGATGCGGTGGTGGCTTTGATGCGAGGCACGGAAGTAACATTCCGGCTCCAACTAAACCTTGGCGAGGGCGATGCCATCGCTTGGGGCTGCGATCTAACCGAAGAATACGTAATCATAAACAGCGCTTACACCACGTGACGTTGCCCGTATAGCTCCTAACGTCGGCTGCGCTCTTCTTTCCGGTTTCATTATTTTGCATAAAACGATTCCTTTTGAATCTCATTGCCGGTTATTTCAACCCCGGCTATCCCAGCAGTTGGAGGTCTGAGTGGCTGCCCCACCGATCGTTGTGAAAATCGGAGGCAGCACCCTTGGAAGTCACGACACCACCTTAAAAGACTTGGTGACCCTACAGAATCAAGGGGTGGATGTTGTGGTGGTCCACGGTGGGGGCAACGTGATCTCCCAATGGATGCAGCGCCAAGGAATCCCGCCCCAGTTCGTAAATGGACTTAGAGTGACCGACGAAGCCAGCTTGGAGATAGTCGTCGCGGTTCTCACCGGCTTGGTCAACAAAGAACTGGTGGCACAGATGCACGAGTTGGGTGGACGGGCCATCGGGATCAGCGGTATAGACGGGGGAATGCTGGAAGCCCGCGTCGCTAACCCGGAATTGGGTTACGTGGGTGAGATTGCCACGGTCAACAGCGGGCCAATCACTGCTCTTCTAAGCAGCGGCTACATGCCGATGATTGCTCCACTGGCCAGGCAGTGCCAGGACGATTCAGACCACTCAGGCGGCCCCCTCAACATCAACGGAGACACCGTGGCGGGAGAATTGGCTCACGCCTTGGGAGCCGAGCGGTTGGTCTTCTTGACCGACGTGGAAGGCGTCATGGACGGCTCCGGCCGGGTTATTCGCCGTCTGGACAAGCGCCGGGCTGATCTATTGTTCCAATCGGGAGTGGTCCGGGGCGGGATGATTCCCAAGCTGGGGGCTTGCTTGAGGGCACTGGAGCGGTCCCCGGTGGCGGACATAATCGACGGCCGACGGCCGGAAGCCCTTATAGATTGCCTGAACGGCCGGTCTACCGGCACAACCATAGTCAATCAACTGCGCCCGCCGGGATAGCGGCGGCGCCTCTGCGTAACCTCCATGAGTTACAACCTTTCCAACGACGCTGAGCAACCTCCCGCGCCGAACCCTCCGGGCATCTCGGCATCCAACCTGCGCCTGTTCAAGCGGGCCGGGGCCGTGCTGGCCGTCCTCGTCTTTGTGTTTCTCATTCTGTGGTGGGCGAGAGCCGTATACACCGACTTGCTCTGGTTCGACCACCTGGGATACCGGGGCGTATTCACCAAGATATTGATTCTGAAAGTCTGGCTCTTCTTGGCTGGCGCCCTGATCTCCGGACTAGCCTTGTCGGTCAACATCTCTCTGGCGTTCCGTTATTCCAGGGGGCCGTCGACCCTTTCCCTGCCTGCTGAGAGCTATCGCTTGGTCTGGGCATTGTTGGTGGCCAGCGCAGGCATGACCGTGGTTATCGCCAGCCTCGTCTTTGGCTCGGTGGCCCAAGATCGCTGGGAAACGGTTCTGCTCTACTTCAACCAACTTCCTTTCGGCGTTACCGACCCCCAGTTCGGTCTAGACGCTAGCTTCTACGTGGCGACCCTGCGATTGCTGCAATTCGTCCAAGGCTGGTTCCTCGTCCTAGCCGTCGCCTCGATCCTAGCTGCGTTGTCGTTGTACGCCGCTGTTTACTCATTGCGTGGCATCGGATTCCCTTTGACGGGACGGATGGTCAAGCATATAGCCGGGCTGGGCGTTTTCCTGATGCTGGTCGTAGCGGCTGGTCACGCGCTTCAGGTGTACGAGTTGGTGCTGTCCGATTCAGGGGTCGTATTCGGCGCTACCTACACCGATATTCATGCCCGTATGCCGGTTCTGTGGCTGTTGACCGGCATCGCGGGGCTGGCGGCATTGGGTTTCTTGGTCAGCATCTTCTTCGCCGGTCTCAGACTCATGGCCGGTGCGTTCAGTCTTTGGATTATCGCGGCGCTACTGGCGGGCTTCGCTTACCCGATGGCCTTTCAGAGATTCCAGGTCGAACCGAACGAGTTTGAATTGGAGCAGGTCTATATCCAGCGCAATATAGAGGCTACCCGCTGGGCATATGCCTTGGACCAGATCGAGGAGCAGACTTTCCAAGCCGATCCCAAACTTACCGCCGGAGCGATGCGCAACAGCAGAGACGTTCTGGAGAATATACGGCTCTGGGACCTGCAGCCGCTGGAAGACGCATACAACCAGCTCCAATTCATGGAGCTTTACTATAATTTCCTCAATATCGATTGGGACCGTTACCCCGTGGACGGCGAGATGCGGCAGGTATTGGTGGCAGCCCGGGAGTTGAATCAAGACAATTTGCCGCCCGACGCCCAGAATTGGGTGAACCAGAGGCTGCAATACACCCATGGCTACGGGCTGGTTATGAGTCCGGCCACGGAATTTACACCAGGCGAAGGCCGCCCGGAATTCCTGCTGCAAGATATTCCGATAAAAGGGGATTTCCCGGTGGTCAGACCCGAGTTGTACTACGGCGAAATGCCTACCGGATTCGCCATCGTCAACAGCGCCTTGCCGGAGGTTGGACCAGTTGGGCAGGCCGAGCACTACGGTGGCAACGGCGGTGTTTTTCTCAACTCCCTCTTGCGCCGTGTTTCTTTCGCCTCCCAATTTGGCGACATCAACATCCTTCTAAGCAGTCAGCTGACTCCGGAGAGCCGGATCCAGTACCGGCGGGAGATTCGATCCAGAGTTAAGGAGGTGGCGCCCTTCCTCAAGCTGGATCTCGACCCCTACCCCGTATTGGATCAAGCTGGTAAACTGTGGTGGCTTCAAGACGCATACACGGCTACGGAGCGTATCCCGTATGCGTCGCCGACAGCCCGCCCGCTACCCAGGGCGGAAAATAAAGAGATCCTAGGAGGGTTCAACTACATCCGCAACAGCGTCAAAGTTGTGGTGGATGCCTATAACGGGTCAGTTGATTTCTACGTTATTCAACCCGGCGACCCGCTGGTGCAAATGTACCGGAAGGCATTCCCAGGATTGCTGAAAGACTTTGACCAGATGCCTCAAGACCTGCAAGATCACATACGATACCCCATTGGGCTATTTACCGCCCAAACTCAGATGTTTCTGCGGTATCACGTCACCGACCCGCAAGTTTTCTTCAACCAGGCGGAGCAGTGGGCGGTCCCTCTGGAGAGCCGGTTCGGCAAGCGGGGCGTTCTTCTCAGGCCCACCTACTTGATGATTCAGGTTCCGGGAGAAGAAAGGGTTGAGTTCGTGTTGATGCTGCCCTTCACGCCAGCGGGTGAGAAGAAAAATCTGGTGGGATGGATCATAGCCCGGAATGACCGGCCCAATTATGGTGGGCTTATTGCCTTCCAGGTGCCGGGAGATCCGCAGGTGGACGGACCCAGTCAGGTAGAGGCCCGGATAGAAAACGACCAACAGATATCTCAGCAATTCACCCTTTGGGAGGGCGCGGGGTCTAGAGTGATTCGGGGTCAATTGCTGGTAATACCAATGTCGGATACCATTCTTTATGTGGAGCCAATGTACTTGCAATCAGAAGTTTTAGCCTTCCCGGAACTGAAAAAGATTATCCTCGCCGATGGAAGCGACGTTGTTATGGCCGATTCCATCGAGGAGGGCCTGATTATGCTGGTGGACGGTAACGCCGTGCCTAGAGCGGCTAGCGGTGCCCAGGGCTCAGGTAGTGAATTTGACGAGAACGATTTTGAACAGATCCGGGAGGCGGTTTCAGGGCTGGAAGATGCCCTTGATGGTCTCCGGAAAGCTTTGAAAGACTTGAAGGATGCTTCTTCAGGAAACACAGGGAGGTAACGGCCCATGCCTAGCAGTAGTGATTGGATAGCTGTCGAGCAGAAATATTACGCCCAGACGGTCCGGCGGCAACCCGTCGTCATCGTCCGAGGCGAAGGCACTCGAGTGTGGGATGCCGACGGTAAGGAATATCTGGATTTCGTCGCCGGTTGGGCCGTGAACAACCTGGGCCACAGTCATCCCGTGATTACCCAGGCCATCACGGAGCAGGCGGGCACGTTGCTGCAGACTTCCAACCAGTTCTATACCGTGCCTCAGCTGCAGTTGGCTGAGACGCTGATAGAAAACAGTTGTCTGGACCAAGTCTTCTTCGGCAACAGCGGCGCAGAGGCTAATGAGGGTGCGCTGAAGCTGGCCCGGCGTTATGGAAAGCTGAACCGGGACGGCGCATACGAAGTCATCACCGCTTTCAACTCCTTCCACGGGCGCACCATGGCGACAGTGGCCGCCACCGGCCAGCCCCATTACCAGGAGTCGTTCACTCCCCTGTTGCCGGGGTTCGTCCACGTGGACTTTAACGACGTAGAAGCAATCATGAATGCCACCACCGATAAGACCGCCGCCGTGTTCTTGGAGCCGGTACAGGGAGAAGGTGGAGTCAACATCCCCGCCGACGACTATTTGAGCCGGGTGCGCGAGTGGTGCGACAAGCAGGGCATTCTATTGATGCTGGACGAGATTCAAACCGGCATGGGCCGGTTGGGCAGCCTCTTCGGATACCAAGAATACGGCGTTGAGCCCGACGTTATGACCCTGGCCAAGGGTTTGGGTTATGGCGTGCCCATCGGCGCCTTCCTATCCAAAGAATATTGCATGGCCTTGGTGCCCGGAGACCACGGGTCAACTTTCGGCGGCAACGCACTGACCACCGCCGCTGCTTACGCCGGCACCAAGTTTCTGATCGACAACGATCTTCCGAGTCACGCCAGGGAGATGGGAGACCATCTACAGCGCCGGTTGAACGAACTGAGATCCAGGTTCTCCTTCATAAGCGACGTTCGCGGCAAAGGGCTCCTGGTGGCCATGGAATTTGAAAGTGACATCGCAGGTCAGTTGCTCACGCACGCCAATGCTGGCGGATTGCTGCTGAACGCAGTCAAGCCCAATACCATCCGGTTCATGCCGCCCCTGAACGTCACCGCTGACGAGATCGATCAAGCCACGACTCGCTTGGGTGAAGCGTTGGCGAAGATTTAAGGCTGCATATGGATGATAGCAAGCTACTAGAACGGATTGCCATCAACCCAAAGGTGATGGTTGGCAAGCCGGTTATCCGCGGCACCCGTCTTACGGTGCAGCACATACTAGGCTTGCTGGCCAGCGGTATGATTATCGACGAAATACTGCAGGAATATACGGGCTTAACCCGTGAAGATGTTTTGGCAAGTATCCTGCTTGCCAAAGAGTCTCTAGAAACTACGACTTTTGCTCCGTTGAGCAGCGAGGGCGTCTAATCCGGTTTCTTGTCGATGAGTGTATCGGGCCTTCTGTTGCTTATTGGTTAGTTTAGGATTCGCACGATGTGCGCTCTATCTACCAGGGATCGCCAGGGCTGGACGATAGTGACGTGCTGAGTTTAGCCGTTGAGGATGACCGAATATTAATCACAGCCGACAAAGATTTCGGTGAAATGGTTTTTCGGGAGAGAAGGCTTCACAAGGGTATAATTCTACTGAGATTGGCTGATGAGCGATCCTCCAACAAGCTAGAGGTGTTGAATCGCCTTTTTCAGCAACATTCGGACCACCTCCCAGACAACTTTGTCGTGGTAACGGAAAGCACTGTAAGAATCAATGGAACCAGGCCGTCGTAGGGATGTTACTCGCTCTTCTAAGAAGGAAGGCCATTGGTCATCCTTTGTCAGTGGCATGAGAATCAGAACATAGGCTTAAGTGTAAGACTTACATTGGGACTCAGAATGGCCAGGGGGCCTGTAGAACCGTATATTGGATAACGAGTAATGCCTGATAACAAGATAATATTAGCCTTCAGTGGCGGACTGGACACCTCGGTGGCGGTCCCTTGGCTGAAAGAGAAGTACGACGCGGAAATAATCACGCTGACCATCGACCTGGGCATGGTGGACCTGGAGTCCATCAAGGAGAGGGCGATGGTAGTCGGCGCATCCAAGGCCCTGACCGTGGACGGTAAGGAGCCGTTGGTTCAGGAGTTTCTGTATCCTGCGCTCCAAGCCGGGGCGATCTACGAGGAACAATATCCCCTGGCGACCGCCCTTGGGCGCCCGCTGATCGCCCGGTACATGGTCGAGGCCGCTAAAGCTGAGGGAGCGTTTGCCGTGGCCCACGGTTGCACCGGCAAGGGCAACGACCAAGTCCGCATGGAATTAGGCGTGGCAGCCCTCGCCCCGGAGTTGAAGGTCATCGGGCCCATCCGGGATTGGGGAATGAGCCGGCCGGAAGAGATTGAATACGCCGAGGCCAGAGGCATCCCCGTCAACGCCCGCGCCAGCCGGTTCTCGGTGGACGAGAATATCTGGGGCCGCAGCGTCGAGGCTGGTGAACTCGAAGATCCCTGGTTGGCGCCGCCCGAGGACGCCTACGCTTGGACCAAGGCCATGTCGGAAACGCCGAATGAGCCAGCATTTCTGGAAGTCCATTTCGAACAGGGCATCCCCACCGCCATCGACGGTGAAGACATGTCCGGTGTGGACCTGATACCCCACCTCAACTCGATTCTGGGCGCCCACGGCATCGGCAGGCTAGACCATGTGGAAAACCGCTTGGTGGGTATCAAATCCCGGGAGATTTACGAGGCTCCTGCCGCAGTAGCATTGCACGCAGCCCATAAGTCTCTGGAGGGTCTTACCCTGAGCAAGGATCAGGCTCGCGCCAAGGTCCGTATCGCTCAGGAGTACGCCGACGTGGTCTACAACGGCTTGTGGTTCACCCACCACCGCCAGGACCTGGACGCTTACGTTCGAAGCACCCAGCGTTTCGTAACCGGCGATGTGCGCTTGAGGTTGCACAAAGGCAGTTGCACGGTGGTAGGACGTAGTTCCCCCCACAGCCTCTACCAGTACAACCTGGCCACCTACGACCCCGGAGACGCCTACGACCAAGCTGCGGCTGAGGGGTTCATCTCCATCTACGGGCTCCCGGTTCGCACCCAGAACCAGGCTCAATCCCAGTAGAGGCTCCCGACTTTCGTGTGGGAGATAGAGGCGGCCAAAGCCGCAGATATGCCCGAGATTGAGGATTTGATTGCCACCGTTGGTGGCGATCGGGTTGATCTGGCCACCGACCAGTTCGTAGTCGCCAAGAGCGAAGATGCCTGGATTCTTGGCTGTGGCCGCCTCCGCCCCTATCCTGATTTTTGTGAGATTGCCAGCATGGCCGTTGTCGGCGATGTTCGTGCGACAGGGATAGGACGTGCGATTGTAGAGCGTCTCCTGAAGACGTACGAGGGGACTATATATCTGATTTGCGACGACGATGTGGTTGAATTTTTCCGCCGCTTCGAGTTTAGTCTGCTCCCTGAGTCCGAGATGCCGGATGACCTCCGCCCCAAGTGGGACTATTTCTGCTCTCCCGCCGGGTCAATGAACTTGATGCGGCGGGGCTGACCGTCGGCGCGGGTTACTCCAAGTTCGGTCGTTTCGTAGAGTCCATCACATTCCAGGAGAGAGGAATCACAATGTCAGCGAGGATGAAGCCCAGGCTGCTGACCTCTCGTCGCAGGTAGCCCAACTCCGCGAACTGATTGGTGGTTACCGCCTGACCCAACTGATATACGTGGCCGCCAAACTGGGCATTGCCGATCTGCTCAAGGATGGGCCGAAACTCATCGATGAATTGGCAGACTCTACCGGGGCTAACGCACGAAACCTTTACCGTGTTCTCCGTGCCTTGTCGAGCAGAGGGATTTTCGCGGAAACCGGCGATGGACGCTTTGACCTTACACCCTTGGCGGAACCGCTCCAGACCTTAGTTGCCGATTCGTTGTCCGGTTGGGCGATAATCAGCGGCGGCGAGTGGCACCGGGCTTGGGGAGACCTCCTCAACAATGTAATGACGGGCGAGACTGCTTTCGACAAAGTCTTCGGGATGGGCTACTGGGAATACCTGGCCCAAAACCCGGAGGCCGATGAAGCATTCAACCAGGCTATGACTGACAGCAACGCTATGGTGCTCGCGGCTGTCGTGGCGGCTTATAACTTCGATGGAATAGAAACTATCGTGGACATCGGAGGTGGGCAGGGGTCTCTCATTGCGGCGATTTTGAATGCCTACCCGACGATTCGAGGGGTACTTTTCGACCAGCCTAATATGATTGCAAGCGCTGGAAGTGAGCTCCAACAGGAGGGAGTCGCTGGACGTTGCAACCTCGTCGGAGGGGACTTTTTCCAGATATACCGGAAAATGGAGACGCATATGTCCTACAGAGTATCATCCATGACTGGGATGATGAGCACGCCAACGCGACCCTAAAGAGTTGCCGACGGGCCATGGCCGGTGACGCAAAGTTACTGCTCGTGGAAAGTGTGGTACCAGCTGGGAATGAGCCTTCCAACAGTAAACTCAGCGACATCATGATGATGGTGTTGCTAGATGGCGTCGATCGCACCGAGACTGAATTCCGCACTTTGTTAGATGCAGCGGGGTTCAACTTAACGAGAGCCATCCTAACCCAATCGCCGATGAGCATACTTGAAGCCAGGCCCATGTAGGCGATAAAAGTTCTTAGGCAAACGTTTGGTGCTCTCCCAATACCCAACCCGCTGGGCTTTGCGTCCGAAATAGTGCGCACCGTTCGTGCTAAGATACCTGTCGAACCTTTCCAGCCCGCCCACTGATGTCTGCTGGACACGGGCCGCTGATTAATTAGGTAGGAGCATATGACTTTAGCCAGCCGGATGGACAACCTGGGAACTGAGACGGCCTTTGAAGTCCTGGCGAAGGCCAGGGTCTTGGAGGCTCAGGGCAAGGAGATTGTCCACCTAGAGATCGGTGAGCCCGATTTCGACACTCCCAAACATATCGTTGAAGCCGGCGTGCAGGCCTTACGGGACGGCCAGACCCATTATGGCCCAACAGCCGGTCTGCCCCAGCTTAGAGAAGCCATTGCCCGGAACAGCCGGGAGGTTCGGGGTATCGACACCGACCCTTCCCATGTGGTGGTAACGCCCGGGGCCAAGCCCATCATGTTTTACGTGATTCTGGCGCTGGCTGAACCCGGCGTCGAAGTGATTCATCCAAACCCCGGCTTTCCTATCTATGAGTCGATGATTCGCTTCTCCGGAGCGACCCCCGTTCCCATGCAATTGTTGGAGTCCAAGGGTTACCACCCGGATCTGGATGATCTGGCGCAAAAGATCACCAGTAAGACCCGTTTGATTATCATCAACTCCCCGGAGAACCCCTGCGGTTCGGCTTTGACCAAGGAAGAACTGGAAATCATAGCCAACTTGGTCAAGGACCGGGATGACATCTACGTGATGTCCGACGAGATTTATAAAGACATGCTCTACACCGGTGAGCACCACAGCATCGCCGCCTTTCCCGGAATGGCTGCGAAGACGATAATCCTGGACGGGTTCTCTAAGAGCTATGCCATGACCGGTTGGAGGCTGGGCTACGGCATCATGCCTCCCGAATTGGTGCCCCCCGTGGTCAAGTTGGCGGTGAACAGCGTCTCTTGCGCCGCGACTTTCTCCCAGCTGGCTGCCGTAGCCGCCCTGGATGGCCCTCAAGACGACGTACAGGCGATGCTGGCCGAGTTCACCATAAGGCGGCGTTTGATTGCCGATGGCCTGCGCAGCATACCGGGAATCAACTGTCCAGAGCCCGAGGGCGCCTTTTATGCCTTCCCCAACATCAGCGGCACCGGTCTGACCAGCGCCCAGTTCGAGGACCGGGCGATGAACGAAGCGGGAGTGGCTCTATTGTCCGGATCGGGCTTCGGAGAGTTCGGAGATGGCTATGTTCGTTTGTCCTACGCCAACTCTCAAGAGAATATATCCAAGGCCCTGGAAAACCTGGACGCCATGGTTAGAAATCTGGGTTAAGAATTCAAGGATTGAGGCGGCAACCCCATTCAGATATACTAGCTACGCTCAGAATCGCATGATTCAGACGATTCGGGAACAACCTATATCTAAAATAGATTCGGAGGACTCACTATGATTTCACAGCTTCGCATCTACACAATCAACAGAGGCATGATCGACCAATGGGTCAAGCACTTCACCGAGAATCTTGTGCCACTTCAGGAAGGCCTGGGCATCAAGATTGGCGGTATGTGGGTCAACGAAGACAAGAATCAATTCGTCTGGACTCGCAGTTTTGCCGACGCCGAAGATTTAAAGACGAAAGAGGCCGCGTTCTATGGGTCTTCCGAGTGGGCCGCGATAGTGGACCACACGCGGAGTCACGTCGCCAGGACCGTCGTTCAAGGGATGGCGCCCGCAGTTAAGACGGACGGGGATGGCCTGACCGTAGGGTCCGAAAAGGTTTCCCAGCTTAGGATGTACACGGTCAACGGTGGTATGATGGACTCGTGGGTAAAGCTATTCTCAGGGACTCTGGCACCCCTTCAGGAAAACCTGGGCATGAAGATTGACGCCCAGTGGGTCAACGAAGATAAGAACCAGTTCATCTGGATCCGCAGCTTCGCGGATGACGATGACTTGAAGGCTAAAGAAGCCGCCTTCGGTGCGTCGCCGGATTGGCAAGCGATACAAGGAAGCGCGCGCGACCACCTGGCCCGTTTGGACGTTATTACCATGAATGCCGTGGCGAAAGTGGCGGTCAAGGCTTAAATCTATCGCCGGTCGACTACGGAATCCTGAACCCTAGGCCCTTCGACGGGCTCAGGGCGAACGGTGGGGAACCTTTCCCCTTTCGCGGTCGCCTGCTTCTCGTTTCGTGGTGAGCTTGTCGAACCACAGTGGCAGGAGACTAGGTAATCTAATGGAGTGAGTGTTCCGGCAAGGCGTGCCTGACTTAGTTAGGAGGAAGAGGTATGGACCTGGGTCTCAGCGAGGTCCAACAGATGCTGAAGAGCAGCGCCCAAGAGTTTCTTTCCCAGGAATGTCCGCTGACCCTGGTGCGGGCCATGGAGGATGATACCTCGGGCGAAAATGACCAACTATGGCGGCAGATAGCCGGCCTTGGTTGGACCGGTGTGGCGTTCCCGGAATCCTACGGCGGCACCGGTGGGGATTTCATGGACCTGGCGGTGCTGCTGGAGGAGATGGGCCGGGCCCTGTGTCCTAGCCCCTTCTTTTCAACCGTAGTGCTGGGCGGCATGACCGTTCTCGACGCGGGAAGCGATGCCCAGAAACAAGACATAGTCACCCGTATCTGCGACGGGCAGATGCTGATGACCCTGGCTTTGACCGAGCAGACCGCTTCCTACGAGGCGTGGGGGGTTGAAGCCGTGGCCACCCGCCAGGGAGACAACTACGTGCTTGAAGGGACCAAACTGTTCGTTCCTGACGCTCATGTGGCCGACCTGATTCTGGTGGCCGCCCGTACTTCCGGTAATGCCGACCCGGAGAAGGGCATAAGCCTCTTCCTGGTTCCCTCAGGAACCTCCGGGCTGTCCGTTACCCAATTGAGCACCATCGCGTCCGACAGGCAATGCGAAGTAGTCTTGAACCAAGTGTCCGTTCCCGCATCGTCGCTGTTAGGTGAGGTGGATCAAGGCTGGCCGATTCTCCAACGGGCTCTGGAGAGGGCCACCGCCGGCAAGTGCATCGAGATGCTGGGTGGAGCTGCGGCTGTCGTCGATATGACCGTCGAGTATGTTAAAGGACGGACCCAGTTCGGGCGTCCCATCGGCAGCTTCCAGGCGGTGCAACATCACTGCGCCAATATGGCCACCGACGTGGAAGGTAGCCGTGTTGTGGCTTACCAGGCAGCCTGGAAGGTATCGGAGGGCGTTCCGGCCCAACGTGAAGTATCGGTGGCGAAAGCTTGGGTGAGCGCGGCCTACCAACGTGTATGCTCCACGGCTCATCAGACACACGGCGCCATCGGGTTCACCAAGGAACACGACCTGCAGCTTTATACCCGGCGGGCAAAGATTCAGGAGCTCAACTACGGCGACGTTAATTTCCACAAAGACGTAGCTTTGCAGTACATGGAGCGGGAGCTAGCCTAGCCCTACACGGGCGCTACATCAACTCCCTACACCGGGCGATATCGGAGAGCAGCCTTAATGAGCACCAGCGAATGTATCTTCTGCGGTATGGCCCGCGACTCCAGCCACGAAGCCCCCATCTACCGGGATGAGCGGGTTTTCGTGGTTAGGGACATCAATCCTAAGGCCCCCACTCATCTGCTGATAATCCCCAATATGCACCTGCCGTCCTTGGCGTATATCGGCCCCGGTCAGGTCCCGATAATGGGGCATCTGTACGTGGTGGCTGAGGAGATGGCCCGGCGAGAGGGCGTGACCCTGAGCGGCTATCGCTTGGTCCTGAATCAGGGAATCGACTCGGGTCAGGAGATCGAGCATCTCCACATGCATCTGCTGGGAGGACAGCCCCTGGGGAATATGGGCTGATGGACTCTGCCGTTGTCCAACGGCGGGTAGAGAGATTGCCCGACGGGTTGCAGTCTCACATCCACCGGGTAGTCGAGATAGCCCGGGCATTGGCTGTTCGCCACGGTGTCGACCAAGAACAGGCCGCCCTAGCAGCCTTGGCTCATGATGTGGCCAGAGCCATGCCCGACAGCGAATTATTGCGACGGGCCAAAGGGATGGGCCTACCCATCGGGCTGATCGACCAACGAGTGCCCATACTCCTCCACGGTCCGGTGGGCGCGGAGATTCTCCAGCAAGAAGCGGGACTGACCGACAGATCCATATACTGCGCCGTGTACTGGCACACCACGGCAAGCCCCGCCTTGGATATGCTGGGCAAAGTGGTGTTCATTGCCGACAAGCTAGACCCGGCGAAGATTGCCTCCTATCCGTATCTGCCACAGATTCGTCAGTTGGCGTTTGAAGACCTAGACCAAGCCATTTTGGGCTTTCTGACGAGGCAGGCAGTGGAGCGGCTCAACCGGGGCGAATTGTTACATCCTTTGATGGTGGAAACTCGAAACGCCCTACTTGCCGCTTCGGCTGCAGTAGAGAACGCTGCCGTACGTGCTGATTAAAGGCCAACGGTTGCATCGAAATGCCTGGACCGGCATCAAAGTAATAACTAAGCTATATTCTATAGGTCTATCGGACTAAATCAGAGGTTAACTGATGCGTGTAACCCTCGGTGAAGAAGCGGTTTCTCATATACAGAAGAAGGGTGGACGTGCTGCCGTAGACCTGATTAGCATGTCGTCTTGAGCCGGGTCCACGGTGGAGGTGTCGGTCGACACCAACGTAGCACGGCGAAACATCCTGAATTACCGGACCGTTAAGCAGGACGGAGTGGAGTTGCTGGTGTCGCCCGATCTGGCCAAGCACTCCGAAAATCTTCACATCAAGCTGAATCACTTCCTGTTTTTCAACCATCTTAAAGCCGTGGTGGAGCTAACCAACGGTGTGGTGCTGGGAGCAAGGGCGGTGTGACCATCCGGCCTCATGGACTCCCTTGATTTCCCGGATGTGACAAATACCCCGGCGCGACCCCGCCGGGGTCATCTCTTTTGGCGGCCAGGGCAGGGGTTGGAAGGGCTATCAATCAATGGACACCGGCACGGCATATTTACTTCCTGTAAGTAATTCCATTAAGTAACTCCACTACGGTCCTGTCTGGAAGCCGCCAGAGCTCCGGCCAGACACTGCCATAGCGGCATTTATCCTAACTTCCAGACCACCTCACCGTCCGTGATTACCCCTGATTTCCTCATCTGTTCACAGTTGTCGAACAACTGTTCTGAATTGCCACCAAATTGCTTGAAAAACCTATTGACGTCTTGCGAACAGGCGTTCTATAATCGGGTTCAGAAATTAGAACAAACGTTTCGGAGGCGGGAAAATGACTAGTTCGACAGCGGTCAAAACATCTGCGGACCAAGTCCCGGAGTACTACCACTACGAAGACACCGGATGCGAAGTGTCGTCTTCCTGCCTCACCTGCCCACTGCCCCAGTGCAAGTATGATGACCCCTTGTGGTTCCAGCGGCACCGGCGATTGGCCCGTGACTTGAATGTATGGAGCACCATGCAGTCGGAGAGGCTAACCGCGGACGAAGCGGCGCAACGCTTCTCGGTTACAGTGCGGACAATCTTCCGAATCACTCGGCGCTGCCGGGACGCCATGATGGACGTTGAGGGGGAAGAGCTACTAGCCCTCGCTGCGGATTAGTTGGCGATTGATGCCGGGGTGGTTCGACAAGCTCACCACGAACGGAAGGGGTCAGGGAACGTAAGGAACCACAGATACCGTTTCCCCTGAAACTCTCAGTGGAAGGGGCACAGCGAACGGATGAAGCGACAGATACCGTTCGCCCCGAGCTTGTCGATGGACTGGACGCCACTAACGGTAAGAATCATACCCACCGTTCGTCCTGAGATTGTCGAAGGACTGGGTGCGGCTATCTTAGATCGGGCAATCTAGCCCCTGGGAAGTTCCAGCCCACGAGACGCGA
>CAXEOX010000039.1:0-25878 GCA_963997925.1 uncultured bacterium
GGTTCAACGGGCTCGCCAAGAACGGTATTTGGGTGGAACACAAAGAGCCAGCGCTAAAGGCTTAGCGCGTCGGCCAACCGGCGGCGGTGGAATTGGGGGTCGCCCAGGTAGTGGTAGAGGGACCGCGAGGCGGTAGTGTGCAGGGTAAGACCGTATTCGGTCATACTGCCAACCCCGGCATGGACTTCGTGGGCGAAATTGCATGCCTGGTAGTAAGCGGCGCTGCCAACAGCCTTGGCCAGGTGGATGCTATCGGTAGCTTCTTGCCCGGAATCAAGTTTCCAAAGGGTTTCGTAAGTGGTCCACCGAGCGGCGTCCAGTTGGTTCACCAGGTTGATGATGTGGTCCTCGACTCGCTGGAACCGTCCGATCGGCCTGCCGAACTGTATCCGGGTGCGGCTGTAGTCGACGGATAGTTCATACACGGACTGGCATGCCCCCACCTGATAGGCGCACATGACGGGAATCGTCCTTGCTATCGCCTTTTGGAGAGCGTCCCATCCCCCGGCGAAGGAGGAGCCGATGAGGCTACTCTGATCCACGGACACTCCGTCCAATTTAACCTCGTACATATTCCAGGTGAATCCCGGCAGAGACCGTATCGCCACACCATTGGCGGTGACTGGAACGATTACCAGTCCAACCTCGTTGCTTTCTTCAGAGCGAGCGGTACACAAAAGATGAGTCGCAGAAACAGCGTCGAAGACGTAGACCTTGGTTCCATCCAGCCGCAGGCCGCCACCGTCCTGACGGGCCACGACCTGCACGTCTTCCTCGGCCCAACTATAGCTGCCTTCGTTCATCGCCGGCACCAGGATGCGCTCTCCCCGGGCCAAGGCTGGCAGCCATTGCCGCTTCTGTTCCTCGGTGCCTCCCTCCAAGATTGCCGAAGCCGCCAGAACGCAAGAAGATAGATGCGGTCCCGGCACCGGGCCCCGGCCCAGTTCCTCAAACAGAACGCCGGCATCGGTGAAAGAACCGCCCTCGCCGCCGTATTCCTGAGGAATCGCGATTCCCAGCCAGCCGGTAGCCACCAATCTCTGCCAGGGTTCCGCCGTGACGGGTTGTTCTTCCGCCGCAATCTCCAGCAGAGTCTCTTTGGGATACTCCTGTTGGATAAAACCGCGGACGGCGGTCTTCAGCATTTCTTGCTCTGGGGTCAGGGACAAGTCCATAGTTAAGTGCTCCCTTCGGTCTCGCTATCAGCAGTTAGCTGTCAGATCTTATGCCAACGCTCCGGCTTTTTCCCGGACTTCCCGTCCGATACCGATGCGCCGGGCCATGATTAGCTTCTGGATGTCCGCCGTTCCACCCGGATGGATGGCTACGATGGCCGACCTTTGGTGGGCTTCCACGTGCCCGTCGGCGGCGCCCCATTGGGGGTCGTAGGTCAGGGCGGAGGGTCCCAGGATATCCAGGATCGATTGGGACATGCGCAGGCCGGACATCTTGCGCCAGTAAGACGCTTGGGGACCCTCATAGGTTATGTCGGCCTTACTGTGGCGCATCCAATAATTACGCAGGTTGAACAGCCGCGCAATCTCAGCCTCGACGTAGATGTCGATCAGCTTGTCTCGAACTTCCGGGTCCTTGGTCAGCGGTTGACCGTTGCGTTTATTCTCCCGGCAATACTCGAAAAGATGGTCCACCAGCCAGTTCCGGGCGATACGCCCTCCGGTGCCGTGCTCCAACTCCAAGTGAGTGGTCGCGACCTTCCAGCCTTCGTTCTCGCCGCCGATCAGGTTGAATGCGGGAACCCTGACGTTGTCGAAGAACACGGTGTTCTTGACGCCGGATCCGGCCCCGGCTTCGCCGCCTGAAATCAGCAGGTCCATGGGTTGGATGGTGATTCCAGGCAAGTCGGCGGGTATCATGAACCAACCCAGGTTCTGGTGACGGGGAGCCTCGTTATCGGTGCAGGTAATCGTCCACATGTAGTCGGCGCCCAGCGAGCTGCCCACATAAATCTTCTGCCCGTTGATGACGTATTCGTCACCGTCCCGCTCGGCGGACATCTTGGCGTTCGCCAGGTCCGACCCCGCTTCGGGTTCGGTTAGCAACTGCCAGGTGCGGACTTCGCCACGGAAGATGGGAGGCAAGAAGGTTTGCTTCTGCTCTTCAGTCCCCCATACCATGATGGAGGCCCCACCTAACCTACCGCCGGAATCGTAGTAAGGCGGCACGGTCAGGCCATAGGAGTCAACTTCCTCTTCTATAACCACTGCGTGATCCAGGGCTAGGCCGCCGCCGCCGTATTCTTCCGGCGCAGTGGCCCAGAGCCAGCCCTTTTCACCCAACTTACGGCCCAAGGCTCGGCGCAGTTGGTACTGCTCTTCAGTTATGTTGATCGAGTCCGGTGGATGAGAGATATCCGGAGAAACGTTCTCTTTCAACCACTCCCTAACTTCCTGCCGGAACTCTTCCTGTTCTGGGGTGTAAGTAGGTTCGAAGTCCATGGTGCGCCTCCAATCGGGTAGGCTATCAGCCGGAAAAGAGTCAAAATAAAACGAAGCTAGAGAATCTGCATCCGAGTATGGATTATGCCGGAAACAGGTACCGGAAACAAGCTGATACCGTACATAGAGAAGCTGAAAGCCGATAGCTGACGGCTCGAGTCTTATTGACTCCGCAACGCCCTTCCCGGCAAGGCCCCGGTGTGTTCTCCTTGGTCAACCACCAGCTTCCCGTTAACCACGACGTAGTCGATGCCCTCTGGGTACTGTTTCGGCTGCTCAAAGGTGGACTTGGCTTGGACCTTGGCAGGATCGAAGACAACTATGTCGGCCTTCATACCGTCTCGCAGAACACCACGGTCGCTGATTCCCAGCCGTTGGGCCGGGATGGCGGTCATCTTCCCCACCGCTTCCTCCAAGCGTAGCAGCCCTTCTTCCCGAACGAACTGGCCCAAGACGTAGGGGAAGGTTCCGTAGCTCCGGGGGTTGGGCATGTCTCCGGTGAGAAGCCCGTCGGACCCGACCATGTGGGCCGGGTGGCGAACGATGGTACGGATGTTATCCGGGTTTCCCGTGCGGGCGACGAAGGCGGCGTCTAAGTTCTCTTCTATTAGCAAATCGCAGACGGCGTCCACCATCTTCTTGCCTTTGGCCTTGGCCAGGTCCACCAGTGACCGCCCCTCCCACTCCTTGTTCTTGGCCGACCCGATGTGGCTAAAGATGTAGTAATCCAGGGACATCCCCCACATAGGGTTGATAGATTCGCCGATCTCTTCCCTAACCTTCGGGTCTTTGATTCGCTGCAGCAGGGCCGGGGGTCCTCCGGCATGGACCCAGTAAGGCAGCAGGGAGTGGACCACGGTGCTTGCGGCGGCGTAGGGGTATTGGTCGAAAGTGACGTCCACCCCAGAGTTGCGGCCCTCGTCAATCAAGTCAATCATCTTCTCGCCCATACCATCAACTGGACTGTGATAGTGGGATAGATGCACCGGAGCGCCGCTGCGGCGTCCAATCTCGATGGCTTCCTTAAAGGGGTCAAGCAGCCGGTCGCCCAGGCTGTACCTGGCGTGGGTCATGTAGAAGCCACCCAGTTCGCTTACCGCTTGCGAAACCGCTGCCAGTTCATCGGTATCGCTATAAGCTCCCGGCGGATAGGTGAGCCCCGTGGCGAAACCGAAGGCACCGTCCCGCATCCCCTGCCGAGCCAATTCCTTCATCCTTTCCAACTCAGTTGGAGTGGGCAGCCGGTCCTCCCATCCCATCGCTTCAACCCGTATCGATGCGTGGGGAACGAAGTAGACCACGTTACAAGCCACCCGGTTGTCCAGTAGGTCCAAGAACTCCTTGACGGTGCCCCAGCGGACACCGGGGGGCGGAGTGCCATTGACCGCCGCCAGGTAGGTCAGCAGGTATTCCAGATTTACTGGGGACGTGGGAGCGTAAGATAGGCCGTCCATACCCAAGGCCTCGGTGGTCACTCCCTGCCGCAGCTTGGCGTCGTGCTTGGGATTATTGAGCAGCATCAGGTCCGAGTGGGAGTGCATGTCGATGAAGCCGGGGCAGACTACGGACCCGTTGGCGTCGATAACCTTGTCCGCCTCCACCGCCGAAGTGTCTCCACGGATGATTTGGACGGTATCACCGGAGACGGCAACCCCGGCCCGGAACCAAGTCTGTCCCGTCCCGTCGACTACCCGTCCGTCTTTGATCAGCAGGTCGAACATCGTTATCTCCTCGGCTTTGGCGGTATTAAGAGGGCGGACCACATTGGCAACACCCCGCAACACAGATGAACATCCCGATGAATATACCTAGGGCACACTCCCCTTGCAAGCAGCATTAGGCGGGGCTAATATTGGGAAACTCGCCATTCGGCCTCGTTCAGGCCGGAGATCGCGGGTTGAGTCACCTAGTTCTACGGGAGGAACAATGCCAGAAGGAACAATCAATGGCTATCTGATGCACTATGAGATCCACGGCGACGGGCAGCCCCTGGTGATGATTCACGGAGGGCTGGGCGGTGGGGAAGGCTCCCTATCGATGTCAGAACATCACGCCGAAACCTTCTCCGGTGATTACCGTTTTATATGCTACGACCGTAGGGCCGCTGGCAAATCGGAAATGCCCGCCGGTGGGTACGACCTGCCTAATCAGGTCCAAGACCTACGCGCCTTGCTGGAGCGGTTGGACGTGACCCATGCCCACGTTCTAGGATCGTCTGCCGGCGGACCAATCGCTATGAGTTTCGCCCTGGATTATCCGGAGATGGTCGACTCTCTGCTGCTGATTAACACCATGTCCTACGACAGCCATGACGAACGGCAGGCTCGTCAGAATGAACTGGACAACTTGCTGGCGAACGAAGCGGCTCTTGGACGGACCGGCGCCGTGGAGAAGGCTCTGGAGGCGCGGCAACCTACCCTCCGCCAGGACGACCCGGCCCAGTTCTCGAAACTGGCCCAGATCAACCTGGAACGATTCGATGGCATCATTCTGTCGATCCGGGCTTATCTGGACATCGGCGACAGCATAGAGTCCCGGCTGGCGGAGATTACCATGCCCACCATGATTGTCCACGGCGACGCCGATACCACCATACCGGTGGGATGCGGCATCCACCTCCATGAACTGATACCCCATTCGGAGTTTCATATATTCCCAGGCGCCATTCACGGGCTGATGGCCAACGAACCCCGGCGCATGGGCAACATGATTACGGAGTATCTGGACGAGATAATCGTCAGACAAAGCTAACCGCCGACTGATGAGTGCTGAAAGCTGATTAAGAGGAAGGAATCAACATGCCCCAGATGACCGGCAAAGACGCTTTGGCCCAGATGCTCATCGCCGAGGGAGTCGAATACATCTTCGGCAACCCGGGAACCAGTGAGACGCCGCTGCTGGATGTTTTGCAGGATTATCCTCAACTCAAATACATCCAGGCATTGCAAGAGGGTACGGCGGTGGGCATGGCCGACGGTTATGCCAGGGCGACGGGACGGCCCGCCTTTGCCAACATCCATATCGCGGGCGGCTTGGCCAACGGCATCAGCGCATTGTACAACGCTCATCGAGGCGGCACGCCGCTGGTGCTTACCGCCGGCAATTCGGACACCCGAATGCTCTTGACCGACCCGACGCTGTCCGGAGATTTAGTGGAGATGACCGACCAGTACACCAAGTGGAGCACCCAGGTTCTCCATCCCTCAGACATTCCCATGGCGGTACGCCGGGCATTCAAAGAAGCCAAGACTCCTCCCACCGGGCCGGTGTTCATCTCCTTCCCTTGGGACACCATGGACGAATCGGCGGACTTGAACATCATCCCTTCGTCTCAGGGGTATTTCCGAACTCGTCCTGACGCCGACGCGGTTTCCCGGGCTTCCCAGCTACTGGCCCAAGCCGACAACCCCATCCTGGTGATTGGCGACCGGGTCGCTCAATCCGGCGCTGCCGGCCAAGTAGTGCGGGTGGCTGAGCAATTGGGAGCTAGGGTCTACGCAACGTCATTTTCCGAGATGAACTTCCCCACTAGCCATGACCTCTACGGAGGCATCCTGAATACCAGCAGCCCGGCCACTGGGCGGCTTCTTGCCGGGGCCGATGTCGTCATGGCGATCGGAACCGACGTATTTTCCTCCTTCCTATATGTCTCTGAACCTTTCCTGGGCCCCCAGACCAAGCTTATTCATCTGGATAACAGTTCTGAGGAACTGGAGAAGATTTACCCAACAGAGGTAGGAATCTTAGCCGACCCAGGAGCCGGACTGGCTGAATTGGCCGATGCCTTGGACCAAGAGATGTCCGCCTCCAACCGCGAGGCTGCGGCGACTCGGACGGCGACTTGGTCGGAACAGAAGCGAAGATCAGATGACCGGTATCAACAGCGGCTGCGGGAGAGATGGGACAACAACCCCATGCCGGTGGAGCGGATGATGCATGAACTGGCGCAAGCCGCGCCTCCGGGCACCATCATCGCCGACGAGGCCATCACATCACGGCCCGCTTTGATGCAAGCGTTCACGTTCGACGAACCGGGCAGCGTTTACGGTATCCGCGGCGGAGCGCTGGGTTGGGCGATGCCGGGAGCCCTTGGCGTGAAGTTGGCCAATCCGGACCGGCCGGTGCTGGCGGTGGTAGGTGACGGAGCGTCCATGTACACGGTGCAAGCGCTCTGGACCGCCGCCAGGTATAACATCCCGGTGGTCTACGCTATCTGCAACAACCGTTCTTACCGAATACTCAAGGTCAACATGGATACCTACTTACGCCACATGCAGGACGATCAGGAGCGGGAAAGCGAGTACGTTGGTATGGACTTCGCCAATCCTCTGGACCTGGCGGCCATCGCCCGGGCCATGGGAATCGCTGGTGAGACAGTGACAGATCCCGCGGAACTGGGACCCGCCTTGGAAAGGGCCTACGCCAGCGGTAGGCCGGCATTGCTCGACGTCAGCATCGATGGCGCGCTTTAGATAGCAACCTTCTCCTACACCTGAAGCGCCTCTCGTTCTCTGGCCGCATTATCTGGCCGATATCCGGACCCACCAAAGCCCTCGGAGCCGCCGGCGTTCCTCCGTGCGTCAGCCACTTAAGCCCATCCGCTCCATAGCCGATACGAATCTTATGCATACGCGTCGGCGTATGGTCTAAGGTCTTCTTGGCGAATCGTCCCACTATGGATTAGTTTCGATAACTTGTTATGTTAAGCCGATTTATCTAATAAATCGGAACTGAACCACATGAATCGACGAAGCATAGGCACAATGACAACAAGTAAGCGACGACTAAAGTTGACAAGATAACTAGAACGTAATATAAAAAGAGGTCATGATTAGTCTTTTGTGCGTGTTTGGACTCAGGAGGTTTTATGGTAAACGAAGTTAGCCAATCGGTACGTAATACATTGCTAACACGGTTGGGAGCCGCCCGGGCGATGCAGAGGGTGGCGTCCCCCTCCATCGTAATAGGTCTGGGATCGACAGCCTGTCAAATCACCCAGCACTTGGACGATCTAACGTCTGGCTGGAGCGCCTCGGACCGAAAATCCTTGGGGTTCCTATACCTGGACACCCGAGAAGCCACCAGAGAAGAAATCAACAGGGGATCGAGCTTCATCGGCCTGACCCTTCCTCATTTCTCCAATCTGCGGGACATGCGGCCCTGGATAACCGAGTGCGTTCCTGAACTTAAACACCTCAGCCTGTCCAGGGAAGGGGCGCTGGGGATGCTGGCCAACGCCGGAGTGGCGGGCCGTTACAACTACGCAAGCATCAGAGGCCACATCGATTCGCTCATCGGAGAAGTCTGTCCCTACTATGAGGGAAAGACCTATCTGAGAATCCACTTGGTTTGCTTCCTAGGTGGTGGCACTATCGGCGCCCTTCCCGTCCTGCTGGCGGCTTTGGCTGAGGCGCGTGGCACTGCGTATAACTTCAGCTTGGTACTCCACCTGCTGATGCCTCAACGGGGCATGTCCAGAGACCCGGATAACAGCTACCCCCTTCAGCTAAGAAACGCCTACTCGATCATCCAGTTCCTGCGTGCGATAACCGGGGTTGAGGTAGGGCAAGGAAAACATACCGGCACCGACACCTACAAGATTACGGTCTACCCGGAAAAAACGGTGCTGGCTATAGGCCCCCACTTCGACCTGGCTATTGTTCATCGTGCGCCCAAAGATTCGGTTCCGGCCCAGAAAGCCCATGTCGGCAGGATTCTGGAGAACCTGGTATCCGATGCCACCGGCACCGGTTCTGACTTGTGGGCTAGGTATCACGAGACCATGAGGGAAGCTAACAGCAAGATGGACGCCAGGTTCGGCTCCATCTGTTCCAAAGAAGTCAGCCTTCTGGACGGATTTTTCAATCTAACTGCCCGCAAGTACCTGCAAACTCATTGGACTGCGGGAAATAGGTAGTAGACGTTATGTTTCGTAAATTTTTAACGCGCCGGAGCATTTCATACAGAGACGCGTCTCAGCGCCTTCGGCCTTCATTGGACGCACTGGCATTCCTCAACGCTGATGGCGCAGGTTTCACCCAACAAGATGCCATCGACCAGTTGCACAACGCGGTCCATAGCTCGCTGGAAGACGTTCAGAAAGCGTTTCAATTGGTGTTTGAACAGTTGAATCCGGAAGCCAACGTAAGTGACCGGATTATTCTGGATGCCAACAGACAGATAAGAACCGAGCAATCCAGGGCCCGAAACCTGGTCGCCCTCCGTCAAGAAGAGCTGAACCGTCAGGTCAGGATCAAGCTGGAAAACCTCTTCATTCAGGGCCTGGTCCAGTCGCCCCATCAAGAGCCCGCCGTTAGAGCATGGGAGAACCTGTCTTCCCGTGTCATTCACCGCAACGAACCGAGTGTCTCCGAATACTCTTACGAAGATTTAGGCAACCCTGAAAAGAGGGGCAAACGAATCATAACCTGGGACATTGAAACGAATGAGTGGCTGGAAACCCTCTGCCAGAACAACATCCACGAACTAATGACTCGAATGGAAGAGATGATTAAGGACTATAAGGACACCTGGGTTGAGGTCACCGGGGAACTGCGAAAGCGCGCCAGTTTGGGTGGCCTTCTCTTCCAAGAAGTCAACGACCCCGACGTATGGAATTTTGAGAGCGAAGACCCAACAGTAACCAATCTGCTGGAAGGGGACAAAGCCCTAGATATCGCCAATCGGATCCTGGACCGGTTCCAAATGGTTAATCAGGACATCGTCGAAGTCGCTGACACGGTCCGGGCATCTCTGGATCCGGTCCCGGTGTTCGGCATCAATCGCGTTGCGTTGAACGAGTTGGAAGAACTGCTGGCGCTGGCCATCGCTGAGAAGCTTAGAGACACAATCGCCGTGGAATCCGGTTTCCTCTCCCTGATATCCAACGGGATGAGATTCGGTGAGGAGTTGGGAGAGCTGCTGGACGATATGCGCCGGGGCGCGGCGGCCATGGAGGAGAAGCTCTGGCGGATAGGCGAGGTCGGCGTAGGACACGTCGATTCGGCGGCAGGGGTGGGCATAACGTCGCCCAATGTCCACGACTTCGTTCTTAGGGGCCTGGGTGGCGGCAGGAAGTTCGCTGCGATAGAAGGTCATCCCGGCAACAACCACCGCTTCGACGTCCAGATGTCGATCGTCGGTGCGCCGGCTTCTGACCTCACACTCTTCCGCGAGATGGTCTACGCTTGGTATTCGTGGCACTTCGAAGAAGAGCGGGGCGCGGCGGAAACCGAAAAAGATTGGATGAACATCGTCATGGCCGATTGCTGGAAGCTCTACCCGGACATCGGCAAGGATACAGGCGTCAGAAATGCAATAGTCGAGTTGATCGACGATGACATAAGGATATTGACCCGGGGACGGGAGCAGCTACCCACCAGGCCGGCCAACAGCATGCCCGCCGACTTGGATCTGCTGAAGGGATTGTGGAACGAATTGGGAATCGTCCAGGTCCCCTCCCCCAAGAGTAATGGGTCCAAGGGTAAAGAGCAGGCGAATCAAGAACTCGCCGAGGCGCCGGGGGATTAATCCAAGCGGCTACTCCTTCCGTCGGCGAGCGGCGATCTCAATAAGAATTCAAGGCGGCCCCGATCTGGGGCCGCCTTTTGATTTAGGCTTCCGGATGAGTGCTGATGAACCGTCCAGCCTTGACCGGGTCGACGCCGGTGGCTCTGACCTCCACCCCCGCCTGCTCCTCTTGAAGCAAAAAGGTGACGCTGCTGTCTCTCCCACCCCAACCCCGGTTCATGCCTTGAATAGCTATCTGCTCAGCCAGGTTGGCCACGGGCATCGGAACGTTAAACTCCCGGCCTAAATCGGTCGCCAGGCCGATGTCCTTTCTGGATAGCTCCAGAGCGAAGCTGGGCGGGTCGAATTCCCCCAGGAACACGGTGCGGGCGATGCCTTCATGCAAACCGCTCATACGTCCCAAAGAACCCCGGCGGATACATTCCCATAAGGCCTCGGCTTCCACCCCTGCTTTGACCCCCAAAGTCATTCCTTCGGCGATGGCTTGGCGTACACCATGGCCAATCATGTTGTGGACAAGCTTGGCGACGCTGCCGGCGCCAATCTCTCCGGCGTAGAAAACTTTGTCTCCAAAGGCGTCCAATATGGGTTTAACGCGATCGAATATCTCCCGCTCTCCGCCCACCATCACCGCAAGATTTCCGCTGGCCGCTCCGGACTTTCCGCCGCTCACCGGCGCGTCCAGCACGTGGCATCCTTTCTGCCGGAAACGGGGTTCGATCTCCCGGATCAAAGTAGGGCGGCTGGTGGATAGATCGATGAAGATTCCACCCGGTTTCATCCCTTCCAGAACGCCTTCCGGCCCAGTAGACACTGACTCAACCTCTCTAGGTCCCGGCAGGGAAGTAAGGGTGACGTCGCACAGACTGGCTACTTCAGCAGGGGAATTGGCCAGCCGTGCCCCGCCTTCCAGCAGCGGCTTGGCGGCCTCTTCCCGCAGGTCGTACACCACCATGGGGTAGCCAGCCTTCTGGATATTAACGGACATCCCACCACCCATGTTACCCAGTCCGATGAATCCGACGGTCTCCATAGCATCTCCTCGCTTGTTATCCGACTTGATCCGGCTTTGTTGCGCCGGTCAATTATAACGGGTCAAAGCCGGTCTTGAAGCCGGGTAGCCAATCACGGCCCGTATCGGTAGAATGGCGGCCTGGCAGGTTGCCGGTGATATATAGCCACGCTGGAGCCTAAAAGAGGGGAAGACGCATATCACAACTGTACGACCGAATCGGGATCGGATACGACACGACACGACGCCCCGATCCAGTCATCGCCGAACGTTTGGGCCGCCACCTGGCGCAGGATAGATCCGGCAACTACCTGGACATCGCCTGCGGCACCGGGAACTACACGTCGACTCTGGCCCAAGACGGGGGAGGTTGGACCGGCATCGAGCTTTCCTCCAAGATGCTTACCGAAGCCAGTGGAAAATCGTCCCAGGTCCAGTGGTGCATTGGCAACGCCATGGCGCTGCCGTTCTCTGGAGCTGTATTCTCCGGGGCCATGTGCACCCTGGCGATCCACCACTTCGCCGAACTGTTGCCCGTCTTCCAGGAAGCCTACCGGGTGTTGGACCGGGGCAGGTTCGTCATTCTTACCGCCACCCCGGTACAGATGCAGTCCTACTGGCTGAACGAATACTTCCCGGACGCCATGCTTAAGTCCATCGAACAGATGCCGGCTCTGGACCTGGTAACCGGAGCACTGACCCAGGCGGGATTCACGTCTATCGATACGGAAGGTTTCGACATCCGGGACGACCTTCAGGACTTTTTCCTGTACAGCGGTAAATATAGACCGGAGATGTACCTGGATGAAGGGGTGCGCCGGGGGATATCTACCTTCGCCAGCTTGGCCGATCCGGAGGAAGTAACCAGCGGTTGCCTGCGCCTGGCTGAAGACATCCAGTCCGGCCGCATCGATGAGGTTAGGGCGTCATACGAAAACCAGGGAGGGGACTACCTGTTCGTCATCGCAACCAAGTGAGTCGAACGATGGCGGATTAAGCAGGATGGCCTTAGTTTGGGGTTCGCCTCTAGTACATCGGAATCGGCAAGAACTAATACCGTCCTCTTCCCGTTCGTCCTGAGCCTGTCGAAGGGCTCACCACGAACGGACTTGGTAGAGACATTCGAAAGAACCAGTTAGTCGACAGGTTAGGTTAAGTTAAGATGCCCCGCGAGCCAAAGCGTCCAGGCTGACGGCTATCTGGGAGCGGAAAGGCCGGACCCGGTTGGGGCGTGCCGCTTTCCCAACAGCCACCAAGAACATCAAGCTTTTCCCTTCGGCGTGGGGTGAGAAAAACTCGGTTACTTCATCGTCGTAGAAGGTCATGCCAGTGGCTCCCAAACCAAGGGAGTGGGCCGATAGGTACATCTTGCCACCGACTATGCCCGCTTCCAACTGAGCGGCCCGGTAGCCCCGGTTACCGTACCGTTGGAAGATGGCCTCCAGATCGGCCATGAAAAAAGTGACCGCACTTGCATCGGCTCCCAGGGCTTGCTCGAAACACAGGTGGCCCGCCCGCGCCCTTAGGTCACCTTCGCGCAGAAGCTCCAATGTCCCAGTCTCCGGGGCGAAATAGTAGGAACCGGCAGGCACTCCATCCACTGCATGAACGATGGTGTACATGTCCACCAGACTACTGCCGTCACTCCCTTGGAAGTCCGAAGGAGTGCCCCTTGATGATCCGGTTAGAATCGCCTCGAACTGGGCTTTGGAAATCGATTCCCGAGCGAAACGCCGGGTGGAGCCTCTTTGGTGGATAACTCCGCCCAAGGGGTCTGAAGCCAGACCGTTGGCTTCCAATAATGGCAGACGTGCGGAGGGCGCGCTCTCCGCATCCGAGGGCGATTCGTCGGGGCTGAGGCCACGCCACTCAACCACTTCTTCTTCATCAATCAAAGACGAGTCTTGGTGGATGTTGTCGGTTTCCGGATAGTCGATGCGTTCGCTGGACCCGTCCCTGGTGTCGGCGGCCAGCGGAGCCGGCTCTATCAGGTCGATAACCGACGGCTGGCCGCCGCCGGTGCCTATGGGGACCAGGCAGATCGTGCCTTCCTGCTGGCCTCTGATTCTGAGCAACTGATCCATACGTTCGTCAACGAAACCGGCGACCAGGTTGGCCGGAAGCCGAAGCGACGCACACACAGCCATAAGATTGGCCAGCATGGTGCCGCAGTCCCAGTAGCAGTACCGGTAACCCCTTGCCCGGTATTTCCAAGCGCTACGCCAGAAGTTGGCGGTGAATACCAGTGTGGCCGGGGCATCGGCGAATGTCGCATCGTTGCCGGTAGCTTCAACCAGTTCCGCCCGGTAATCACCCTTCCTCAGAGGCCTCAGAGCAAAGTCCACCGGAGAGAAGTGGTAGACCCCCGCCTCCAGCCCGGATATATCCTGGCAGACCAGATATACATCGATGGGGTAAAGGGCTCCGGCGGACGCTGCGGCTCGATAGTGAACCTCGCCAACGGCCTCCACTGAGGCTTTACGTATCAACCCGGCGGAGTAGAACAGCAACTGGGCCAGTGACGCTACATCCAGTGTGCCATTCTCGCCAGCCTGGTCTTCTTCAGACGAATCACCGGACGGCGCATCCCCCAACTCCAACCTGCCGGACACTGCCTCAAGGGCCGGGGTTTCCGGAGACGGAAACCCCGGAGGCAGGGGAATCAGTGGAAGAGCAGAATAGGTCTTATACAGCGGCGGCTTGTTGGCCAGATTGATATACGTCAGCTTTGTTGCTTCGTGATAGGCTCGGGCGGCTTCCGCGTCTTGGTTGGACAATTATGTCTCCTTGAAGGTCCTTTCCTGAGCGGGCACTCGACCGTCGCCAGCCAACGGGCAAGAGTTGATCGATACTAGCTTCTAACTTAGTCAAACCTTTGATCCGGGCAAAGCAGTTTCGGGCAAATGCCTGGACTGTTACTTTCGCTAACCGTTGCCCAAGGATACCACTTCGTCCCATTCTTGCTTCGTGACCGGTTGGACGGACAGGCGCATTCCCCGGCGAACCAGCAGCATCGTTTCCAATCTGGGATTCTGCTTGATTTCTTGAAGTGTGACCGGACGGGCGAATTCCTGATTGGCCTGGATATCCACCATCAGCCATATAGACTCATCTGGCGTGCTCTTGGGGTCGTAATGCTTCTCCGCCGGATCCCATGACGTGCTATCCGGGTAGGACTCTCGCACTATGTGGGCAGTGCCGATGACAGCCATGGGTTTGGCGCTGCTGTGATAGAAGAGCACCCCATCGCCAACCTGCATGTCGTCGCGCATGAAGTTGCGAACCTGGTAGTTGCGAACCCCGTCCCACTCGGCGGTTTGATTATCCTCCGCAAGTAGGTCTGCGAAGGAATATGCCGTGGGCTCGGACTTGAAAAGCCAGTACCGTTTCTCCGCCATGGGTGTCTCCCTTGTTAAGCTATCACCGGATGCGGATACCCGCTGCTTCGCGGTCGAAGCAACCCTGAGTGAGGTCGTCTCGTTCTTGTCGAAGCAAGTCTTTCCGCACTCTCATGCTTGGAGTGCGAGGCAGTTCGTCCCGGAGTTCCAAGTATCTTGGCACTTTGAAGTAGGCCAGGTGTTCGGCACACCAGTATACTACCTCCGCCGGTTCCAACTCGGACTCAGGGCGCCGCGCCACATAGGCTTTCACTTCGTCTTCGCCCAACTCGGAAGGAACCGCAATCACCGCGCAATCCATCACCGCAGGATGACGCTTGATTACGTCCTCAACTTCTTGGGACGAGATATTCTCGCCCCTCCGCCGGATGATGTCCTTCTTGCGGTCCACGAAGTACAGGAAGCCATCCTCGTCGATCCAACCCAAGTCGCCGGTGTACAGCCAGCCGTCGCGGAGGGATTGCCGAGTCTGCTCTTCGTTCCGCCAGTAACCGGACATCACCGCCGGGTTCGTTATCGTGATTTCCCCCACCGTGCCGGTTGGCACCGGCTCTCCGGAGTCGGAATCGGAGATCCGGACCTGGTTCTCGAAGCGGGAGTCGGGATGCCGGCGGGCCGATCCTGAAGACGATGGACGCCTTCGGTCGCCGATACCCTCAATGGTCCCGTAGCAGGTCTCGGTCATGCCGAAACCGACGATGATATCGGTGCCGAACCTTTCCTGAAATGCCTCCAGAAATTCGGGCGGGAATGCTGGTGAGCCGTAGAACAACCGCACTTGATTGTCCCGGTCATGAGGAGTTTCAGGCTGTTTGGACAGTACGGGCATCATCATGCCGATGAAGTTAACTACAGTGGCGTTGGCCGCCCGCACCTGATCCCAGAACCGGGAGGCGCTGAAGCGGTCAACCACCACCAGGGTAGCTCCAGCTGCCAAAGACCCCATCGTCGAGTAGTACTGGACGTTGGCGTGGAAATAGGGCAGGCAGGTGAAGAACCGGTCATCTGGGGTTGCCTCGGTCCAGTGGGCGAACCCTTGTCCGGCAGCAACGTACATCTGATGGGAAACCATCACGCCTTTCGGGTTGCCGGTGGTGCCGGACGTGTATACCAGCATGGATACGGCATCCGGTGAAACTGCCATGGGTGAAGCCAAAGGCTCTGCGCCGGAAAGGGCGTTGGCGAAATCGGTCCACCCATCAATCGTCACTTCCTCCCCCCTTGCGAAGGGGGGATCAGAGGGGGGTCCTTCAGCCACAATCAACTTGTATCGGACGCTGGGAGCCAAGGCGGAAGCTTCCTGAGCTACAGAAGCCAGGGTGGTGTGGGCAACCAGTCCAACGGCCTCGGCGTCGTTGAGGATGTAGGCAGTCTCGTCCCGCTTATAGGCGGTGTTTATAGGGACGCTGATGGCCCCCATCGAAGAGAGTCCGAACCAACTGTACAGATACTCCAGGCAGTTCGGCATAAAGAGGCCGACCCGGTCTCCCGGGGCCACGCCCAAGGCATGGAACAGCGAAGCGGTTTCGCCTACTTTTATCTGAAGTTGGCGGTAGGTAACTTTCTCCCCGGCCATCTCCACGAAAACCTTATCCGGGTTTCGGCGGACTGCGGCGTCCAGGAATTCGCCGAGGGACATCTCCCACATCGGACGGCCCGGACCATCAGGCCCGGCAATAGTGCTCATATCTAAGAATAATTTCCGGCCGGTGACCGTCCGTCCGAAGCTGTGCATAGCTAGAAGAGCGGCCTTTTTTAGACAGCGAAGGGCCAGAGACTCGCTAACTAAACGGCGAACTCAAACTACCATGTAGCTGCTTTGCGGTCAATGGGCGGCCGTCGTTACATACCTAGGCCGAGGCTTCGGTTGACACTATTTCAAGGCCGGTTTAAGCTGAATTTTCAAGTCTGGAGGGGATGCCCACGCCATGCCTGAATCAGTTGACCCGAGACGCCTAAAGCTGACCAACGACGCCGGGACAGAAGGAGTCCTCCTAGGCTTCCATTGCCTGGAGTGCGACACGGTGATATTCGGTCCGGGAACCTTCTGCCAGCGTTGCACTTCGATCAAGCTGGAACCCATGGAGTTGAGCCGGGCAGGCATCTTGTACAGCTATACCGTCGTCCGGATACCACCGGCAGGATGGCCGGGACCGGTGCCCTACATACTGGGCCAGGTCGAACTTCCTGACGGCCCACAGGTTCTAGCGGAAGTCGTTGACTGCCCTGAGGAAGACCTGGAGATTGACATGCCCGTGGAACTGGCCCTCAGGCTGGTGGAAGGCGAAGAACCCGGCGCAGCCAAAGTTGTCTATAAATGGCGCCCCGTCGATTCCCATCAGGCCACTGCGGAGGTACATCCTTGACCCAATTTCGCCCGGGACGTCAGGTTATGGTGGCCGGGGTTGGTTTGCATCCCTTTGGCCGGTTTCCGGAAAAGGACATGGCTACCCTAGCTGTGGAGGCAGTGGTGCCGGCCTTGAGCGACGCCGGCGTCCAATGGCAGGATATCCAAGTGGCCTACTTCGGCCGGGTGTACTACAACGGTATGTCCATGGGCGAAACCGTCCTGGGTAAATTGGGATTGACTGGGATACCAATCATCAACGTGGAGAATGCCTGCTCCAGCGGCTCCACGGCCTTCTGGCAGGCGTATTGGGGCATCACCACGGGTATGTTCGACATCGCTCTAGCCTTCGGCGCGGAGAAGGTCCCGCGGGGTCCAGTGACCGTAACGGCCGAAGATAGCCCGGAGCGATTGATCGGCGCCGACCACATGATGGCGGGTTACGCTTTGCGGTCCCGGCGCTACATGAGCGAAACCGGCGCGCCGGAGACGGCGCTGGCCCAGGTGGTGGTGAAAGCGCGGCAGAACGCCTCCCTTAATCCCTACTCCCACCGCAAAGAGACTATCACCATCGAAGACGTTCTCCAATCCCGGTTGATCTCCGATCCGTTGACTCTGTTTCAATGCTGTCCCACCAGCGAAGGAGCCGCTGCTGCCGTTCTTGTAGCCGGAGACGCGCTGAGCAAGTACGGCATCGACCAGAACCGGGCCATCCGCATAGCCGCAGCGGTGCTCACCTCCGGCGGCTACAACGGCAAGGGAAGCGACCATTCGGCCTTCAGCCCCTACCGCACCGAGCCCGCCGCTCTGGAAGCCTACAAGGTAAGCGGACTGAAGCCCGAGGACATCGACCTAGTACAGGTCCACGACGCCGCCACTATCGGCGAACTGCAACAACTTGAAGCCCTGCATCTGGTCCCCTTCGGTGAAGCCTGGAAGGCCACCGAGCAAGGCCGGACCTCCCTGACCGGGGACATACCGACAAATACCGACGGCGGCCTGCTGGCCATGGGCCACCCCTTTGGCGCGACCGGTATCCGGATGATTCACGAAACAGTGCTGCAGCTTCGCCACGAAGCGGGACCACGCCAAGTGAAGGACGCCAGAGTGGGCCTAGCCGAATGCTCCGGCGCCGGAGACGTGACGACGGTACACATTCTGGTCAAGTAGCGGTCAGCATTTTGCGGGAGCAAAATAATGCCTTCCTTCATAGTTATGGCGGCCATGAAAGGGCGCTTCGTCTCGGACCAGGGCAACCTGTACGACAACTTCCAGATGATGGGATACGTTGACGCGCCGGGCCCCACGGAGGCCGTAACCCAATTCGTCGATCAGACGCCATATCCGGTGCGGTGGGAGGACGTGGAGTACCTCTGGGCTGAACAACTGGCGATAACTGACGGTAATGCCCATCACGGCGATTACGACCGAGTCTATGTCGAGTCGCTCCGGCGGAAATGGAGTCAGGGAAGCGAGCCGAGCTGAGCTTTTGATCCACGGCGGAACATGCGTGGACAGTCTGCCGATATTGGATAATCTATCTAACGATGAAGGGGCGGGTTTGAAACCCGCCCCTACGCGCATTCTAGAAGACCATCGAAAGCCAGCCTACTTCGGCAGATCTTCGGCTACCTTGCGGAGGTGGCTAAACTCAGAACGGAAGCCTTCGGCCAACGCGCGGCGGTCAGTGCCGTGGAGGATGAAGCGGGCCCCTTGGTTGATCCAGTAGGTGGATAGCTCCTGATTCTGGTGGTGCACCAGACAAGCGATTCCCTTGGCGGCGCAGGTATCGATCACGTGCTTGACCGTCGTTTGGTACTCGGGCCGGTCGTACTGATCCGGAAATCCCAGAGAGATGCTCATGTCGTTGGGACCGACGAAGATGCCGTCGATACCTGGTACCTCCAGAATCGCCTCCAGGTTCTTCACGGCAGCGACGCTCTCTATCCCAATGATGGCGATGCTATTCTTGTTCCGCTCTTCCAGAAACGCCTTGGTGGCGTCGCTGACGTGCTCTCCGGTTTCGACGACACGCCGCACTGCGTCTCCCTTCAGGGGACGCCATTTGGCGGCGCCAATCACTTCCTGAACCTGTTCCACCGTCTCACAGTAGGGAGCCAGGATGCCTTGAGCACCGGCGTCCATAGCCATGGTGACGTAGTGGGAATCAGGGATAGGAATGCGGACGATGGGCACCACGCCAGTGGTGTTCATCATGGTGAGGAAGTCGCCCAACTCGCCCCGGCTGCGCGCGCCGTGCTCGGTGTCGATCACCGCATAGTCCAGACCCACGCCGTCAAGCACCGGCAACCAGCGGGGATTCCGGCTCAAGCTCAGCATCGTGCCGAAAACCCGTCCACCGGCCTTCAATGTAGCCTTTAATTCTGCTCCATTCATCTTTCAATTTCTCCCGTTTTGATGTTGGGACTGGTCTTACGGTCCATTTACCGGATGGCAGTCATGACGTGCTGGCAAAAGATCGCAGTGTTCACCAGATCCGGCACCACCACGTATTCGTTGATCGTGTGCATCTCGTTGGTGGACATCCCGACCACGATGCAATCGATACCATGGAACCGCATCACGTTGGCGTCGGTTCCGCCGCCGGATGGCTTGATGTTGGGTTTGAGATTTAGCTCGTTCATCACCCTGGTCACCAGCTTCACTATCTGATCTTCTGGGTCCAGGTTGTACATGTGGAACATCACTTCCATCTGTTCATCGATGGTAGCTTCGGCGTACTTCTGCCGGGCCTTTTCGAAGATGGCTTCAATGTCCAGTCTCAGTAGGTCCAGGGTCTCGGTGTTGCGGCTTCGGAACTCGCCGCTGAAAGTGGCGTCGGAGGGCACTGCGTTCCGTACGGTCCCGCCGGCAATGGTTCCGACGTTGAAGGTCGTCTCTTCGTCCAACCGACCGTTGGGCAACTGGGAGATGATGTCCGATGCGATGCGTATGGCCGAAAGGCCCTTCTCCGGCTCGACTCCCGCATGGGCTGCCCGGCCCTTAACGGCCACGTCGAAACCCACGTAGGTGGGGCTGGCTCCGGTGATGGTATTAACCGGACCGTTGCCGTCAAACACCACCGACTCTTTGGCTTTAATCATGGAGTAATCCAGATTGGTGGCGCCCACCAAGCCAATCTCCTCGCCCCGGGTAAATACCACCTGTATCGGACACCTTGTGAGCCCTTCATCTTTAACCGACTGCAGGCCTTCCAAGATGGCAGCTACTCCGGCTTTGCAATCGCCGCCCAATATGGTGGTACCGTCGGAGACGATGCGGTCTCCCTGGATCCTGGGCTTGATGCCCCGGCCCGGCTCCACCGTGTCCATGTGGGCCGACAGGAGCAATGGCTCAGGCCCTTCTTCAGACGCAATCACGTTGCCGTGAGCGTCCCTGGCCACCTGGAATCCGAGACCTTCCAATCGGTCCACCAAGTATCGAGCTACGTCTTCCTCTTCGTCCGATGGACTGTCGATCTGGACCATCTCGCAAAATGAATTGACCAGTCGTTCTTGATCAGCCATTTCTACCTTCTTATCGTTTTTGGATAGGGAATCGCCGCTATGGAACGCCTCTCCGGCGGTCCCGGGTATTATACCGCACTCCAGTAGGCTGCGGTCCTGTTTGGCGGGCTATGGCGAGACGGCAATCAAGATCAGACCCAAAACGATGACCGACGACCCGGCGAGCCTTACCCGGCCAAAGGGCTCCTTCAGAATCAACACCCCCATCAGCACGCCGACAACGATGCCCACCTCCCGCGCCGGAGCGACGTAGCTCACCCTAGATAAGGAAAATGCGGTGAGCACTAATCCATATGCCAAGAAGGCCAGAAGACCTGCCAGCACGATGGACGTTCGGCTGGATCTCCACGTCAGCCCCATGGCTTGGATGCCCCACTTTCGACGGATGTAGGGGAACAGCAGGACGGCAGATCCCAGAGACATCAGATACAAGTACAGAAAAGGTTGAATGTGGCTGACGCCCCTCTTGTCGATGATTGCGTACATGGCGATGGTAAGGCCGGTGAGAACGGCGTATCGGGCCCCCGTGTTCCTCATGATGTTCCATGGCCGGAGAAGGAACCGCTGTAGCTCTCCCGTCCAGGAGATTATGTAGATCCCAACGACGATGGCGGCGATGCCCAAGATAGCGGGGAGCGCAACGGTTTCCCGTAGCAGAAGCACCGCCAGAATCGGCACCAGCATGGGGCCAAATCCCCGGGCGATGGGATAGACCACCGACAGGTCGCCTTGGGCGTAGCCTCGGCCCAGCAGGATGAAATACAGGACATGCAGAATAACGGTGGCCAACACAAACAGCCAGCCAACCGGGGCGATGGGGAAGAGCCAGAAGAGCACGACTCCCAAGGGCAGCATCAGCACGGCTTCAACCACCAGAAGCCACCAAACGAATATCTCCGGTTCACTGGACCTTTTCAGTAACAGATTCCAGGTGGAGTGAGCCAGAGCGGAAAGAAGGACCAGACCGAGGGAGAGGGGAGTCATGCGGGTGAGTATAGCATCGAGCCGGGCCGGGAAACGTGGATGCAACAGGCCGATTCCGGCAGCTCGTCTATCATGCCAGACCTCCCCACTGACCCTGTGCTAATATGTTGGCGGTCGATGCCGGGCCCAGTTTTCCTGGAGATTACGGCGCATCGATTTTCGGTTACGGCCATGGCCGACGGGCCGGTAGCCGAAAGACTATCCACATCCACGATAGCAAGAGGAGGCTACATGGCCGGAAAGAGACGCTCGTTACACATTGAAGGTGTCCAACACGGTGCGCCGATTCCCATGGGTGCCCTGGTAGGCAATGTTCTATTTTCGAGCGGAATCATGGGTATCGACCCCGCCACCGGGACCCCTCCCGATGACCTGGAACGCCAATGCGAGTTGGCTTTCGATCACATGAAGACTCTGGTGGAGAACGCCGGAGGTACCCTCGAAGACATCGGTTCGGTCAAGGTTTGGATGAAGGACCGGTCCCAGCGGGAAGCGGTCAACAAGCCCTGGCTAAAATTGTTCCCCGACGAAAATAACCGTCCGGCGCGGCACGCCATTGAATACGACGCCTTTCCTCCGGGAGTTCAGGTCCAATTGGAGATAATCGCAGTATTGGGCTAGAGGGCTTCTTACCCCTAGCGCCGACTACCTGTTATCGAAATGGCTTTGGGCGGTTTGGACCCTACAATCTTCATCAAGTAGTCCCACACCTGTCTGCTGTTGTCTTTCTCGACGATGCAGACCTTGATGTTGTGGGGTCCTGGCCCATGGATGCAGGAGTGGGCGATGTCGCCCCTCACCCTGTCGCACATGACGTAGCCGTGGACGAAGGGTTCGGGCGTTCGAGTTTGAGTCCCACCGGAAACCATGTCCCAGCGGGGGTTGCCCAAGTCGGACCAGCGGACCGTTCCAATGCGGTAATCATCCCAATCCCGCCGGACCCGCACCGGTGCCCTGCGACCCGGCTCCCGGCCACGTCCTGTTTGGAGGGAATGAGCACCGGACAAAAGCTTGGCCACCGTCCACAGTAATCGGAACAGCAGCATCGCGGTCCGGAAACCAATCTTCAAAAACCACAGGAGATAAGCCATGGCGTTTATGTTATCCCAAACCTAGCGTTGTGGGGAACCGGGCCAACGCTAGACGATTTAGTGATTCCCTGAAGCGCTCGTGTTGTCCCTACGGCATCCCATCCCGCTTCCACCAATCACTCCCCTACCCCACCACCATCTCCGCCGCCGCCATCAGATCCCCCGAAAAAGAGGTCGGTGAAGCCCTCACGCCGGGCCATCCGGCGTTTGCAGCGGGTGCAGGTTTTCTGGCTACCTTGCCGCCTCTTCTCGGGTATTCGTGTTTGACTTGCTCCCGCAGGGCGCCGCACCATCGGCATGTTCCATACTGAGTGCAGACTGCGTTCTGCCGGTATTCCCAGACATCTACGGAATGCACCCGCAGTCTGCACAGAACCTTGCCGGCCAACACACCCATCATAAGAGACGCCCCCCTTAAGTGCGTTTTTCTTGGCCGCCGGTGGTCTAGCCAGCCTAGTTGGCGCTACCGCCTTTTCTTCGCTGCCTCGATCGGTGCCTCAAACGCAGTCATCAAGGTCGAACCGATCCCCATATCCCCGACTCGCTCGACGTCCTGACGTGCTTCTTCATCCTTGCCCAGATAAGTGTATGCAAGAGCCCGGTTGACGTAGGCCAAGGGATACTGAGGATTGATTCGGATAGCTTCATCATTGTCTAGGACGGCCCTTTCGTACTCGCCGGTCCTGAGGTACAAGCCGCCCCGTCCGGTGTAAGCCGAGGCATCTTGCGGGTCCAGCCGGATAGCTTCGTCGTAGTCCTGCTTAGCTTGGTCCGGTTGTCCCAGTTCGATGTAGGCAACAGCCCGGGTGATGAATGCCAGGGCTTCCTTGGGGTTGAGACGGATGGCCTCGTTAATGTCCTCGACGGCCTTTTCGTGCTGTTTCATATCGTTGTAGGCCGCGCCGCGGTTCAGATACGCTATGGCAATCTTAGGGTCGACTCGCATGGCTTCAGTGTAGGCGAGCGCAGCGTTTTCAGGTTGCCCTATCTGATGAAACAGGAGCCCGAGATTGATGTACGCCACGGCGTCTTCAGAATTCAAGGAAATCACGGTCTGATAGTCTTGAATCGCCCGGCCCACCTGTCCCAACTCGCCGTAGGCAACCCCCCGATTTTTAAGGGCCGCTGCAAATTCCGGATTTAGCTTGATGGCTTCATCGTACTCAGCTATCGCTTCTTCCAAGCGGCCCTGTTCTTGATGATCTAAGCCTGCGTTGTAACGCCCATCGGCTCCCTTATCCGCTCGCACCACCCTAAATTCCGTCGTAGGAGGGACCACTACCTCTGCCGTAGGTTCGATCGACTGAACGGCAGTAGCCGATGGAGCGCCAAAATCGTTCCGGACGGTTCAGCGCCCACTGTATCTTTACTTATCCTAAAGTATCTGGAAATCATCATGATAAAAGTTTACTGGCAAGCCGCAAGACGGGGACAGAACCTGATGCTCTCCAACGACGACACCGGCCGAGAACAGAGTATCGGCGGATTCAGGGAGAACGCTCAAGGATTCGACGCCTACGTTACCACCGCCGAATATGACCCAAGAAACTCAAAGAACGGTCTCCCGAACATCGCAAAGGCCAAGGCATTCGTGGAGTCCTCCCGGCCTTGGGATCTGTACGGTGCCCAAGGAGCCGAAGTTGAGCCGGAGGTCAGGCCCGCATCCGCGAACGCCGAGCCAACGGACGAGCCTCCCGCCGCAGAGCCTCCGCCACAGCCGGTAGCAACTGTACCGGAACCCGCCCCACGATCCTCGTCCCCGTCAGCCAACAAGCGGTGGTGGGAATTCTGGAAATAAGAAAATCCCCGGAAAGTTCCGGGGGCTTTTGGTATCGATGATTGGTAGCGCGTGCCGGATTCGAACCCGCGATCTCCGCGTTAAGAAAAAATCATTTCTCCCCGATTGCTCCATATTGCCAGATACGTTTCTGGAACATTCCGTCCAGCGTGGATGATACTATTTGTATCTGTGGTGTTGCCGGGTGTTGCTACGTGCTAACATGTTTGGCAGCAAACATAGTGGATTATTTAGTCTTGTTTGTGGTGAGGAGGTGATGCAGTACCCACTGTTAGATTTACCGATGTAATCACTGAAGAAAGCGAACTGAGGGAAATATTCGGCAAGCCGTCAGAGCGCTCGTTGAATAAGCAAATCGATCACTTGGACCAACACTGCCGGGAGATCATTAGCAAAAGCCCGTTCATACTGCTTGGCACTTCGAATTCTTCCGGTCTCTGTGACGTATCTCCCAAGGGAGACTTTCCCGGGTTCGTAAGAGTTCTAGATGACAAAACAGTCGCTATCCCTGACCTTCCTGGAAACAACCGGCTCGATACATTGGCTAATATGTTGGACAACCCCCATGTAGGGCTCATCTTCCTGATACCTGGCATGAATGAGACGCTAAGAATCAACGGGAACGTCCGTTTGATTAAAGACGCTGACTTACTTGAGAGCATGTCCTACCAAGGAAAGTTACCGATATTGGCGATTGTCGTGGATGTTGAAGAAGTGTTCATTCATTGTCCGAAAGCATTTATGCGCTCTAAATTGTGGTCAGATCAAAGCCAAATCAACCGGAATGCACTGCCCTCTATGGCGGAGATTCTGCGGGACCACGCGGACCTGGCCGATTGTAATGTGGAGGACTTAAAGAGTGAGTTAAGTCAAAAGTGGGTAAGAGAGCTTCACTAGTCGTACACCACGAGACGCAATCGCCGCTTTAATTTGAGGTTCCGTTCTAGCAGGCCCCCAGGCGCGATATCTCGATGGGCCTACGCCCCGACATCCTAGGAACAAAAATTTGAAGGAGTCATCCCGCAATGCCATCATTCGATGTAGTCTCCCGGACCGACCTTATGGAAGTCGATAACGCCATCAACGGCGTCGAACGTGAGATTAAAACGCGGTTCGACCTGGCCAACACCAAGTGTTCCGTGTCCCGCTCGGACAATACGATGACGTTAATCGCCGACAACAACATGAAGATGGAACAGGTGGTAGAGCTCCTGCGTTTGTACATGTCCAAGCGCAATGTAGACTTGGGGGCCTTGGACTTCGGTAAACCCGAAAACGCTGCGGGCGGCACCTTGAGAGAGACGGTGTCCATCAAGCAGGGAATCGACGGTGACCTGAGTAGGACAATCAGCAAAGAAGTGAAGCGCGCCAAGATGAAAGTCCAGGTGTCGATCCAGGGCCAGGAACTTCGTGTCTCGGGCAAGAAGAGGGACGACCTACAGGCTACGATGTCACTGATTAAGGCGATGGAGAACCAGCAACCCGTACAGTTCGTGAATTATCGGGATTGACCGCGTAGATGTTGGACGGCCCCGGGGATAGGACATGTAGACCTACGCTCCCGGACCAGGCAGCACTACCTGTTCACCCGCACCACAAGTTACGCCCCCGCCACTCAACAAGCTACGGTGGGAATTCTGGAAATAAGAAAAATCCCCGGAAAGTTCCGGGGATTTTTGGTTTCAATGATTGGTAGCGCGTGCGGGATTCGAACCCGCGATCTCCGCCTTGAGAG
>CAXEOX010000040.1:0-25639 GCA_963997925.1 uncultured bacterium
CATAGTTATTGACCCGGACGTTTCCTACGGGAACATGGGTGGCCGGTCCAGGCAAACGCGCCAGTATTAAACTATTTGCGGGGTAGTCGGCGCTGTGGTTCGACAAGCCGGTCCTGAGCTTGTCGAAGGGTTCACCGCGAACGGATTTGACCGTTGGCCCTGAGCCAACCGAAGTGCTAACTACGAACTGCAATGACTGTTCGCCCTGAGCTTGTCGAAGGGTGCGGTGGAACCTGGACTAGGTATAGACGGGTATCAACGGTTAGCAACAATAATTGAGAGGATGATAGAGCATGGCCGGTGACATGCGCATAGTTATAATCGGACAGGAGGCCTTCGGCGGAAAGGTGCTGGAGGTTCTGGCAGAGCAGGGTGAAAACGTGGTAGGGGTCTTTGTTCCTCCTGACCGGGAGGGGCGGCCCTTGGACCCACTTAAAGTGGCGGCCCAGGAGCGGGATATTCCGGTTCTGCAATTCCGCCGCATGCGCGCCGAAGAGGCTATAGACGCCTTCATGGAATTGAAAGCCGACTTGGGCGTGATGGCCTTCGTAACCGACATCGTTCCGGACGAGATTCTGGAAGCCCCTACCAAGGGCACTATCCAGTACCACCCGTCTCTGTTGCCCAAACACCGGGGGCCAAGCTCTATCAACTGGCCCATCATTCAGGGGGAAGCTGAGACTGGTCTGACGATATTCTGGCCCGACAAGGGATTGGATACCGGACCCGTTCTACTGCAAAAAACCGTCCAGATAGGGCCAGACGACACTCTGGGCTCGGTATATTTCGATAACTTGTTCCCCATGGGTGTCGAGGCCTTGGCCGAGGCGGTGAGCATGGTTTCGGGTGGCAACGCTCCCAAGTTGGTGCAAGACGAGACCAATGCAACCTACGAAGGGTGGTGCCGGGCCGCCGACGTCGAGATTGACTGGAACAGTCCGGCAAGCGAGATATACAACCTTATCCGGGGCAGCGATCCCAGCCCCGGTGCAACCACAACCATCAACGGCGAGTCCATCCAGTTCTTCCGCACGGCCATCCGTCCCGGCGACAGCGGCAAGCAACCCGGAGAAGTTATCGAAGTCGCTGATGACGGTTTTTCCGTTGCCTCCCAGGGCGGCGCTTTGTTCGTCCAGAGGGTTCAGGCTGCGGGTTCGCGCAAGGTGATGGCCCCGGAATGGATGGAAGTTGTAGGGCTCAAAGCCGGAGATCGTTTCGGGACCTAGACCTTCTCCGATTTCTGTCAGCAAGTGATGTAGGGGCACGGCTAGCCGTGCCCCTACGGGTTATCGGGTCAACAATCGATGAAAGGTCTGTTATAGTTAACTTCGTTGCCCCCTAGTCTCCAAATTCATTGATGATTCTATTTTATGAATCAGGGTTAGGTACTTCATGAAGTGTGCGCGCTGTGAAAGAGAGAACCGGGAAGACGCCAAATATTGTGACGCCTGCGGGACCTCACTGACCGCCGGGTCCAACGGAAGCAACGGCTCTAGTGGGAAGACTGGTCCGCTGGATGGCATACGTGTCGTCGACTGGACGATGTGGCAGTTCGGACCGGTTTCCACCATGATGCTGGCTGATCTGGGAGCTGAAGTCATCAAAGTGGAGTCCTTGGACGGCGACTTGGGACGGCAATTCAATCGGGTGGCCGGAGCGTCGTCGGTGATGCCCGGTGGCATCAACTCTTACTTCGAGTGTTTGAACCGCCAGAAAAAGAGTATCGCCATCGACCTGAAGAACCCCAAGGGTCTCGAGGTCATGTGTAAGCTGGCTGGAAAGTCCGATGTCTTTGTCGAGAACTTCCGGAACGGCGTGCCTGAGCGGCTTGGACTTGGCTATGCCGATCTGATAAAGCACAATCCCATGATTGTGTATGGGTCGGCCAGCGGATACGGACCCCAGGGTCCGGACTCCAGCAAACCGGCGTTCGCTTTGACCGGCGAATCCCGGTCCGGCTCCCTCTTCTGGGCGGGCCCTGACGATGGGATACCGTACAGCGTTGGTGGCATGGCCGACCAGATGGCCGGAATCATGCTCTCCTACGGCGTGTTGGGCGGATTGATAGCCAGGGAAAGAATGGGCATCGGCCAGAAAGTCGACGCCTCGCACTTGGGCAGCGTGATGTGGCTGGGAGGTATGCGTTACGGTATGGCTCTGCTGACGAATAACGCGCCCGCCCGGATAGACCGCAACATGGCTCGCAACCCGCTGTGGAACTACTACGAGTGCGAAGACGGCAAGTGGATCGCCTTCTCCATGAACCAGAGCGACCGCTACTGGCCCTTCATATGCAAAGCGATTGGCCGCACTGATTTATTGGACGACGAGCGCTTCGGTTCCATGGACAATCGGACAGAATACCGCAAAGAGTTGGTGGAGGTTCTGGACAGTATATTCATCACCAGGGCTCGTGAAGATTGGGCAGATCTGTTCACCGGCAACGAAGACATCATCTGGGAGCGGGTTCAGGACGTTTTCGACCTGCCCAATGACCTCCAAGTCATCGCCAACAACTACATAGTCGACTTCGACCACCCCATCGCAGGGCCGACCAAGTGGCTACAGACACCCTTGGGCTACAGCAAGACGCCGCTTTCCACCAGGAAGATGGCTCCGGTACACGGTGAGAACACCGAGGAAATCCTCATCGAGACCCTGGGGTACAGCTGGGACGACATCGCCACGCTACAGAGTGAGGGAGTTATTCTGTAGCGTCCTAGACCCGCCCACTGTGGTGGTGCATTAAAAGAAATTGCAAACATGCAACAATCATCGCATCCTGGGTAGGGGCGCACGGCTGTGCGCCCCTACGGTTTTTAGGAGACGGTGGCAAATATGTCATCCACGTCCACGACCTCAGGAATAACCTTCTGGTCCACGTTGAACTGGATGAACGTCTCGATGGTCTTCCGGGAACTCTCCAAGCCGAAGGGAATCGGGTCGTCGCCGACGATATCGGCCATCTTCAGCAGGGCTTGGTCAGCGGGAGTCTTATCGCCGGACGAGTGCAGATGCTCCAGATAGGGTTTCTTGGCGGCTTGGAACAGGGAGAACAGTTCCCCGGCCAGCCACGGCTTGCTCTCCAGATGTTCGTTCCTGGCCACCAGCATGTGGCTTATCGGGTAAAGACCCGTGCTGTTGTGCCAATCGGCGTCGGCGCCGTCTGGGTCAAGGAAGAGGGCTTTAATGTCGGGGGAATCGGAAGCTCCTGCTCCAATGGCGGCATCGATCTCGCCGGACAGTAGCATCTCGTTAAGGTTGCTGTTGGGTGACGACACCACGTTGGACGGGGCGGCGTATTCCGCCACGTGCTCGTCGCCGGACAGAACCCAGGTGACCGAGTCCAGGTCTAACCCGTAAAAAGTCTGCAACATTCCCCTAGTCCATACACCGGGAGTTACGGTGTAACCTCGGACTCCAATCTTGCGCCCCGCCAGATCCGCCGGGACCTGTATCCCCGACTTCTGGTTGTACGTGACGCCAGCATGGTAGAAGCTGCGGGTTAGGAAGATGGGGATACCGGTAAATTTCTTCCCGTGGGCACGGGCGCACAAGTAGGTCGAGAGGGCCATCTCGGACACGTCGAATTCCAATTCCCGAACCATGCGCCGAAATACGCTGGTGATGGGCGAGACTTCGATGTGCTCCATGTCGAACCTGTCGGACTTGGCGGAGCCGTCCTTCAGACCCTTGGTATGGCCGTAGTTGCCGATGGCGGTGCGCATAACTAAATCAGCCATGAAACCATCTCCTTCTTTACGATCGATGAATATTCCGTTGTTTCGTGTTCAGTGGTGAGTTTACCAGAGGTCCTTGGTTGCCAGTTTGGCCCCTTCAGCGAGAGTGCGGAATTTGGCCCACATGATATCCGTATCAACCCTGGGCACGCCTGCGGAGGTGCTAAAGCCGCAATCCGTTCCGGCAATCACGTTTTCTTTGCCTACTAATTGGGCGATCCGAACGATGCGCTGGGCGACTAATTCGGGATGCTCGATGAAGTGAGTCGTCGTATCGATGACACCGGGAATCAGTACCTTGCCGTCGGGCAGCTTTATATCTTCCCAGACACGCCACTCGTGCTCGTGGCGGGGATTGGCCGCTTCGAGTGAGTAGGCTCCTGCGTTCACCTGAAGCACTAGGTCCACGATGTCTCGCAAGGGCACGTCGTGATGGTGAGGTCCCTCATAGTTGCCCCAGCACAGATGAAACCTGATCTGCTCCTGAGGAATGCCCTCCAGAGCGTGGTTGAGGGCCTCGATCCGCTGGGCCAACGCCGCCCGAAACTCCGCCAAGGTTTGGAAGCCGAATTGGGAGTGCCTACCCATGGCTGCGTCGGGAGCGTCGATCTGTAGGACGAGCCCTGCCTGGGCGATGGCTTGGTATTCCTCTTTCATGACGTCGGCTAAAGCGTAGAGATAGGCTTCCTCGCTGGGGTAGTGCCGGTTGTTCATAATCTCGGAGATGATGCCCAATGACGCGGAGGGGATGAATGCGTCCTCATTGTCCGCGCCGTCCAGGGCGGCATGGAAGTTGTCGATGTCCACTTGGACCGCCGCTTTGTCCGTCCAAGAAAGAGGTCCGGTGCACATGGGTCTGACAAATAGGGCGGGACTGTTGGGAGTGTGTGAGGCGTTCCACTCGGGGAACTCGGCCCGGTCGGTGAAGACTCTTGGCTCCGGATTCTCGCCGCTGAACCCAGCGATCCGGTCCTTCACGTAGCTGGCGAAGCTGGGCTTTCCCATCTCGCCGTCGGAGACGATATCGACTCCAACCTCTATCTGCTTGGCTACAATCTCGGCGACGGCGGTCTTAACACGAGCGTAGAACGCTGAGTCGTTAGAGGTCTCACCGTTCTCCCGGGCCTGAATCATCTCCACCAAGTCAGCCGGGCGAGGTAGGCTCCCGGTGTGGGTGGTCAGGATACGTTCGGTGCTACGTTTCATTATTGATACCTGAATTTACAAGTTTGGTTACACTTTCGGCGAGTCGCGATCCAGACTGGGGGATAGCTGCTAGGCTCGTGGTTGGGAAATTGTATCACGGTAGTGTAACCCGGTCGTTGACACCGAATTTCGGTCAACATAACAATTAGCACCATGGGTCACCCCACTCGATGAATCCGGAGACTTTATATGACTGAAGGCAATCTGCTCACCACCGTGGTGGGCAGCTATCCCCAACCGGACTGGCTGATCGACCGTGAAGCCATGAAATCGACCCGAGTGCCCAGGGTTCGCTATCAGGGGCTTTGGCGTATCCCGGAACCGTTCCTGGCAGAGGCTCAGAACGACGCTACGCTGTTGGCCATTCGGGACATGGAACGGGCCGGAGTGGATATCATCAGTGACGGGGAGATACGGCGGGAGAGTTACTCCAACCGTTTCGCCACGGCGTTAGAAGGCATCGACATCGAGAAACCGGGTAAGATTGCGGGCAGCGGAGGCAATATCACCCTGGTGCCTCGCGTAGTGGGAACGGTCCGCCGGTCTGGGCCGGTGCAGGTGGCCGACGTTGAGTTTCTGCGCTGGAATACCGAAGGCCGAATCAAGGTGACCGTGCCGGGGCCGTTCACCATGGCCCAGCAGGCCCTGAACGAATATTACTCGGATACGGAAAGCCTGGCCATGGACTATGCGATCTGTGTGAACCAGGAGGTTAAGGAGCTTTTCCAAGCCGGCGCCGATGTTGTCCAACTGGATGAGCCTTGGCTTCGGGTCAATCCCGATGGGGCAAGGGAGTATGCGGTGCGGGTCATCGATAAGGCGCTGGAAGGCGTGGTTGGCGTTACCGCCTTGCATCTGTGCTTCGGCTACGCTGCGGTCGTTAGTGATAAACCCGCCGCATACGACTTCCTGACGGAATTAAGGGGCTGCTGCGTGCAGCAGATATCCATCGAGGCGGCCCAGCCCAAGCTAGACCTGTCCGTCTTGCGAGAATTTACCGACAAGACGATTATCCTGGGTGTCTTGGACTTGGGCGACGCGGCCGTCGAAGTACCGGGCAAAATCGCCGAGACTATTCGTGAAGCCCTCCGGTACATCCCATCAGATCGGCTTCAGTTGGCTCCCGACTGCGGCATGAAATACCTACCCAGGGCGACGGCGTTCGGGAAGCTGCAGGCAATGACATCCGCCGCCGCCATGGTCAGAGACTCTTTGGGCTTGAATTGATTCCAGCGGTCAGCGTAAGATTAGCCACCATTTTCTTCGGGAGGACATGACATGCCCGGAAGCTATCGAGCGGATCACGTTGGAAGCTTGCTTCGTCCAGACGAGGTTAAGCAAGCCAGGGTTTCCTTCAGCGAAGGGAGCATAAACTCGGATCAACTTAAAGAGGTTGAGGATAAGGCTGTTCTGGCCGCTCTGGAACGGCAAAAAAGCATCGGTATAGACGTCTTCACCGACGGCGAGTTCCGGCGTGGCGGCTTCCAGAATGATTTGGTTGAAGCGGTAGAAGGGTTCATGCCCTCCGATTCACCGGCGGTAGTCAGGACCTGGCTGGGCCCCGGTGGAGTGCCCCAAGAGCAGGGAACTCGGCAGGTGGTGGGAGCCAAGCTGCGGCAGACCAGGCGATTGACCGGCAATCAAACGCCCTTCGTTATGGCTAACGCTCCGGGCCCAGTGAAAGTGACCGTTCCCAGTCCCAGCCAATTCCCGGCCATCAGCTACCTGGCCGGCATCACCGATCAGTTCTACCCGACCCGGTCGGACCTCATCAGGGAGTTGTCGGGAATCGTCAAGTCTGAGGTCGCCGCCTTGGCCGACGATGGCGTGGCGTATATCCAATTGGATGCTCCAAGATACAGCTACTACGTGGATACAAAATGGCGGGAACATCTCCGGGGATTGGGTGAAGACCCGGATCGGATGTTCATGGAGGCCGTGGCTGCCGATAGCCACTGCATAGATGGAGCCAAGCGAGAAGGGCTGACCGTGGCCCTGCACATCTGCCGGGGCAACAACGAAAGCAAGTGGTATGCCGAGGGCGGATATGAGCCCATAGCGGAGCAGTTGTTCGGTTCCCTTGACGTGGATCGCTTCCTCTTGGAGTACGATACCGACCGGGCGGGGACTTTCGAACCCCTACGGTTCGTGCCGCCTGGCAAAGATGTGGTTCTGGGATTGGTTAGCACCAAGCTTGCCCAGATAGAGTCTCAGGACGATTTGCTCCGCCGGATCGAAGAGGCGTCCCAACACGTTCCGATCGAACGTTTATCCTTGAGCCCCCAGTGCGGGTTCGCATCCACCGCCGCAGGCAACCTGATGACCCAGGATGACCAGTGGCGAAAGCTGGAGTTGGTCGTGGAGACCGCTCGAAAAGTCTGGGGCTAGCCGGTTAAGTTTCTATCCTCATGACCTGTACACAGAGGGATTAAGACGATGGCCTCACAATAACGGGCAGAACACGTCAGTAGCCTGCTACGTTCGCCTGAGGTTCTTGAGGCCAGGGCGGCCCACGAACAGGGTAGCGTTTCCCTGGAACAACTGAGGGAGATCGAAGATAAAGCCGTCCTTGCCGCTCTGAAGATGCAACAGGAAGCGGGCATCGACGTGGTAACTGACGGAGAGATGCGGCGTGGCTGGTGGTCGGGCGGAATCGCCGAGGCGGTGGAGGGGATCGTTGATGATCCCGATGCCGTATATCAGTCGCGCTGGAAGGGTGAGCACGGAGATCTAGCCGATGCTACGGCCAAAGGTATCGGCTTCGGGGAGCAGGTGGTCGGCGCCAAGTTACGGCAGGTGCTCCGCCTTACCGCCCACGAAACCGGCTTCCTGAAGCAACATGCTACCGGGCCGTTTAAGATCAACATGCCCGGCGCCACGCAGCGGGCGGTGGGCTGGTACAAGCGAGGCCTTACCGACAAGTTCTACCCCACCCGGCCTGACTTGGTAAATGAGTTGGTGGGCATACTACAGAAAGAAGTGACGGCCCTGGTTGAAGAAGGGGTTTCTTACATCCAGTTGGACTCCCTGCGCTACGTCATCCAGATCGGGGATGCCGACCGCCGCCAACTGATGATTGACGCCGGGGAGGACATTGAGCGGGAGATGGACGAAACCATCGCCGCCGATAACGCCACCATCAAAGAAGCCAGGGAGGCGGGAGTAACCGTAGGGCTGCACATGTGCCGCGGCAACAACCGTAGTGCCTGGGGCGCCCAAGGCAGCTACGAATCCATCGCGGAGAAGGCCTTCGGCTCCTTGAATGTGGACCGCTTCTTGTTGGAATATGACACTGACCGGGCTGGCGGGTTTGAGCCATTGCGCTTCGTTCCCGCTGGGAAGACCGTGGTATTGGGCCTGATTAGTTCCAAGGACCCTACTTTGGAGTCCCAGGACGCATTGATGCGTCGCATCGACGGGGCGGCCAAGTACCTACCGTTGGAGAATCTGGCCATCAGCCCCCAATGTGGTTTCGCGTCAACCGCTCCCGGTAACATGCTGACCTGGGACGAGCAACGGCGCAAGCTGGAGTTGGTGGTAGATACGGCCTGGAAAGTCTGGGGCTAGAAGCCAGGGGAAGCATATTCTTCATATGGCGTAGCTTCGATATGAAAGGCTGGCCCTCACCCCCGGTCCCTCTCCCTTAGGGAGAAGGGTGCCCCCATGGAATCAGGTTGGGGGGAGGGACCTGTTGGCACAAAGCAAAATTCAAAGAGGAGTAGGTATGAGCATCCACAGAATGTACACCGGAGACGACGGCGAGAGCCACATCGAAGAATTGCAGCCCGACGACCCCAAATTGGCGTCCTTGGGCACCGTGACCGGTTGTTCGCTTCAGATTACCCAAGCCGGGGAATTCTCGGACTTCCACCCGGCCCCCCGCCGCCGCTGGTTGACCATCTTGACCGGTCAGATCGACATCGAACTTGCTGATGGCAGTGTCCACAGCTTCGGGCCCGAGTCTCTGCGGCTCTGGGAAGACGTTACCGGCAAGGGGCACCGGACCAGGTTCCCGGTTGCCACGGTCACCGTGGCGATGCCTTTGCTGGATTAGGTATTCCGGTACTTGGTCTAATTCGACTGGAAGAGGGCTAGGGATGAAGCAGAGTACATCCAAGATACTCACTACCCATACGGGCAGCTTGCCGAGGACTGGCAGCGTCGCTGGCATGTTGGAGGCTAGAGACATCAACGGCGAGGTGGACCCGCAGGCCTTCGAATCCGGAGCGGAGGAAGCGGTGGCCGAGGTCGTTAGCCGGCAGATCGCCATCGGCTTGGACGTCATCAACGATGGTGAACAGAGCAAACCCAGCTATGCCACCTACGTGAAAGACCGCTTCACCGGGTTTGATGGCCAAGCGTCGGAGCCGCCAAGGGTTCGGTTGGACGATATTGATTTTCCCGAATGGGCGGCTGATTATGTCGGTCCTTCTTCCAATGTCGTACACCGGCCTGCCTGCAACGGACCCATCGCCTGGAGCGACTGGCCGGCGGTGGGACGTGACTTGGACCGGCTGAAGAAAGCCACTCAGGGTAGGGAAGACGAGGAAGTCTTCATGACATCGGCCTCTCCGGGGGTGATTGCCCGGTTCCTCCCCAACCAGTACTTCGATAGCGAAGAGGCCTACTTGTACGCCTTGGCCGACGTCATGAAGAACGAATACAACGCCGTTGTGGATGCTGGCTTCCTGCTCCAGATAGACTGCCCGGACCTGGCCTCCAGCCGGAACACCCAATTCGGCCACCTGACCGTGGACGAGTTCAAGAAAATCGTTGAGCTGCATATCGAGGTGCTTAACCACGCCCTAGCCGGGATACCGCCGGAGCGGCTTCGGATGCACCTTTGCTGGGGCAACTTTGAAGGCCCGCATATCCACGATGTGCCCTTCAGAGATATCGTGGATATCGTTCTCAAAGCCCGTCCCGCCGGGCTCTCGTTCGAGGGAGCTAATCCTCGCCATGAGCACGAGTGGAAGATATGGCAGGACGTGAAACTGCCCGAGGGTAAAGTCATCATTCCCGGTGTTCTGGACTCGACCACCAATTTCATCGAGCATCCGGAATTGATTGCCGATAGAATCGCCCGCTATGCTGGGTGCGTCGGTAGGGAGAACGTGATCGCCGGTTCGGATTGCGGCTACGGGACGTTCATCATGTCCCGGCGGGTCGATGCCAGCGTCGCCTGGGCCAAGCTTGCGTCCTTGGTGGAAGGGGCCAAACTGGCTACCAACCGTCTTTTCCCATAGTGGATCCGCCTTGTCTCCTGAAACGGTTGTATTGAATCGGGGTTCCCACTATAATCCCCACCAAATAATCACTAGGGAATTCAAGCGGCTACCGCTTAGATATCAATCGCAGGATAGGAGGCCACCAGATGGCAAGTAAAGCAGACCTAGCGATGATTTCTCACCTGCTGCGCCGGGCTGGATTTGGCGCAACGCGGGAGGAGTTGCAAAGATACGCGGCTCAGGGGTACGAAGCGACCGTCGAGGAACTAATCAATCCTCCCGATGAAAATGCTGCGGGTAAGACCGCCCTGCTCATACGGTACAACCCCAGCAGCCTGCTGCCAGGCGGTGTCACCGTCCCCGGCCAGTACAACTGGATGTACCACATGATTACCACCCAACGGCCGCTGGAAGAGAAGATGTCCCTCTTCTGGCACCACGTGTTCGCTACCGCCAACTCCAAGCTGGACGGAGCGGACCAACTGGTCGAGCAGATCGTCCTCTTCCGTAAGATTGGCATGGGCAGCTACCGCGACATCCTGTTGGAGGTCTCGAAAGACCCAACCATGCTCTTCTGGCTTGACAACAACGAGAACCATCGCTACGCCGTCAACGAGAACTGGGGCCGGGAACTTCTGGAGCTGTTCTCCATGGGCGTCAGCAACTACACCGAAGTCGATGTCCGTGAGGCCGCCCGTGCCTTCACCGGTTGGAACATTGAGCCCAGGCTGCCCCGCCAGCCGTATTGGCGCTTCCCCTGGAAGTTTGAGTACCGGGCCGAGGACCATGATGATGGTGAGAAGACCTTCCTGGGCCGCACCGGCAACTTCAATGGCGAGGACATAATCAACATCATTCTGGAAGAGCCCGCCACCGCCCGGTTCATATGCCGGCATCTTTATAATTTCTTCGTCGCTGACGACGTGCAGGTTCCCGCTTGGACCATCGAACCCGCTCGAGACGAGGAAGCTCTTGAAATGATGATTGACTCTTTCATTGAGTCGGGCTATGAGATGAAGTCCGTCCTGCGAACCATCTTCAACTCCGAGTTCTTCAAGAACGCCCAGTACGCGAAAATCAAGAGCCCGGCAGAGGTTGTAGCGGGTACATTGCGGCTCACCGAGTCCAACATGTTCCCCGGCCCCGACCTGCCGGAGATCGGCCCCCAGACCGCCTACATGGGTCAAGACCTGCTGAACCCGCCCAGCGTGGAGGGTTGGTACACCGGACAAGAGTGGATCAACAGCGGCTCGTTGTTGGCCAGAATCAACTTCGTGGCCGATCACGTTGCCAACACCGGCCTGCCCGGCGTTCAGAACATCATTGGGTACATGAAGTCCGACGGCGTGAAAACCCCAGGCGACTTTGTGGACTCGGCATTGGAGCACATGGGCTATCTGGAGGTGGGTCCGGAAACCCGCCAGCAGTTGTTGGATTATGCCGAGTCCGAGGGTAACCTGGACTGGAACGACGCAAAGTCGGACACTCGGGTCGGCGAGATGCTGGCTTTGGTAGGCGCCACCACCGAGTACCAGTTCGGTTAAACGAACCTGATGCGAAACCTGGCCACGACGAACTTGGAGGAGAAGGGAATATGCCACTCGACACGATAGCTGCCGGGCGAGCCTGGACATATAGCCACAACATCGGCCGCAGGGCGACCGCCGGGATGGGGTTCAACTGGCCCGTGGCCATGGCCGTGGGAAAAGACGGTGTGATGTTTGTGGCCAACCGGACCCCCCATATCAGCAAATTCACGGTGAACCAAGAGTTCATCCACGAATTCGGCCGTACCGGCGAGTTCGAATTTCTGTCCGGAATCGCCCTGGATAAAGACCAGAACCTTTACGCTTCGGACGAAGCGCGGAACCGTATCACAATCTTCGACTACGACGGCAACGTGCTGAGCACCTGGGGTGAGGAAGGCGATGAACCAGGACAGTTGAATGGCGCCACCGGACTGGCCTTCGATGCCGATGACAATCTGTGGGTGGTCAATGGCCTGAACAGCCGTATCCAGAAGTTCAGCAAAGACGGCAAGTACATCAGCGGGTTCGGTGTCAAAGGCAACGGGCCCAGCGAATTGGACATGCCTTGGGGTTTGACGATAGACAATAAAGGTGACGTCTACGTCGCCGACTGGAACAACCATCGGGTCCAGAAATTCAGTCCGGACGGCTCCCATTTGCTGACCTTCGGGTCCGGCAAGGTTACGGGTGTCGCCACCGACGGCAGCACCCCGTATATGCATGCCTTGGTCCACGACATCGGCGTCGCCCCCCAAGATCTCAACCACCCCGCCGGTGTGGCTGTGGACGGAGATGGAGACGTTTACGTGGCCGATTGGATGAACGAGCGAGTCGTCATCTTCGATGCTGAGGGCAAGACTCTCGCCACGTTGCGCGGGGATGCCCACGAGATATCCAAGTGGGCCAAGATGGGATTGGATGCGAACCCGGACATGAGCCGGCGGCACCGTCTGGCCAAGAACCCGGAAGTGAAGCAGTACTTCCGCATGCCCAGCTACTGCGCCTTTGACCAAGAGACCAACCGTCTCATGGTCTGCGATACCATGCGGCACCGCATCCAGATCTACCAGAAAGAAGAGGGCTACAAGGACCCCCAGTTCAATCTATAAACCTGGCCGCCGAAGCAACTTAGCGAGATTACCGGCGTTCAAATAAGCGTCAAGAGGTGATGATATGGCAGTGCAAGACAAGCTGGGTGCCGAAGAGCTGAAACAGTATTACAACTCGTCCGATGAGATTAGGCTTAGCCCTGGTTGGGTCGGTAGAGAGCACGGGAAGGCACCGGAACTTGAGCCATTCATGTGGCGCTGGTCCGATGTAGAACCCCTGGTGCTGAAAAGCGGCGAGATTGTTACCCCGGACCGGGACGTGGAACGCCGGACCATGCGTCTGGCCACACCTGGACTCGATCGCGGCACTACTCACACCATGATTGCCGCACTGCAACTACTGCTCCCCGGGGAGACCGCTCCCTCCCATCGCCACACCCCCACCGCCATACGCTGGATCTTGAAAGGCGAAGGCGCATATACCACAGTGGAAGGCGACAAGTGCTGGATGGAGCCCGGCGACCTTATCCTGACTCCGTCCTGGACCTGGCACGACCACACCAACGAAGGCAACGGGCCCATGATTTGGCTGGACGGTTTGGACGTGCCTTTCGTGGGATTTCTGAAAGCCAACTTCTATGAGGCGTTCCCTGAAGACACACAACCGGTCGTCGGCACCGGCGAATCGCTCAAGAAATTCGCCTCCGGTACCCTCAGACCCACCTGGGAGCAGCCGAACCTCCCGTATTCCCCCTTGTTCCATTACAAGTGGGACAAGACCTACGAGGCGCTGAAGAATCTGTCCGAACTCGGCTCCGACCCGTTTGACGACGTGGCCATGGAATACAGCGACCCCTCCACCGGAGGGCCGGTCCTGCGAAGCATGACGTGCTGGGTACAGATGATTCGTCCCGGCGTGCGCACTAAGGCCCACCGCCACACCAGCAGCAAGGTCTATCAGGTATTCAAAGGCGAGGGCTACAGCGTCATAGACGGCCAGCGCTTCGACTGGGCCGAGGGAGACTTCCTGGTGATACCGTCTTGGGCGTGGCACGAACATGCCGCCGCCGAGGGGAAAGAGGCGATTCTGTTCTCCATCCAGGACACGCCGATAATGAAATCCATGGCCCTGTACCGGGAAGAGCCTTATGTAGAGAACGGTGGGAATCAACCGGTTACCAGCCGTTTCCAGGTTGGAAGCCCGGCGTAGCCGTAAACTTCCGAAGGCACTGACTTTAGGCAACTGACGGCCGGCTCGGGGCATTCCCTGATTCGGCCGTTTGCTCTTCCATCCCCTAAAATCGATGTGCCCGGAGCAGGAGGCTAACAACATGGGGAAGCTACAGTTTGGACTTTGGGATTCCTTTGGCGTGAACGAAATGGCCAGGTCCCAGGTAGTTGCCGACATCTACGAGCAGCACATCCGGCAGGTGCAAGTGGCTGAACAACTGGGCTACACTCCTATTTCATCATCGAACATCAGAACTCCCATGTGGGCCAAATCACTGCACCCAGCGTGTATCTGGCCGCCGTGGCTCAGCACACCAGCGTCATCCGAATCGGCACTATGATTTACCAGCTTCCCCTGCATAACCCCATGCGCCTGGCCGAAGAAGCCGCCATGCTGGATCACCTGTCCCGGGGCCGCTTTGACTTCGGGGCGGGACTGGGTACCCACGAGCACGAATTCATGCGCTGGAACACTCCCTTTGAAGATCGTCGGGAGATGGGTAACGAGTCGTTGGAGATCATCCTGAAAGCATGGACCGAAGACACCGTTACTTATGCCGGAAAATACTGGCAGCTTGATGAAGCCCTTCCCTTCCCCAAGCCCTACCAAACACCCCATCCCCCGGTATGGTATGCCGCCCACAGCACCACATCCTTGGAGTACGCCGCCAGGCAAAACTTCCATGTCTCCCAGAACCTCGACGTCGACGAAGTGATTGCCGAAAAATTCGATCTATACCGGAAAGTTTGGAAGCAGTGCGGGCACGACGGACCTATGCCGCAAACATTCTTGATGCGCCCGGTCCACGTCGCTGAGACCGACGAAAAAGCCCGAGCCGAAGCCGAACCGCGCATTCTGGAGGCCGACAGTCTGGGGAGTAGAGGTATCGCCCAGACTCGTATCGGCTTCCGAGGAAATACGGATACCGCCACCCGCAGTGACCTCGCCCGGGGTTCTTCCGAGCAGCGGAATTCCTACGATTGGCGGATAGAGAACGGCTTGGCTATCGTAGGGAGCCCGGAAACTGTGCGGCGAAAACTGGAAAAAACCTGGGGGCATTCGGATACGACGCATTCTGCGCCAATCATCAAATAGGAACGATGCTCTTCGACCAGGTGTCCAGCTCGTTGAAGCTCTTCGGTGAAGAGGTGATTCCCGCTTTCGCCTAATAGCCGGTCCGAAAACTGATATCGCAATTGTTTTACCAGTACCCGCAGAGTAGTATGTGTCCGAAAGCTAGCCTGAAATCTAAGGAGGCCACCTGATGTCCAGGGTAACCACAATCCACCATGTCAACCTGCAAGTCAGCGACCGGGAGCGAACTCGGGAGTGGTACGAGAAGGTGCTGGATGCCGAGTTTCTGGACCGGAGCCCGTCCCTAAACAGGGGGCAACTTCAATTCCGTTTGGGCAATGCGGAGATTCACACCAATGACACCAAAGAACCGGTCCAGGTCAGCGGGGTCCACTTCGCTGTCGAAATAGCCAACTGGGATGAAATGATTGCCCACATGGATAACCTCGGGATTTTTTACTCCAAGATGCAGCGGCAAGCTCCTGGAGCTGAAACGTCGTGGGGTTCCCGAGATTATACGGGAAACCACTACACTTACATCAGAGACCCCGACGGCAATACCATCGAGTTAGTACATCATCCTTTGGGCATTGAAGATTCTGCCGGCAAGAAGGTTGACTTGCAGCATGATGCCGATAGCCTCACTTGGACCAAGCGTCTTGAATTCGACCCGACGCGCTGATCCGGAGCGGACCTCAGCCCCGTGGCGTCTCCCATTGGGAGAGGGCGCCCGATAGGAAGCAAATGCTTCGTGAGGTCATGTTTGGCCTGACCATATGAAGTTGTTCTTTACGTTGCATAACTATTCCACCGGCAGGAGACGTTAGTCATGGCTACGATTCAACACGTTATGCGAGAAGACCTGAAGGAGCTATCGCCGGAGGAGCTGTACCGGGTTTACATGGACAAACAGGTTAACTTCGGCATGGCAGCCCAGGCCATCGACGAGCGCCGTAAGCAGAACCGTCTTCATGTATCGGCTGAGGAAGCTAACGTGGCTGGCGCTGGCCCGGGCCAACGAATCATCGTGGGGCCGGAACTGGGTTTCAACATCCACAATATTCACGTTTTCACTTCGGGCCGGGCGGGCGGCTCCGACCGGTACCATACCCACGGCGACGCCCTGAAATACTACGTCCAGGGGAGCGGGTTCGAGGAGATCGGCGACGAGAAATTCGAGGTGAAAGTAGGGGACTTCTGCCATGTTCCCGCCAACGTATGGCATGGCACGATAAACCCCAACCCGGAGCCTTTGGTCTTCCTGGCAGCCCAGCAATTCCCCGGGACCTACCGCCAGGTCACCACTCCCTTCATCCGCTTGGAGTACCCCGACAAGCCTCCTGAAGTGAAGGACCTTTCCTTGGAAGAGTTGGGTAAACTGGAACCGAGGCTGCTGTATCTCAGGTATATAGAAGAGCAATTGGAGTTCGGCAAGGTCGCCCTCGAGATGCAACGCCGCCGGGAGCAGAAACGCCTTTTCTTGCCCGCCGTTGAGGCTCCCTTGATGGAGTGGGGCCCTGGCCGCCATCACATCATGTCTCCTGAACTGGGGTTCGATATCTACTCCTTCAACCTGTTCATGGAACATGTCGCTCCGCGAACGGAGCAGGGACAAGCCCAAACCTCCGGCGATGCCATCTGTTATTACCTGTCCGGCCGGGGCGTTGAGGTGATTGAGGACCAGCGTATCGAAGTGAAGGAAGGGGATTTCTCCTGCATTCCAGCGGGAAGCAGGCACGAAACTCTAAATCCTTATTCGGAGCCTTTGCGCTTCCTGTGCTGGCAACAGATTCCCGGCACCTACCTGCAGGTCCACACGCCGTATCTACCAGCCTAGTGGAGCATTTCATGGCCCAGACGTACATCGGCTCTTCCGTCCTCCGCAAAGAAGACCTGCGGTTCATGATGGGGAAGGCTCGCTATGTCGATGATGTGAAGCTGCCCCACATGCTTCACGCGGCTATCCTGCGCAGCCCGCACGCCCACGCCCGGGTTCTTTCCATCGATGCCTCCGCCGCTTTGGAGATGGAAGGTGTGGCGGCAGTTTACACGTATCAAGATGTTGTGCAGGCCGTGGCGCCCCGCCCTATCCCCATGCGCCGGGGCGCTTATTCCGGGTTGGAGCGGTTTCTGCAATACCCCCTGGCCGGAGAGAAAGTTCGATACGTGGGAGAGCCGGTGGCGGTGGTGGTGGCGGAGAGCCGTTATCTGGCAGAGGACGCTCTGGACGCCATCGAGGTGGAATACGAGCCCCTTCCTGCCATCGTCGATGTCTGGGGTTCTATGAAAGGCGATGTTCTGCTGTTCGAGGAGCATGGCACCAACTTGGCCCTAGAGTATGAAGGGTCGTTGGGGGACGCGGACAGCGTGTTCGCCGAGGCGGACTACACTCGCAAAGAGGAGTTTCGCTGTCATCGTCATACCGGCAATCCCTTGGAGACGCGGGGCCTGGTGGCATCTTACGACCCTGGGACCGGCGACCTGACTGTTTGGGGCGAAACCAAAGTACCCCACTTCAACCGGGGTGTCCTAGCTTCGCTGTTGGAGATACCGGAACACCGCATCCACTTCGTAGAGCCCGACGTCGGAGGGGGCTTTGGCATCCGCGGCGAGTTTTATCCGGAAAACTTCATCGTTCCCTTCTGCTCGATGAAGCTGGGCCGTCCAGTCAAGTGGATCGAAGACCGTATGGAACACTTGATTGCCGCCAACCACTCGCGAGAGCACGTGTGTCAGTTGGAGATTGCCGCCACCAACGACGGGGTAATCCTGGGGATGCGCGCGGAGATTTACGGTGCGCTGGGCGGCTATGTGCGGACCCACGGCGCCAGCGTGCCGATCTCGGTGGGGGCGATGCTCATGGGCCCATACCACATCCCCAACTATCGGTGGCGGGTCCAGAGCCTGCTGACCAACAAGGTGGGGATGGGCACCTTCAGCGCCCCCGGCCGCTACGAGTCCTGTTTCTTTCGAGAGCGGATGTTGGACATGGTGGCCGCCGATCTGGGCATCGACCCGGTGGAACTACGATCGAAAAACCTGATTCCTTCCTCTGCCATGCCCTATGAGGTGGGTGTCACCCGGCCCGACTCTTCACCGATGGTCTACGACAGCGGCGACTACCAGGCGGTGCTGGATAAAGCCCTGGAGTTGATCGATTACGCGGAGATCATATCCCTGGGAGGTCAGTTAAAAGACGGTAAATATCACGGAGTTGGCGTCGCCTGTTTTGTTAAGAGCACCGGCGGCGGGCAGCCTTACGAAGGCGCGCGGATCGTTGTGAGCGGGGCAGATCAGGTCGCCGTTTACCTGGGCATCGCTACGATGGGACAGGGGCACGAAACTTCCATGGCCCAGATCTGCGCCGAGGGGCTGGGAGTGCCGATTGAATACGTATCGGTGTACCACGGAAGCACCGACCTGATGCCCTATGGCGGCGGCACCCACGCCAGCCGCGGCACCATCATGGCGGGGAACGCTGTCTTCAAATCGGCCCTGGAGTTGCGAGAAAAGATCCTGGGCATCAGCGCAGCCTACCTGGATGTCGCCACGGATGAGTTGGAATTTTCCGCAGGCAAGGTGCAAGGCAAGTCTGATTCCGGTGGCGAACCTCGTTTGGACTTGGGGCAGGTGCTGGAGTTGGCCAGGCCTTCCAGCCGCTATAATCAAGGTGAGATGGGGTTGGACGTAACCAGCTACTTCAGGTCCGACGAAGAGTGCTTTCCATGTGGAGCTCACGCTGTCCACCTGACGGTAGACCCGGAGACGGGCAAGATAGAGATAGAGCGTTACGTGGTCGCCGAAGACGTTGGCCACGTGATAAACCCCATGATATTGACGGGGCAACTCGTCGGAGCGACTGCCCAGGGAATCGGTGCGACTATCCTGGAAGAATTGGTTTACGACGAGGGTGGACAACCCTTGGCCGGGAGTCTCATGGACTATCTGCTGCCCACCAGCAGGGATATACCTCGTATCGAAAGCGAAGTGGTAGACCTTGCGCCGTCGCCGCTCAACCCTTTGGGCGTCAAAGGCGCCGGCGAGATAGGCATAGTCGCTACCGGGGCAGCCTTGTCCAATGCCGTGTCCCAAGCTCTATCGTCACTGGGAGGACAGGTGCGCGAGTTGCCCCTGAGCCCCGACCGGTTGGTTGAGTTGATTCGGGAGGGGAACATTGCCAGGTAAATAGTCCCGGCGCAGGGAGAAGACGCGCCGATTCGTCCCCCTTTGATAATGGGGGATACCGGGGGATTCCCACCACCCCCCGCATCCAGGTGCCCAATATAACCGATTTTTCTTCCAATAATTTGTGAGGCTGTCCATGGAGTCGACCCAGGAAACCCAGATGATTGGTGCCGCGCTTAGGCGTAAAGAAGACCCTAGACTGCTCATGGGCGAGGGGGTGTATACCGGCGACGTGGACCTCAAAGGCATGGTCCACATGGCCGTGCTCCGTAGTCCGTACGCCAACGCCCTCATCCGGGGAATCGATGTATCCCTAGCACAGTCTCACTCTGAAGTATTGGCTGTCCTCACCGGCGAAGAAATCAAGGAACGTTGCCAGTACCAGTTTCTGTTGTTTGCAGTGAAGGAAGAGACCCTTACCCGAAGCCGGTGGCCCATGGCGGTGGAAGCTGCCAAGTACGTGGGAGAGCCGGTGGCCGTGGTGGTAGCCAACAGCGATGGAGCCGCGAGAGATGCTCTGGAGTTGATCGACGTAGACTACGAGCCGCTTCCCGCCGTGGTTGATCTGGAATCGGCGGTTCGGGATGATTCACCCTTGGTCCACGAGGAACTGGGCACCAATGTAAGCGTTAAGACTACCGGCACCGCTGGTGACCCCGATGGGTCCTTTCGAGACGCCGACGGTGTGCTGTCGGTAAGGTTGGTAGAGCCTCGCCTAGTGCCCAGCCCCATGGAGTCGAGGGCCGTGGTGGCCAGCTACGAACGGGGCACCGGCAACATGACAATGTGGCTGTCCACCCAGACCCCCCACTTGGAGCGCAGCTTCGTGTCTCAGGTACTTGGCTTCCCGGAAAATAAGCTGCGGATCTTGTCCAGGGACGTGGGTGGCGGGTTCGGTTGCAAGATAGACACCTATCCGGAAACGGTAATCGCAGCGATTCTTGCCATCCAATTGGCCAAACCGGTCAAATGGGTGGAGGACCGCCAGGAAAACTTCATCGCCACGATACACGGACGGGGCGAGGTCCAATACGTCGATGCCGCCTACACAAACGACGGCGTTCTGTTGGGCATGCGTTTGCGTTACTACACCGAGTTGGGCGCTTATTCCACCGGTGGCACTCACTCAATCGTGGATGCTTCAACTCCTGCGGGCGCTCAGGGCGGCTACCGGGTTAGGAACATGGAGTGGACTACCTACGGGGTTTTTACCAACAAAGTGCCGGTCGGACCCTATCGTGGCTACGGCCAGCATGCCACCGCCTACCTGATCGAGCGGGTGATGGACCTGATAGCCGGCAAGCTTGCCATGGACCCGGCAGAGGTCAGGCGCAAGAACTTCATCCCGTCAGACGCTTTCCCCTACATGAATACTTTTGGGCGGCAGTACGACACGGGCAACTACGAGGTCGCTTTGGACCGGGCTTTGGAGTTGGCCGGATACGATGACCTTCGGGAAGAACAACAACGTCTGCGTGAGCAGGGAATCTTGATGGGCATCGGTCTCGCCACCAACGTGGACCGGTCTGGCTATGGCCCGCCCAGCAGAATCAGCGCTCGGGGCGGCTATGAAAGCGCCGTTGTTCGGGTGGAGCCCACCGGAAAAGTAACCGCCATGACGGGCTCTTCGCCTCACGGACAGGGGATGGAAACCACATTCGGTCAGATTGTGAGCGACAAGCTGGGAGTGCCCATCGAGGACGTGGAGCTACTCTACGGTGATACTTCTGTCGTGCCTTACGGCGTGGGCACTAGGGCCAGCCGGTCTTTGGTGGTAGGCGGCAGTGCCCTGGCGGAGGCTAGCCAGGTAGTTAGACAGAAGGCGCTCCAGATCGCGGCCGAGTTACTACGGGTTGAAGCCAGTCACGTTACCTTGGAAGACGGAAAATTCTTCGTTGAAGATATACCCGACAGTCATGTTACCTGGGCCGAAGTGGCTGGAGAAGCCTACGGCCCTGGTGGACTGCCCAGTGGTTTGTCCAAGGGTCTGGAATCCACGGTCTATTGGCAACCAACCGATTATACCTACTCCTACAGCGCCAACGTGGCGACGGTCCTTGTCGATAAAGACAATGGCGTCGTGAAACTGACAAGTTACGTTGCGGTGGACGACTTCGGGAACGTCGTAAACCCCATGATTGTCGACGGTCAGATCCACGGAGGCTTGGCCCAGGGAATCGGAGCGGCATTGTGGGAGGAAGCGGCGTTCGACGCTAACGGGCAACCGGTCACCGCCAGCTTTATGGACTACGCCATGCCCAAGGCCCACCAACTACCCGACTTCACATTGGGCAGAACGGTGACGCCAACGCCTCTTAACCCCCTGGGGGCCAAGGGCATGGGTGAGTCGCCGACTGTGGCATCGACCCCTGCCGTGGTCAACGCCGTGGTCGACGCTCTGTCGCCCTTCGGAATAACCCATCTGGATATGCCCTTGACGCCGGAAAAGGTGTGGCGGGCGATTCGGGAAGCGGAACGCGATGAATAATCGCGCGAACTAGCGTTTTTCCTTGCATGCAACAAGCGGGGCGTGTACTCTATCGGATACCCAACGGAGATTACCCGGAGAAAACTAGATAACCGTACTCATCCGGCGGGAGGTTAAAAATGGTAGAGCTAGTTAATCGACCAGGAACCAACGGCAGCAATGGCCGCACCATCGATGGCTCCCCGCTGGCCCACGACGCCGAGATGGCCTGGCGTGAGGCGCAGGGAGCCTCACAGATCGGCCCCTTCGACTACGTGCCTCCCATGGGATTCCGGGAATATTGGTACCCGGGCGTGTACAAGAAGGATGTCGGTCCCAAGAAGCCAGCGTTCGTGAAGATGCTTGGCGAGGACATCGTTTTCTTTCGTGGCAAGGCGGACAAAGTCTACGCCTTGTTCGACTGGTGCCCCCATCGCAGCGCGAGGCTGTCCCAGGGTGAGTCCCTGTTCCCCGGCACCATCACTTGCGAGTACCACGGCTATACCTTCGATGGTGAGGGGGAGTGCGTAGCGGGCCTTATCGATGCTCCGGACACCCCCATCGTCGGCAAGATGAGGGTCAAATATTACCCCACCCAAGAGCACGACGGCGTTGTGTACGTCTGGATGGGGGAAACCGAACCCGTGCCCCTGGAAGAGGACTTGCCGCCGGAGATAGTTGATACGCGCAACCACAGCTACAAACACGTAAGCGAATGGGATGCCAACTGGACCGAGCCGGTGAACCAAGGTATCGACTACCATGAGGCCTATCTACACCGCAAGACATTCAACTACATGGGCGGCTGGACCAAACCGTGGAAGTTCAAGTTCCATGGTCTACTCAGCAAAGAACTTCCCTTCTTCAGGGCCAGGCTTGCCAACTACGGTGGGATTAAGATAGTCCACGAGGATGAGAAGCGGGTTTGCAGCGACCCGGCCAATGTTGCCTACGGCGAAGACTACCATCCCGGCGTAAACGCCAACTGGCCGCGTAAGCGGTGGTACATGTTTCTCGGCCGGCGCAAGCGCAGGAACTTCTCCCTGATGGGGGCTGAGGGCGCCAGCCTGCTTGGCATACCCAGCTTCTCCCACTGCGTGGAGTTGCCTTCCAAGATCCGTACTGGCAGCGGCAGTGTGAAGCCGGCAATCAGCCTTCACATGCGGTGGATGGTCCCAGTGACTCTGGAGACCTGCCGGGTGTGGACTTACACCATCGGCCGAGAGCCCAAGTCGGTTTTGGGACGGGCCTATAAGTATCTTTGGTACATCTTGTGGCGCAAGCCCAATACCATCACTCGCATAAACGAATGGGAGGACTTGGTCACCTTCCAGAAAGACCGTTTGAGGTACGACATTCCGCAGAAGCTGAGCACCCTGGACACGGTGGTCATATACTTCCGCCGTCACCTGGCCCAGCGGTCGAGGGACTTCCAGCGTTTGGGCGGAGCCTACGGCTCGAACCATCCTCCAACGAAAGGAACTGAAGAGCAACCTGCGGTTGCGACCGTAGAGCGTAGGGAGTTGGCCGGGGTGGAAGGTGGAGACTGCTAGAAGTGATTCGGGAACCAGGCGGAGGTGCCGCGGGGTCCTCCGACATGCTCAGGACGAACGGTATGTTCGGGTCCATGGTCGATTTTTTGGGTGCCTAGTCGCTGCAACCATTTAGGCCTATAACAGGTACTTGCCGCCGTTGGCCACCAAGCATTGTCCGGTGATGTAACCGGCGTCTTCTCCGGCGATGGAAACGGCCAGGTATGCAATCTCCTCCGGCTTCCCCCACCGGGGCAGCGGGTCACGGTCGCTGGGTGGGAAGGACGGAGCATCCGTGTCACCGGGGGACTGAGTGCCGCCGGGACAGATGCAGTTTGCGGTGATGTTGTGTTTCCCGTATTCCCTGGCGATTCCCCGGGTAAGGCCGATTATCCCGAATTCCGAGGCGCTTGATCCGGCGTCGGAACCTTGGAACGCCGCTAGGCCGCTGTAGTTAATCACCCGGCCCCAATTGTTTTGGACCAACAGGGGCAAGATTCCCTGGCAGATGAAGAAAGAGCCTTGGAGCTCCGTCTCTATCTTTTGTTTCCAACTGTTGAAGGATAGATCACTGAAAGATTGGGGAGCCACCGGAAGCATCGTGTTATTCACCAGCACGTCGACGTGACCGAACTCGGATACCCCCTGCTGGGCCAGTTCGCTCAACTGTGAATTGTTGCCGGTGGCGCAGGCGCCGCTGATCACTCGAACCCCTTGATCCGTAACCTGGCGTGCGGTCTCTTCCAACGCTTCGCTGCTCTGAGCCGAGGCCAGAACCAGATTAGCCCCCTCTTTGGCGAACGCCACCGCCGTGGGCCTGCCGAAGTTATTGACCGACTCCACGACCAATACAGTTTTCCCTTCAAGTCCAGTGTTCATTTTGGTAAATGCTCCTCGGTCTGTCAGCCGTCGTGCCCTTCGACAAGCTCAGGGCGAACGGGAACGGTTTCTCCTGCCGTTGGTTGCGATCTGTCGAACAATTTCTTCGGCTGAATATTAATGGAAGTAGGCGCCGCCGTTAACCAGGTAATTCTGGCCGGTGATGTACGATGCCTGCTCGCTGGCCAGGAACACCACCGTTGCCGAGCACTCTTCCACCGTGCCTTGACGAGGAACCGGAATGTTTAGCTGTCCATGACCTTCTGCGGGACCAGTCTCTTGGCCAGGTGTGCGCGCCACGGCTATGCTGCCCGGCCCAATACAGTTGGCCGTGATGTTGTAGCGGCCGTATTCCTGGGCGATGGCCCGGGTCAGCCCCTCGGTGGCCATCTTAAGGGTGCCCTGTCCTGACGCCCCCCGAAAGGGAGCGATGCCTGAATAGTTGATGATTCGCCCCCAATTCTGCCGTACCATGTTGGGTAGAACCGCTTTGCTGGTGAGGAAGGGGGCGTGGAGGTTCACGCCCAAGGCCGTCTGCCACAGGTCTTCGTCGATGGACAGCAGGTCTCCCCTGGCGCGCCAGGCAGCATTGTTGACCAGAACGTCGACGTGTCCGAACTCGTCGAGTCCTTTCTGAACGAAGGCTTCGACCTGAGCTTCGTCGGTCACGTCGCAAGCGCCCGTTACCACCTTCACCCCACTCTTGGAAGCTAGTTCAGCGGTTTCTTCCAACATATCCATGCTGCTGCGGGTGCATAACAGCAGGTTAGCGCCTTCTTCGGCAAACGCGATCGCGCTGGCCCTGCCGTGGTTCCGCGTCGCTCCGGTTATGAGTACTGTCTTACCCTTAAGCCCTGTGTCCATTCTCGCTCCTGACCGGTCCTGGGTTAGCCTTGGTCCACGTATCTGCCAGGCAAGGCCGGGCAACGGCACCAGCCAGTATACCACCCAGCGTGGGCTGGCCGGGGTTCGTACTCGATTTGCCGTCTGTCAGGCTCAATCCCGTGATATACTGCGCCACGGTACTTGCTGCCTGCTGGATGGGTGTTCCGGGACGATATTTTAGAGAGGTTAACAAATGGCCGGCCAGCAATCTTCTGACGAAAGCATCATTGGGATATTGAGCGAGTACATGGTCGAGTCCCGTACCGCGCCCGTCCCCGCCGATGTGGCGCTAAAGACCAAACACCATATCCTGGATACCATCGGCGCGATGGTTTCCGGAACGACCCTGGAACCGGGCCGGTTGGCCATAAAGTACGCTGAGATGCAGGGTGGAACGCCGCAAGCCCAAGTGGTCGGTTCTTCGGTAATAACCAACGCGGTCTCGGCCGCTTTGGCCAACGGCATCCTGGCCCATTCCGACGAAACCGACGATTCCCATGCTCCATCGGGGACCTATCCGGGATGCGCCGTGGTGCCGGCGGCCCTGGCGATGGGGGAGAAGAATGACTGCACAGGGGGGACCCTGCTCAAGTCGGTGGTGCTGGGCTACGACGTGGGCAGCCGGGTGATGCGG
>CAXEOX010000041.1:0-25341 GCA_963997925.1 uncultured bacterium
GAATCATAGAGTCGCTAGCCGAGATTGCCCCAGTGACCGTAGTGCGGGGAAACAACGACCGCACAGGACCGGAGTCCCTTTACCCGGAAGAAGTATCGTTGCAGCTAGAGGGCTTCGGTTTCTACTTGACCCACATCGTAAAGCCACCCAAAAAGCCGGACGACCCGGCAATCACCGTTTACCGGCAACAGGCCGTGGACATCGTAGTCTACGGCCACAGCCACATCGCCTACCAGCAAAAGATAGGCAACATCCTATTCTTCAATCCCGGCGCAGCAGGCAAACGCCGATTTAAGGTCGTACCGTCCATCGGGTTCCTCGAGTTGGATGATGGCAGGGTGAACGGCACGATAGTCGCACTGTAGCAACGCCCCGCTATCGTAAAGAGGTTTGGGGGATTTCCACCGCGCCTGCCAGCGTCCTGTATCCAAACCAAATTCCAGATTCGCCATATTATCTTTCGTCGGCATTGACACGCCTACGAAAGATAATATATATTATTGAAGCTCTTCGATGGGGCACTAATATCAAATTAAAATAATTGGTCGAAATATCACATATATATTTGAATGTATACGTCTAAAACGTTATTTAATTGAATCAACTAATAAATAATACGTAACAAAGATAATCTATTCCAAAACCGATTTCTGCCGCTGCCTGTTCCTGAAACATCATTTGGAGGCACATCATGTTTAATCGCCTAAGAAAGGACCCCAAGTTACTCTTCCTCACACCCATCGTCTTGGTATTGTTACTCGCTGTCTCTTGCGGGGGTACATCCGCGGAACCCCAGATAATAGAAAAACAAGTGATCGTGGAGAAAGAGGTAATAAAAGAGGTGCCTGTTGACAGGCAGGTGGTGGTGGAGAAAGAGGTGATCAGGGAGGTGGTGAAAGAAGTACCTGTAGAAAAAGTGGTAATACAAGAGGTGATCAGGGAAGTGGAGAAGCGGGTAGTGGTGGTCGCCACACCAATGCCCCAGGTTAAGGTTAAGGTCAAGCCGGTTGGCACCCTCAACGTGGGCCTTAAAGAGATGGGGCCCTTCTTCGTCCATCCTGCGGTAATGAAGAACCCTCAGATATTCGTTCAGTCCACACTGCCCATCGGCGAAGGGCTGCTGTGGCAGGACCTGGAACGGAACGCCCAGCCGCTGCTGGCCGACTCCTGGGAGATCTCCGAAGACTTCCTTACCTGGACCTGGAAGCTCCATAAAGGGATTCAGTTCCACAAGGGCTACGGCGAGATGACCGCCGAGGATGTGGTCTATTCCATGCGGGGGTTTGAGACTAGCAAGCACCCCAGGGCGGGCCAGATAGCGAAGTTCTGGGCTGACCGGGAAGGTTCATTCGCGCCGGACCCCTACACCGTGGTGGTCCACACCGGTGAACCGGTGGTCGATCTAATTGCCGTTGGGTGGCATCAGACCCCCGGCGGAGCCTCCTCATTCATCGTTAGCAAAAAGCAGAGCGACGAGATAGGGGTGGAGGCGGCCAGCAAGAATATCGCTGCCACGGGCCCCTGGGAGATATTGGACAGTCGCACTGGCGAATTCTGGCGGATGAGGGCGGTGCAAGACCATTGGCGCCAGACTCCGGCTTTTGAAGAGTTGATGGTTTGGGAAATCCCCGAAGAGTCCTCTCGAATAGCCGGGTTCCAGACCGGACAGCTGGATACCTTCCTGATGTCCTTCGACACCATACCTTTGGTGGAAAAGGTCAAGGGTGCCGCACTCGTGTCGGTACCGGACGCCGTGGGGATGAACCTCAGGATCTACGGCAACTGGTACCCCATCGAGGGCGTTGAGCCGCGGCCGGGCTACGACGGGGATTTGCCCTGGGTTTCGCCCACCGCGGACGTCACCACTCCCGAGTGGGAAACGGCCGTGAAGGTGCGAATGGCCCTGCTGATGGCCATCGACCGGGACGGCCTGGTGGAGACCATCCTGTCAGGCCGCGGGCATACCAAGATACCCCTGCATGGCTACAACAACTTCATGCACCTCCTGGAAGGGCGGGACTGGCCGGCGTTCAGCACCGAGGGGGCTATCGCACTGCTGGCCGAGGCGGGCTATCCCGATGGGTTCAGCATCACCCTGACTCCCTCCATTAGAGGCGCGGCCGCCGAGGTTGAGGGCTGTGAGATCATCGCCCAGATGTGGAATGACATTGGGTTGGATGTGAACTTCCAGCGGATCCCCTACGGCACCCTGCGCCCGACCCTGGTGGGCCGAACTTATCAGGGCGCAACCTGCCACGCCGGGTCGCCCCTATCGACGCCGGCCCGGGGCTACGGCAGTTACCTAAGCGCCAATCCCTTCAACCGTGGCTTGGAGCATCCCTACCAGGAAGATTTGATGCTCAGGGCGCAGAAAGAGGTGGACCCGGTAAAACGGAATCAGTTGGAAAAGGACGTTGGTATCTTCCTGCTGGACAACGCGCTCACCGATCTCCGCTATTACACGATGGACGCGGTGTGGCCGGTGGGCCCCCGGATCGAACCGTGGGGCGAATTTGTGAAGACCACCGATGTTAGGCAAATCAACGGGTATGAATTCATGCAGCACCGCAAGTAGGGTGGTGAATAATACCAAAAACAGGCAAGGAAAAACCGGAGAGACAAGCCCCAACGTACAGAAAGGTACGAAGGCCGAGATCTCCAGGTGGTAGCTAACGCCCGGCGAGGACAGATGGATATTGTACGACCGGTCCTGGTTCTCGTCGGGCGCACCGTTTTGGGTTTGCTCCTTTCCAGTGTGTTCAGCGTGATCGGGATTGGGATAGCCTGGTCGATGTTCGTCTTTTTTGGCGCAGTTTCCCATGCTACTCTACTGGTGCTCTTCATGATTGGCGCCGGTGTCGGGGCGGGACTGGGCAGTTATGTCGCCTTCTTGAGGGTTGACTGGATCCCAACGGCGCCCATACTGGCAGCCATGGGCCTGGCCCTACTGCTGGCCGGCATGGGGGGGGCATGGGGCGGTTTTCTGTTCGGCGCTAACCAGGAGGTTGAGTGCTGCGTTGGACCCGCTGTTACCCCCATTTCCTACACGGCCTTGGGGGCCACTGTGGGAGCGATTGCGGCAGCCCTAGGGATGAGTATTGCCCGTGAGACCAAGGTACGGAGAGGGTGGTCCAAGTTTCACTCTTTGACAGCCAACTCCGCCATCGGCACACCGAGCGAGACGGAGGGCTTTCCCCAATAGATTTCACCCTCCCCACGGATCCAACACAGAATCCTCCGAGCCCCCCTTTCTCAATCGTAGGGGGACAAATCTAGGGAGGTAAAGTAGGGCTACATGCAAAGATACTTGCTACGGCGCTTCGTAATGGCAATAATCACCCTGTTTGCGGTATCCCTACTTATCTTCGTCATGAGCCGGGCAGCCGGGGACCCCAGGCACGTCTATTTGGATGATTACTCCACCCAGGCGGACTGGGACAAGCTGACGGAGAACATGGGGCTGGACAAGCCTTATTACCAGCAGTACGGGATATTCATCAAGGATGCCCTGAGCGGGAAATTCGGAGAATCCCTCAGCGAGGGACGACCCTCTATGGAAATCATCCTAGAGCGCTTTCCAGCTACCCTCCAGCTTGGTCTAGCCGCCTTTGCGTTTTCAGTGGTGCTGGGAGTTCCTCTTGGCATTCTTTCCGCCGTGAAGCGAGGGGGCCCTCTGGACATGATTGGAAAATTTGTGGCCCTGATCGGGCAGTCGGCGCCCGTTTTCTGGCTGGGCTTGATGCTCATGTTTTTCTTATCGGTCCAGCTGGAGTGGCTACCCCCTTATGGCCGACAGGAAAAAACAAGCATTATCTTGCCCGGAATCACTCTGGGATGGTTCTATGTGGCCGCCAACCTACGTCTACTCCGTTCAGCTATGTTGAACGTACTGGACTCTGAATACGTAAAGTTGGCCCGGGCCAAGGGGGTCTCGGAAAAAGTGGTCATATGGAAGCACGCCCTGCGCAATGCCCTGATCCCGGTCCTAACCTTCGCCGGAATTACCCTGGGCGGTCTGGTAACCGGCTCCCTTGTGGTGGAGACGGTTTTTGCCTGGCCGGGGTTGGGACAGCTCGCCGTCAAGGCCCTGATTGGCGTTGACTACCCATTGCTTCAGGCTGTGGTCGTGGTCTTCACGTTGATGTATGTGATAGCTGCTATGTTGGTGGATATTATGTACGCGTATATCGACCCCAGGATCCGGTACGCCTAAGCGTAGGAGGACAAGATGGCAGAAGCTACCGGCTTAGTCACTGCAACGCCGCTGCCCATACCCGTACGCATAGCTAGAATGGCGTGGCGGATGCGGCGCCTGCCGTTGATTCCCATGTTCATCCTCGTCGTGTTCTTGGCTACTGGGATCTTCGCTCCCTGGATAGCACCCCACAACCCCGAAAGAGGGGATATCCGGGCGCGAAACGTGCCACCCGTTTGGGTGGGTGATGACATTCAAGTGAAATTAGTGGTGGAAGCCGTGGCGATTGGTGAAGGCTCCAGCCAAATAAGCTTGCGCGACGCAGGGCGAAAAACGAAGGGCGCTGTAGTGGGTGACGAAATTGACGTCTTAATCAAAGAGGGGGGCTCAACCAAGTACCTGCTCGGCACCGACCACCTGGGCCGGGACATGCTTAGCCGCACGATCTATGGGGCCCAGGTTTCTCTGGTCGTTGTGGCGGTGGTCCTGTTCATAGGGGGCGGCATCGGGGTCACTATGGGCCTCTTGGCCGGCTGGTACGGGGGTGTTGTGGACGAGGCCGTCATGCGCCTGGTAGACATCAAGCTGGCAATACCAACTATACTGCTGGCACTGGTGTTGATCTTGGCCCTGGGGCAGTCCTTTATGATTATCGTCGTGGTCCTGGCGATCGCCATCTGGCCCCGCTTCGCCCGAAATATTCGGGGCGAAGTGTTGCAACTGAAGACCATGGACTTCGTGGCCTTAGCTCAGGTGTCCGGCGCTTCCACACCGCGAATCTTATTCTTCCACATCTTTCCAGGGGTCATTAATACACTGATAATCCTGGCCACCCTTGAGGTGGGATTAGTAATATTGCTGGAGTCCACCCTCAGCTTCCTGGGGGCAGGGGTGCCGCCGCCTACTCCCGCCTGGGGTTCGATGGTTGCCGACGGCCGGGACCGCCTGGCTGTTGCCTGGTGGATTTCTACCGTGCCGGGCCTGGCTATCATGTTCATCGTGATGTCCATGAACATTTTCGGAGACTGGCTGCGGGACGTTCTAGACCCGAGGCTGCGGCAGTTGGAGTAGGAGTGCGACCAAGCAAAAGCCCCCTTTTCGTAAAGGGAGGTTGGGGGGATTTACCCCCTTGCCGCACCACCATCAACCCGAATCGACCCGGAGCGGGCGGTGGGTAGTAGACCCAGCCGGTTGTCCTCAATCATCCGGTCGTAGGAGCCTTGGATGCCCCGGAGGCTGCCCTTGAACTGGGGCATGACGTAGCGGGCGAATAGCTCCAGGGACCGGTTCCATTTCTCGGACGTGGTCCACTCTACCGCCACCATCAGCAATCCGCCGAATCCGCCTGTTGCCTCTTCAAGTTCTTTAATCTTACTGATGCAGTAGTCCGGGTCGCCGATGATCCAATTGCGCTGTTTAATGATTTGCTCAACGGTAATCTCTTCGGCAGGTTGGCCCGGATAGGCTTCATAGGTGGGCTTACCGCCATTGTTGAAGAAGTATTCCCGGATCTCAGTCATGATGCCCTGGGAAACGTCGTTCAGGGCCTCGTCCATGGAGTCGGCCACGTAGATGCTGGTGGAGAGCCGCCAATCTTCCCGGTTGGGAGTGTGTCCGGCGGCCACTGACTGTTGCTCGTATGACTTCCACTGCTGCGTTATGTCGATCGCTCCCGGCTGGGTGAACGCCCCGGATATCACCCCCAAGCCACGCTCCGCCGCCACCCGGATACTGTTGCCGCTGCCCGAACTGACCGTGAACACCGGCAGATGGGGCTGCTGATAGGGCTTGACCTGAACCTCCATGTCCTTGATCTGCCAGTAATTTCCTTCGTAGGAGATCAGGCCGTCCTCCCGGTACAGCTTCAAGATGATATCCAGGGACTCGTTCATCATCGGGCGCAGTTCCGTGGGATCCAGACCGAACAGTTTGACGTCGGGAGCCAGGATGCCCGGCCCGCAGCCCAGCATCACCCGCCCGTAGGTCAGGTGGTCCAGAAAGGCCATACGCTCGGCGACATCGAAGGGGTGGTGGTAGGACAGGTTGATAACCGCCGTGCCCAAACGTATCCGTTTGGTGCGGGCGCCAGCAGATGCCAGGAAGATGTCCGGCGCAGGGATGGTTTCCCATCCACCCGTGTGGTGCTCTCCCACCCAAAATTCATCGAACCCCAGCGATTCCGTGTACTCAATCATCCCCAAGTCCCGCTCGAAAGCCAGGGTTGGATTCTCCCGGTGGGAATGGGACGGCATCATGAAAAAACCGAACTTCATAGTTTGCCTCTAGTTAAAGTTTGTGTGGGGGAGCGTTACCCCCAACCTTAATCCTCCCCCACAAGGGGGGAAGGGACTTGTTCTCTCGCCTTTAGGAAGGAGGAGAGTTAGAGAGGGGGTCAAATATCACGCGCCAAACAACTTCCGCAGCCGGTCAATCACCCTACTCCGCCAAAGACCCCATCGGATCCCAAGGCGGCAGAACGATCGGGTCCTGCTCCAGGGCCTTAATCATCTCTTCAGTCAGATAACTCTTGGGGACGGCAATCTCAAACATGTACTCGGCGAACCAGGAGTCGTTCATCATGAAGAACCCCTTGTCGCCCACCTTGTCGTCCCAGCTATTCTCCACTCTCCAGCGGCGAGGCTGACCGTCCACGACATCAACGCCGGTGAACAGCATGGCGTGGGTCATCCTAGTCTGGTGGTACTCCAAGCGTCCCGCCTTATCGAGAGAGAAATCCGCGTTGTATACGCCGGCATAGTCGAACAACTCAGCGTCCCAGAGACCCAGGTCACGATGGGACTGCTTACCAGTGTCGCAGCCCATCCAAACCGGCAATCCGTCCAGCAGCATCTGTTGGGTTAGGTCCTTGATGGTCTGGATATCCACGTTCAGGTACTTGATTGGGTCTGCGTCGACCATGTTGCCCAGGTAGGCGATGGTGTAGGTGCGGTCCATGGGACTGGTCTCTCGCGGGTCGTGGACCAAGCAAACGTAATCTTGCCAAGGTGTGTCCACGTACTTGTCGGCGAACTCCAAAGGCGTCATCTGGCCGTCACGGTGGAACTTGCCGTCCTTATCCTTCCATTGCCAGTCGAATTCGCTGGGAGGCGTCCCCAGATGGATGGACAGGACATGGTGAATCACCTCAAGGGTTTCATCCTTGACCCGGCGCATCTCTTCCAGCCCGGACTCGCCAGCATAGGAATCCCGAATCTTCTTGGCGCCCTGTCGCATCTGGTAGTTCAGCATGGAGTTCATCCGCATGGAACTGGCCGAACTTTGAGTTTCGGTCATCACCGTCTTGGGGGCGACGCCGTGCTTCTTAACCAGGCCGACGAACATATCCCACTGGCCGCCGTCCTCAATCGATCGTTGCAGCAGCCAGGCCACGGTGCGGTCGTCCACCGTACGGTCCGCAGTCTCAATGATGGCTTCAAGGACAAAGTTAGCCCGCTCCATCTTGTCCCAGAACATCAGGTAGTTCTGGCTAAATTCGAACTGTTTGACGTTCATGATGTTTCTCGTGCCGGCACGGAACAGGTTCAACCCGGCGAACATCCAGCAGCGTCCCGTCCTAGCCTGGTTGGTCACCCCCCAGTCGTCCAACACCGTTGAAAAAGTGTGATCCGCTTCGGTGACGATCGACCGGTTCAAGGCGATGTCGTTGACATCGTGCTGGGTCACGGCGTTCTGCATCAGCCTATTTGAGGGATTGGCATCGAAGCTCTGCTGAAACTCCGCCAGCCTATCCATCGTCAACGCGCCGTTGCCGCCGCTAGGCTCTGAATCTGCTCTGTTAGCATCACTGCTCATCGTCTTGCTCTCCAACCGGCTAGCCTTGGCCGGACTTGTGGGCTTATTGGTTGATTGTAGCCGGGACAGCGGGAGTGTCAAGCAACACGTAGACATCTTGGACAAGCATCAACGGATGCTCTTTTCTAGGATTGCCACCGAGCGTAAGGGCAGGCTATGATGGGCCGAAGATTCTCATGACATCCAGAACCGTTTACTCCATAGCCTCCATCGGCGCGCCCTTGGCGGAACCACTCCCCGGAACCGGGCGATGGGGGACCGTCTTCGCTGTTTTTCGCCGTTCCTGTTACCTGGAAAGCCTAGATGGGCAGGTATTTTGCCTGGCCGACTCCCGGTTGGGCGAAGGCCCACTGACGATGGGAGTTGAGATTCCTTCAGACGTGACCCTAGGCGATTTGGGAGTCAGGGAAGGCTGTCATCTGGAATCGGACGGCGTGGACCTTCGCTTGGGCCGCGCAATCGTCCTTCAGACATCAGGAATGTCGACTTGGGCACCGGAACTGGTTCGAAAGACTGCCACTCCAAATGAAATCCTCCGCCGCATCAATACTTTGATGAACTTGGTCAGGCCTCTGCTACCTTCGGATGGCCTGGGGCCAATCATCCCTCATCTCGCTGATTTAGCTATTGGAGAGTTGCCCACCATCAAATTGATGAACGCAGCAGCTCAGTCGGCTGTACCCTGCGTCTCCAAACTGACAGACGGTCTGATTCGTCTCGACCATGAATCGGTGGACCAAGCCGTGTCTGGTTTGGTTGGTCTGGGACCAGGCTTGACCCCCTCGGGCGACGACCTTCTGGCGGGGATGCTGGTAGCATTGCTGGCCATGCCGGATACCGCCTCCCAACCTAGCGTGGATCTGTTGGCCCGGTGCGTCACCAGGCACGCCGCTGAAAAGACCAACCGCATCAGCTCCGCCATGTTGGAACAATCGGCTAAGGGGAACGGCAGCGCGGCTCAGCACCGACTGTTGCGCTGTCTCTTGGGCGTGGATACCCAACCGGACATCTCCCGCGCCACATTGGAACTGATTCAGGTGGGGCACACGTCTGGCTGGGACACTTTGGCGGGAATCTTGCTGGGTATACACGTCAGCTTGCGTATGAACCAAGGCCTTGAAGTGACCAGCGCCGCTACTCAAGAAAAGGATGGCGTTCCGGCATGACGGTCAAGAACCACGTGTTGAAGAATCTGTACCGCGATTCGGTGGCATTGATGCGGCTCTCGCGGGAGATGGAAGGTCTGGATAACGTCGAACAGGCCACCGCCATCATGGGAACCGATAACAACAAAGACTTGCTGGATCAGGCTGGTCTCCTAGCCGACACCGGAAAGTCAGCCACCCCCAACGACCTGATAGTCGCCTTCAACCTGACTCCGCCAGGAGTGGAAGAGACTGTGATGGCGTCGGTTCAGGAGCGGCTGACCGCTGCCCGGCAATCGACTGGCGGTGGTACGGACTACCGGCCTCGATCTCTGGAAGGGGCGATCCAGGCGTTACCTCAAGCAAATCTTGCTATGATTTCCGTGCCGGGGGAATACGCCGCCCACGAAGCCAAGAAGGCCCTGGACCTAGGGCTGAACGTCCTGCTGTTCAGCGACAACGTGCCCCTGGAAGACGAAGTAAACCTGAAACAACAGGCGGCCAACCTAGGCCTGCTCATGATGGGTCCTGACTGCGGAACCGCCATCATCAACGGCGCTCCCCTGGGATTCGCCAACGCCGTCTCTACCGGACGAGTGGGACTGGTTTCGGCGTCGGGCAGCGGCTTGCAGCACGTGATGTGTCTTCTAGCCGAAGCTGGAGAAGGCGTCTCCCACGCTTTGGGTGTTGGCGGCCGGGACCTATCCGCTGAAGTTAACGGGGCCATGATGCTTGAAGGGTTAAGAGCCCTCCAAGACGACTCCGCCACAGAAATTATAGTTCTTATATCCAAACCTCCCGCCCAGTCCGCCCGAGACCGGGTTTTAGAGGCCGCATCTAAGTCCGGCAAGCCATGCGTTATCGCGTTCCTGGGAGACCAAGGTCAACCGTCAAGCGCCGACAACGTTCACATGGAACAAACCCTTGAGGGCGCCGCGCTCCGAGTTCTAAGTCTGTTAGGCAGAGATGCGCCCGACTGGGCATCCATAGACAGTGCGACCAGGCAGAAGATTGAAACGCTAGCCGCCGGACCGGATTTGAGACGCCGCAGTATCCGAGGGCTTTATTCCGGAGGGACCTTGTCCTACGAATCCCTGTTGATCCTCAGGGACTTGGGGCATCAGGTAGAGTCTGATTCTGGTGGAGTTCCATCCGGAGACGATTCAGTGATAGACATGGGAGGAGACCGCTACACCGTGGGCCGTCCCCACCCCATGATTGACTTCCGAGCCCGATGCGAAGCGCTGGTTCAGGAAGCCGGTGATCCGGAAGTGGGAGTCGTACTCTTGGACGTGATACTGGGCTACGGATCCCACCCCGACCCCGCCTCTGAATTGGCTCCCGCGTTACTGGAAGCCCAAGCCGTAGCCAGTATGGGCGGACGCGGCTTAGCTTGCGTGGTAGCCTTGTGCGGCAGCCCCGACGACCCCCAGAATTTAGAACAGCAACAAAAGGCGCTAACCGATGCCGGAGCCACAGTGGTACACAGCAATGCCTTGGCCGCCCGCATCGCCTCCGCCATCACCGGCGGTGACACTAGCGCCTTGCCTGGAGGTATTTCCCATTCCTGATAAACGCGATTTGCTTACCGATTCCCCCAAGGTCATCAACGTGGGGTTGGAGGTCTTCGCCGACACCCTTAACGAGTTGGGGTTCCCAGTGGTTCAGGTTGACTGGCGGCCGCCTGCCGGAGGGGACCAGCGGCTAACAGATCTACTAAGCCGCCTGGAACGATCCGGTGATTCTATTTCGGAAAGGTCAAACTAAGTTGCAAACTCCCATCGAAACGGCCAACCAGGAAGCACTGAGTCTGATGTACAACGCCGATCCCGTCCTAGTCGACGTGGCCCCGGCGTCGGAAGTGATGCCCCGACTCGGCGAGGGAATGCTGCTGCACGCCGGACCGCCGGTCCAATGGTCTGACATGTGCAACCCCATGCAGGGAGCGGTCGTTGGAGCGCTCCGATACCAGGGTTGGGCGGGCACCGAAGACGAAGCGGCGGCCATGGCATCCACCGGCTCCGTGTCGCTCCACTCCGCCCACGGCTTTTCCGCCGTCGGACCCATGACCGGCATATTCAGCCCGTCCATGCCGGTCTTCGTGGTGGAGAACCGGGCCCTGGGCAACCGGGCCTACTGCACCATCAACGAGGGTTTGGGCAAGGTGATGCGCTTCGGGGCCAACGATGACTCGGTTATCGAGAGACTAGTTTGGATAGAGAAGACCCTGGCCCCGGCCCTAAGAGAAGGAGTACGCCGGGCGGGCGGCATCGATCTGAGACCTATGATGGCCCAGGCGTTGGCGATGGGCGACGAGATGCACCAGCGCAATGTCGCCGCAACGTCGCTGTTTTTCCGCGCTATCGCACCCCACTTGGTGCGCGGGTCTTCTCAACAGGCCAGTCTGAGCGAGGTGACAGACTTTTTAGTTGGCAACGACCAGTTCTTCCTGAACTTGGCTATGGCCGCTGGAAAGTCGGCGATGGACGCCGCCGCATCGGTCAAAGGCTCGACGCTAGTGACGGCGATGAGCCGGAACGGCACCAACTTCGGCATCAAGATCGGCGCTCTAGGCGACCGGTGGTTCACCGCCCCTTCTCTGATGCCGGAAGGACTGTATTTCCCCGGGTTTACCAGCGACGACGCCAACCCGGATATGGGAGACAGCGCCATCCTGGAAACTCTGGGTCTCGGCGCTTTCGCGATGGCCAGCTCCCCGGCGGTTGTTGGATTCGTAGGAGCCGGGACCTACCGTGACGCCGTGAACTATACTCAAGAGATGGGCGAAATCACCATGGGCCACCACCCGCACCTGACGATTCCCAACCTGGATCAACAGGGTGTGCCCTCGGGCATCGACCTGCGTAAAGTGGTGGAGACGGGAATCGCGCCCGCCATCAACACCGGGATTGCCCACAAAGAGGCAGGATCCGGACAAGTAGGCGCAGGCATCGCCAGGGCGCCCCTGGACTGTTTTTACCAGGCTTTAGAGGCGCTGGTTAACGAACTTGAAAGCCAATAACCAGAGCTGAGCCGACGGCCCCCGTTCGTGGTGAGCCCTTCGACTGGCTCAGAACAGGCTTGTCGAGCCACAGCGCTGGGAATTCGAATAGTATCTAACCGTCAAGAGGAGGATGCAATGGACATCGTAAGAAAGAATTACCCGGAACTTCCGGCGCAAAGCGCGCCCCACTACCAATCGGTGCGGGTGGGAAACATGCTGTTTCTATCCGGGGCCACGGCCAGAGAAACGGACGCTGAGTACGGCGACATGGCGGCCCAGACCGACGTGATTCTAAAGAGGATGAAGCTTATTCTGGAGGCCGAAAGCGGTACCCTGGACAACATCGTCAAGATAACCAGCTTCGTTACGGAGATTGACAGCGCAGCCGAAGCCGCGACCCACGATGTACGCACCAAATACTTCGGCGGAAACCTTCCTGCTAGCACGCGGGTCCAAGTGGCCGGCCTGGTAAAGCCCCATCTGAAGATTGAGATTGAGGCCACGGCGATATTGCCCGAGTAGGGGATGCCGGGTCTAGTCTCGGCGCAGTCCTTCGACAAGCTCAGGACAAACGGTTGTGGTCACTCGTATCCGCTTGTGACAGACCATTCCCCGCCCGATGGAAATCCTCCCGTTACCGACGACGCTGCCCCCCGTAACTGACAACGCTTCTCCCAATTAGTGGTGTCCCTGCTCCCCGTTCGTGGTGACACACACCTCCCCGTTCGTGGTGAGGCTACCGAACCACACATTGCAGCGGACCACGGTTCTCAGATTGTGCGGCCATCCACCATTACCATCACTGCGCAACTAGCCCTCCGTAGGTCTCGGGCCGCCGGTCCCGGAAGAATTGCCAGGTTTCCCTTGTTTCCCGTATCTCGTCCAAGTCCAGGTCGGCAACGATTACTTCATCTTTGTCCCGGCAGCCCTGGGCGACGATCTGGCCTCTTGGGTTACAGAAGTAGGACTGGCCGTAGAATTCACCCATATCCCAAGGTTTCTCCCGTCCCACCCGGTTTATGGCGCCGACAAAGTAACCGTTGGCTACCGCCGCCGCCGGTTGCTCCAATTCCCACAGATGGTCCGATAGGCCGGAGACCGTCGCCGATGGGTTGAACACAATCTCAGCGCCGTTCAGCCCCAGCTCCCGAAAACCCTCGGGGAAATGGCGGTCATAGCAGATATAAACGCCGATCGCCGCAACCCGGGTTTTGAATACCGGATAGCCGCAGTTGCCCGGCTTGAAGTAGAACTTTTCCCAGAATCCGGGGGGCAGTTGTGGGATGTGGCTCTTGCGGTACTTCCCCAGGTAAGTCCCATCGGTGTCCAGCACCGCCGCCGTGTTGTAGTAAACGCCGGGTATGGTCTCCTCGTAAACCGGGACGACCATCGCCATCTCGTGCTTTCTGGCCAACTCCTGCATCAGCTTGACGGTGGGACCATCGGGGACCGATTCAGCCATCGCATACCATCGCTTGTCTTGTACGGCGCAGAAGTAGGGGCCGTTGAAAATCTCCTGCAAGCACAGGACCTGTACTCCCTTTTCGGCGGCCTGTTCGATGAGGGAGACATGCTTGTCCAACATGTACTTCTTTGACCGGGCAACATCCTCGGCGGGTTCGTCACCCATCCCAGCTTGAATAAGACCCGCCCGGACTGATTTTGCCATACTGCCTCCAAGAAAACTTAAACTATCAGATGGCGCTGCAATTGTTTCCCGCTATCAAATTTCCGATGATATCGTTCACCGGGGAAATAGAAATTGGCCGGGTCCGCCTCAAAGAGCGTATCCGGCCAATCTGCTTCTTGGTAGTCTCGTCAGGGGCCCGCTGAACGGTGACGACCAGTGATGCTTACACCGGCGCCTTCCACAGGCCGGGCTGTGTTGACTCGCCTACAGACGGTCCCTTGGAAACTTCAAAGGACTTGGAGAAGGCCAACAAATCGTCTGCTGGCTGGTCCAGGTCGATGTGCTCACCCAAGGGTTGACGAACATTGTAGCCAGTCTTGTAGTAGAGCTCTACCCGGTTATCCTCGGGATCGAAGAAGTAGATGCTACAGGAGATTCCGTGGGTGACTGTCCGGTCGATCTTCAAACCCTCGTCCTGAAGCCGGTGGTAGAAAGTCTGTAGATCTTCCATGCTGTCGACGATGAACGAAACCTGCTGTAGGTATTGAGTGGTTTCGCCATTGGGCCTCATCCGGGCGAGAGCTAGCTCATGGTGCTCCTGCTCCGGGTTGGCGCTGAGGAAGCAGATTCCCCATTCGGGATCCTCGTCGGTTATGGTCATGCCCATGAACCGGCTGTAAAAGTCCCGCATCTTTTCCACGTCCTGGCAGAACAACCCCAGGTGCCCGAGATTCGTGACTGCTGGCATATTCTGTCCTCCTATCTAACCTGATTGATTCGACAATACCTGGCGGTATGCGCGGCGACGACGCCGGAAGGACGGCTCCGGTTATCCGCTAACCACACAATTAGGGTTAAAGGATAAAGTGGCATCGTCGAATTGGCAACTGTAAAAAGCGTAAGGCAGCCGAGGGGTGGCCGGTTGCCTCCCGCCTATCCCTTTGTTACTGCGTCGACCGCGACGTAGAGCGCCGCTCCGAGAACGCCGCAGATCGGGAAAGTCAGCACCCAGGCGTAGACGATGCCTTTGGCCACGCCCCATCGCACCGCAGACAGGCGGCGCGTAGACCCCATTCCCAGGATGGTTGAGGTTATGACGTGGGTGGTGCTGACCGGGATGCCACTCCGGGTCGCGAACTCAATGACGGCTGCCGCAGCGCTCTCGGCGGCAAATCCATGGACCGGTCTCATGGTGATTATCCTCACTCCTAAGGTTCGAATCACCCGAGATCCCCCAAAGTATGTTCCCATGGCCATGACGCTTGCGGATAGGAGGATTACCCAGAGAGGCACCTCAATGGTATCCAAACTGGAGGCTTTGCTCACTACAAGCGCCAAGGTGATTATTCCCATGGTCTTTTGCGCATCGTTGGAACCGTGGCTGAACGCCATCGCTGCCGCTGTCAGAATCTGCAGCTTGCTGAATATCGTCGTAACCATAGCGGGACTGGCGTGGCGAAAGACCCAGTATATGGCCAGCATAATGACGAAGCCGAAGGTCAATCCCAGCAGAGGAGAGAAAGCCAGTCCCATAACAATCTTCAGCATGCCGGAACCGACCAGAACACTGGGACCGCCGTGGGCGATACCGGCTCCCGCCACTCCGGCTATAAGGCTGTGGCTCCCACTGACTGGCAGCCCGAAACGGCTGGCCAAGAATACCCACGCAGCCGCAGCGGCCACACCGCCTGCCACAACTACTAAAGTGACTTCATCGGGGGAGACCACGCCTTTGCCGACTGCTTTAGCCACCGCGGTTCCGGATATCGCTCCCAGAAAATTCATCGCACCAGCCATGAGTACGGCCTGGAGTGGGGACATTACCCGAGTGGAGACTACCGTCGCGATGGCATTGGCGGCGTCGTTGAATCCGTTGGCGAAATCGAAGGCAAGGGCAAGAAAGATAACTGCGATGAGGAAGAACAAGGAGGTCGAATCAATCATCTAATCCCACGGGCCACCGCACCTCCTGAAATACAGTATGAAATACAATCAGCCTCCACTGTTCTAATTTCCCACGGGCATGACGTGAACGATTCGATATTCTCGAAGCTGGATCCTGTCCGTAAGATTCCAGGTTGAACCGGTCAGGCTAGGAATGCTTCAGCACGATTCCTTCCAGTATGTCGGCGGCGTCTTCCGCCCGGTCCGTAGCCTGCTCCAGGTCATCGTATATGTCGCGCCACTTGAGTATCTTGGAAACGTCGAAGTCATTGCTGAACAACTCGCTTCTGGCCCTGCTATGCACCCTATCGGCTTCGTTCTCCAACCGGTTGATCTCGACCACCTTGGGCAATATATCCTTTAGTTTTGAGCCCCTGGTCGATAGCATGCCGACAGCCTGCTCCAACTCATCGGAGCATTCAACGATGATCGCGGCCAGTTTGCGCGCGGCTTCGGTCGGCTCTTCTATCCTGTATTCAAGGGTGTATTGAGCCGCCTCGTCCATGGCATCCACAACATCGTCCAAACTCCCGGCCAGGGCCAGGATGTCTTCCCGGTCTATAGGCGTCACGAATGTCCGGTGTAGGGAGCGGGTGATGTCGTGGATGATCCGGTCTCCGAAATCCTCCAGATCCTTAATCTCCTGAATCTTAGCTTCAACATTCTCATAGTTTTCCATCAGATCTTGGACCCGCCGGGCAACCTGTTGAATATTCATGGCGCTTTGGTGAAGCAGGAAAAAGAAGGTATTCTCTCTGGGCATAAAGGACAGTTTTTGTCGAAGGACAGCAGGTATTGGAAGTCTCACAGTCGACCTCGCATAGTTTTTGGATCGGCGCTAGGCAAGTAGGGTCCGGGTAGGGGGTTACCGAAGGTAAAAAATGAGGTGGGACGAAGGAAACTAGAGTTGAACCCAAAGAAGGAGGGAGATGTCACGAAAGGTATTTTACACCCCGTTTACGCCTCTATGTCAACAGTGTTTAAGCGAATCAAGTACCCCAAAATTTACCGGAGCAGCGGACACGGGACAATGTTAAACCGGTCTATAGAATGCGCAAGAAAAGATAGCCATGGACACCGATTGAGCGATCTTTCGTATACAGGTATAATCTGGCGGCCTTAAGAACGAAAGGTGTCAGTTAACCCGAACACAGATAGCGCCCTCCCTGGCCGGGGCTCATGGGAATGCTACTTGCTGATTCAAACTCAAATACGTTTGGTCCAAGCTAAGACCCTTGACGGGACCGGGTCCACGGCGACGGACGTCTGGAGCCGGATCGACTGATGGAAGACCGTCCCCAGCCACCTGCTGCCCGGCCTGCCAGAAGACGCAGGGCTCCCAGTCCGCCCCATTGGGCGGACAACATCTTGCGTTTCAAGGTATTGGGAAGGGGAGCGATCGGCTCCATCGGTTTCCTGGGGGTTCTTCTGGGAATCACTTTCACCGTCATTCAAATCATCGAATTCCTCTCGCCAGACCCACCCAAACCGGAGATTGAAAGCATCAACCTTCAGAGGGTCGCCCCAGGGGAGGAGGTAGTTGTCGCTGGCAAGAACCTTGAATTGGTCACTAAGGCCCACCTGATTACCGGCCTCGGGAAAAGAGTGTTTTCTTCCTTCCGGTCAGTGGCAACCAGATAATGATTAACGTACCCCTAGGATTCACTAAGGGCTCATATATCCTGGAATTTGGACGTGAAGAGGACGAATCTCCGGTTACCGCAGGCACTATAGAGGTCTATATCCCTACTCCGACACCTCAGCCACCCCCAGCCGGCGCATCCACATCAAAGCCCGGTGATTCCCAGGCCATCGCGCCCACCACAGAGCATATACCTCCCACCCCTGTGCCGATCCTGCCTAGGATAATATTCGCCAATCTGAACTGGGACACTGCCCGCATGCAGAATGCCATCGCCCGGTTCATCGTCGAAAACGGGTACGGATATCCCACCGACTCCATCCCGGACCTTCCCGGCAGCGCGGACGATGTCTGGAAGAGCCTAGTGAACGGAAGTATCAATGTTTACTTAGAACTCTGGCTGCCAAACCTGCGGGAAGAATGGGAACAGGCATTGGAGAGCGGATCAGTTATACCTCTGGGCAAAAGCCTTGACGTGACTTGGCAAAGCGGGTTCGTAGTTCCAACGTATATGATTGAAGGTGACCCCGTTACGGGAAACGCATTAACTCCGGACCTTCGCACGGTACAAGATTTGAGGAACTATACCGGCGTATTCGCCAAGCCGGACAGCGATGGGAAAGCGGTGTTGTGGAACTGTCCCCCATCTGGGATTGCTCCAAGATTAACGAGGGGCAAGTGCGGGCCTATGGACTGGATGACGTGATCGAATTGAGGGATCCGGGTTCGGAGGAGGCGCTATTTAAAGAAGTGCTTCAGGCGACCAAAGAGCGCCGCGCATGGTTGGGGTTCATGTGGAGTCCAACTAAAGCCGCATCAACTTTGGCTTTTACAAGACTGGTTGAGCCAAATTGCGACGTGGGTCAAAACCCGGAAGACGGTTGTGGGTATGATGACTCCCGGGTAAGGATCGCGGTGCACCCGAGCTTAGTCGCTGGAGCCCCAGATCTGGTCGAGTTGTTCCGGAGATGGGACTTTAAAGAGTCGACCCAGTTCGTGGCCGAGGGCTGCCTCGAAGATACCCCAACGGATTTTGAGAAAGCGGCCACATGCTATCTGAACAAAGAGCAGGCCGTCTGGACCCAATGGGTTACGACAGACGCGGGACGAAAAGTCCGGGAAGCACTCCGAACCGATTGATTCCCCGCCGGGAACAATCGCTGGATCGGCAGTCCGCCATTCAACGACGATCGCCCCAGCCCATTTTCTCCGGTCCTGCCCCTTTAGGCCAAACTATCAGGTTCCGAATCCCCTGCCGAAACCAGCCGCCTGGGCCGCCCACGCACCGGCTATCCGGCCACTAAACAGACAGGGTCCCAACATAGTCCCTTCCAGTCCTTTCTTTCCATTGATGTGACCTCCCGCCATCCCTGCCAACTCCCCGGCGGCGAAAAGCCTGTCGATGATTTGGTAGTTCTTGTCCAGAACCTGGCAGCGCAGGTCGGTCTTAACGCCGCCAAAGTTCTTGCGGGCCAAGGGAGCGTAGTTTAGAGCGTAAAAAGGCGGTTGTTCAATCTTCTGCCGTCCGGCCAAGGGACGGCCAAAGTCCGGGTCTTCTTCCACGCCGCTGTCGATGTGCGAGTTGTACCGGTCTATCGTCTCCTTCAGTGTGTCCACGGGGATGTTCATATCCTTGGCAAGACCTTCCAAGGTGGACCCGCGGCTGATGTACGGTGAGATCTCTAGAAGCTCCGCCACCTTCTCTACGTCTCTGACGGCGGTGCCTTCCTGCTGATAATAGGGGTCGCCGACGGTCACGTGCTCCCGCATAGTACCGTCTATTATTGCCCAACACTGGGCTGGCTCTTGTGCCATGATGGCCTTGGAACCAGAGCCTCCGCCGGAAAGTTCCTCGTTGTGGAATCGATGCCCCTGCATGTTGACCCAAACCGCATCAGCCATCCCCCGAATCACCAAGCCTCTTCTTCCGTTAGGGTCGCGATGGTCGGGTATGGCAAAGCTGTAGAACCAGATATCGCCCATGTGGGTCAGCGTGCCCCCGGCTTCCTGAACAACATGGTGTCCGTCGCCCTTGGCCCCAACGTGAGAGCCCTCCAGGATTCGGTGGGGCCGCAGGTCCGGGCGATTTTCCAGCACCATGTCCAGGTTGGACGCAAAGCCACCGGTCCCCATAACAGTCGCCTTGGCGAAGTAATCTTGGGATTCACCGGTCTTCACGTTCTCAGTTCGGACTCCGACTGCCCTGCCATCTTCAATAATCAGCGACTTAACTGCGGTGCCGGTGACCCACGACTCGATGCCCCGGCTCACAGCCGTAGCGTGAAGAGCGTGCCAGAGACCGCGGCCGCCGCCTTCGGGACGATGCCAGCGGGCGACGGTATTGCCTTCCTGGTGATTCAGACCTATCCACTCGACTCCACGTTCTTTGGCCCACTCGTACAGTTCCTGACAGGATTGCTCTACATAGAATCGTACCCACTCTTCGTCGGCCGAACCCTCTCCCCAACTGATCCAATCGTCGAATGCCAGGTCCGGGCTATCCGTGATTCCTTTTTCCCGCTGGAGCGGCGTGTCTACGATGCAACAGCCTCCACCGGATATCGCGGCTGCGCCACCAAGATGGTCTTCCTTTTCCAAAACGATTACTTCGGCCCCGGCTTCCCTTGCCTCAATGCCGGCGGCTACGCCAACCGCACCCGAACCAACGACTAAAACGTCTGTCTGGATGCCTTTTTCTGCACACAAAATCGCAAACCCCTAGAAACAATCTGTTAGGCGGCCACGCCTAGTGCCCCGAGTATACCACCGTGATCGGCGATCCCTTAAGCAACGCCTTGGGCGCCCCGGCGCAAGACTTTGCCGGGGGTCTCTCCCGTGTGCTCGCCACCATCGATAACAACTTTTCCATTGACTAGCACCGTGGATATTCCCGTCGCGTATTGATGAGGGTCGTCATAGGACGCCATTTCGCCTATCTGATCCGGGTCGAACACCGTGATGTCGGCCCAATTGCCCTCCAGCAACTTCCCACGCTCCACCATTCTCAGGGCATCCGCAGACCCACCGGTCATCTTGTGGATGGCGAGGGGCAGCGACAGGATTCCCAACTCACGGACATACCGGCCCAGAACCCGGGCGAATGTCCCGTAGAACCTTGGGTGGGGCCTGCCCTGACTGGTGATGCCGTGGATGGCCAAAGAGTTGCCGTCGGACCCAACCATCACCATCGGCGACCGCAGAATCTCCTGTACGTCATCTTCCGACATGGAAGTGACCACGATGCGGGTGTGACCTTGATCTGCCAAAAGAATGTCGCAAGCGGCCTGGAGTGGGTCGCAGGAGCGCTGGGCGGCAACCTCGTCGATGCTGAGGCCGGCAATCTCCGGCTGGCTGGGAGTGATGGCGATACGCACGGCGTCCCACGACGACACCCGGCCGAAGTTGGTCAGTCCGTCGCGCAGGATATCCGCTCTCATACCTTCGATCGCTTCGGTGTCGGCCAACCGTTCCAGCATGGCCTCGATACCACCGGCTTGGACCCATAGGGGCAGCAGGTTACGGAGGGGGTTAGTCCCGGCGGTATAAGGATACTGGTCGCAATGAACATCTACTCCCCGTTCCTTCGCCGCGCCGATGCGCCCCAACAGTTCGTCCGTCCTGCCCCAGTTGTCCAGACCGGATAGCTTGATGTGGGCGATCTGGACCCTAACGCCAGTCGTCTCGGAGATGGATATCGCTTCGTCTATCGCTTCAAGAACGTGGTTCGCTTCGTCTCTGATATGGGAGGCGTACGTAGCACCCCTCCGCTGCAAAACGCGGGCAAGCGAAACAAGTTCGTCGATATTGGCGTAGTTCCCAGGAGCCGTGAACAGCCCGCAGGACATGCCCAACGCTCCAGCATCCAACGCCTCCTCCAAAAGCGACTCCATGTTGGCCAATTCTTGGGCGGTCGGCGCACGGTCATCCATACCCATCGTCATCAGACGCAGTGTGGCGTGACCCACTTGCATGACGGTGTTGACCGAGGTTTGCGGGAAAGCATCCAGATATTCTTTAAAGCTGGTCTCCCTAAAGCTCAGCCATGGCGCACCGGCAGCCAGGAAGTCCTTCAGATTGTCAGCCTGCCCCGGCAGCACCGGAGCGGTTGAATATCCGCAATTCCCCACCACCTCGGTGGTGACCCCTTGGCGAATCTTGCTTTCCGCCAGAGGGTTAAGCGGAAGGGTGAAGTCAGAGTGTGTGTGAATATCTATGAACCCCGGTGCCACCACCTGGCCCGAGGCATCAATGACCTTCAACGACTCTCGGCCGCTGCAATCCCCAATCTCCACGATCCGGCCGCCAGTTACCGCCACATCAGCCCGGCGTGCGGCCGCGCCGGTGCCATCTATGACTTCCCCGCCTCGAATCAGCAAATCATCCATCGTCTTGCTCCTCCAATAACCCATTGGTTCCGGTCTATCTTATCCGGCTTTTTTTCATTACAGTCACAGACGCTTGCCAAACCCATTTTAGATGTGCTACAGTAGTTCAGATGCCTCAACAAAAGTTGGGGCTCTTTTTTTGCAATGTCTTTCTGACCAGGTTTAGAAGGATTCTCTCCTAGAACTTCATTCTCATCCCCTGCCAAGGTTGAACGCCTCCTAGCAGGAACCGATCCAGGTGGAAGATGGTAAGACCTAACTGGTACGCCGAACATCCCACTGCTTGTACTTGCACCCAATGCGAGGAGAAGCGGACCTTTGCTACGCAGAATCCTGGAAAGATCGGCCGGAATGAGAGATGTCCCTGCGGCAGCGGCAGAAAGTTCAAAAGGTGCCACGGGAAATAGACTCCCGGTCCCCGGATAGATATTAGCCGCCTAACCCGGCTACCACTGGAAGATCTTCTAGGCTACCTGCCCTATCAACCGTCCCGCCAGGAATCCTAAGGCTACCGCAGCCAATCCCGCAGCCACGCTTCCCGATAAGTTGAGCAAGGCCATCAACACCGAGTCGTTCTGCGCCAACCGAAAACTCTCCCACATCAATGTTGAAAAGGTGGTGAAGCTGCCCAGAAAGCCCACGGCCAAGAGAAGTTGCAACCCCGGTGGGTAGGAGGTCTTGGCCAGCCAGAGCGACAGCAGCAAACCCAACGCGAAGCTTCCAGACACATTCACGGCGAGAATGCCGATCTGGCTGGAGAATCCCAACCGCAGCGCTATCAGTTGAAGCGCGTAGCGGGCCAGCGCTCCGCCAGCGCCGCCCAACATCACCAAACCAGCTTCTTTCACCTAGTGTCCCTCTATCAGCGCCGTTAGATCTCCGCCGGAACGCGCTTAAACAGGTTGAACAATATCATACTTGAACCAGGCCGGCGTGACTCTCCTTGATGACTGGAGACAGCCCTTGGTCTATACTTGCCGGATGGCTTCAGAATCGAAAAAGGATGGACCAAAATGGTAGAAGCTGACGACAAGATATTGCTGGACTGGGATGCTCTAGAGGTTGGGGAGACATTCGAGAAATACGAGTATGTCTTAACCCAGGAAATGATTGATACCTATCGGAAAGGGGTTATGGACCCCGACGCGGGATTCCCTACTATCTCCCATAAGGTGGACGTCAAACAATACAACGCCAAATACCGGGACAGCGGTTCGGTGAACGCTCGGTGTGCCTTCTATTGCTACGGCCCTCCCGTCGCCGGCAAGAAGATTACCGTTAGGGCGTGGATCACCGACAAGTACCTGAGAAGGGGCAAGAACTACATAGTGACTGAAGCGGTTTCCGTGGACGAAGACGGACGATTGATCGACCGAGTCATCACCCATGAGTTGAAGCAACCGTCGGAGGTGGGCAAGAAATGGGGGGGCTAAACCGTGATTACCAGATAGACGGCGATGTTACGCCGCTAGTCAAAGAAATGACCCAAGAGGCCATCAACCTCTTCGAGGGAAGCTCAGGAGAGTCAGGACCGTCTCAATTTACCGACGAATCCACCGCCAAGGAAGTTCTTGGCACCGATGGCACGGTAGCCTCTGGACGAATGTCACTGACCTTTGCCATAGAGATGCTACGGAGGTATTTCGGAGCGGACGTTTTCAACCACAGCGGCATGGTGGACCTCCGGTTCCTGCGGCCAGTCCGTCCCGGAGACACCATCACCTTCTCCGGCAAAATCTCCGGGATAACCCGAGAAGCCAACGGGAGCAAGGTTTCGGTGAACATCACAGCCGAGAACCAGAAAGGCGACACAACAGGCGTTGGACAGGGCAGTGCCATCGTGCCCAACGCCTATCTGCCGCCCGAGGACTAACTCACTTCCAAGGGGGAGACTGGCTGGATCTAGTTACCTATCCAGCCAGTCTCCGACATATCCAGAACCACGCCGTTGGGACCGCTGATCTTGACTTCAGCATTGCTCGGTCCTTCTCTGCCTGGAGGCGTCGCACCGCCGGTACCCGCTCCTACAGCAGCCTTGGCGGGGGAGAGCATCTTCGCTCCAGCCTTCAGTGCCTTGTCCGAAAATGCGGCGACATCGTCTACTACGAATCCGATGTGGTGGATGCCTTCAAAACCGGCCCCGCCTTCTCCCAAGTCGGCGTCGCCCGCTGCTTTGCAACTGCGAATGGTCAGGTTCATCTCGCCGTCACTGAGATAGACATGGCTGTCGCCGCTCCGGCCAACCTCTTCCATGCCGAACAATTCCATGTAAAATGCCGCCACCTTATGCGGGTCTTTGGCCGTCATAGCTATGTGTTTAATCTTAGGCATCGTTCCTCCTCATTCGCTTCACCCCGGCCATCGTATCAATCGATACATCCGGGCATTTCTTGAATCAGTGGTCAGCCTGATTCTAGCCAGCCGCGCAACCGACGTCAACAATACATCTAGATCGCTACTATCACATGCCCATGGTGTTAGTGTGGATATCCACTAAAGGCCGGGATGGGATGTCCGAACAGCCAGCCGAGCTTGACTGCGCCTTTTACTCTGAAATATACTGGGCGCGGCCGATAAGTGCTAGTGAACAATTGCACTTGCCACGGGCAGATTGAATCATTGATCTAGGTAGGAATATTCAGATGAAGCGTTTCCTTAAAGCATTCCCCATCTTTTTAATAGTATCGACATTAGCCCTGGCTCTCGTTGCTTGTACCGGTGCGGCGGGAACTCAGGGGGCGCCTGGCGACCCGGGTTTACCCGGAAATCCCGGCAGCCCAGGCGAACCGGGTTTACCCGGAAATCCCGGCAGCCCAGGCAATCCAGGACTACCAGGCCTTCCCGGCGTTGACGGCGCTGTTGGTTCCGTGGGCCCTCAGGGTCAGCAAGGGGCCCAAGGTGAGCAAGGACCTGCTGGAGCGAACGGAGCTGCCGGAGCGCCCAGCGCCGCCTTCCCAGTGGCTATCACGTTGTCCCCCAGTGAAGTTGAGGAAGGACGGCCACGGATCAACGTCACCGGTTCGGGCTGGCAGAACGATGAGGCCGTGACCATCGAGGTTTACGGACCCGATGATTACCACGTTTTCATCGGTGGCGCCGTGGCCGACTCATCGGGAACTTTCCAAGTTGAGATAAGGCCCCGAAGCCGCACATCCGAGGGTGGACCGCTCAAGCCGGGACTACACAGCGTTGTCGTTCTTGGCAGCAAGAATGGCGGATCCAGTGCTCCATTGACGGTCACTGCCAAGCCAGAATAAGCTGCACCGTAAGACAACCGACGATTTGAGGTAGCCCGGTTACTTTAGCTACCTCGGGAAAACCGTCCCGTCGCGGTCGTCCAGGAATCGCAAGTAAAAGGAGAGCCTCCACCTTAGGGATGGGAGGCTCTCCTTTTCGTTTTATATGAACGGCAGATCACTCTCAGCGACATCGTTGGTAGATTCTTGTCTTTCCGGCGCAGGCCGGGATACATATGTAGGCGTTCAGCGATGATGGGGCACTTTTAAGGGGAGAAAAACATGAGAGTGGTGGTGGGTTTGGACTCCTGGTGTTGGGTATGAATCATCCACATCAAGAAAGGGGC
>CAXEOX010000042.1:0-25001 GCA_963997925.1 uncultured bacterium
GCGGTGGCGGCAGCCGGGGTTTTCGCGCTTACCAGAGCCACCTCAACCGGCGTATCTCTCCCGGATCCTCTGAGCGATATCCAAATCACGTCTCTAGGCCTCATTGTATTTTCTTCAAACCGGGACGGCAACAACGAGATCTACGTTATGGATGCCTCCGGCTCCAACTTGTCCCGGTTAACCAACCACTTGGCCTCGGATACCCATCCAAGCTGGTCGCCCAACGGACAAAGAATCGTTTTCACTTCCAACCGTGAAGGCAATCAAGACATCTTTGTCATGAACAATGATGGGTCCGACCAGATGAACGTGTCCCAAGACCCGGGTGAAGACTACGACCCAGTTTGGTCGCCGGACGGGACGAAGATTCTATTCACCTCGGAGCGGGAAACCGGTCGCGAGGTTTTCGTCATGAATCTCAATGGCTCGGGACAAGACCGGCTGAGCAATAACGCCGGCCGTCAGAATTCCACAGCTGCTTGGTCGCCTGATGGGGAAAAGATAGCTTTTACTTCATATCAAGGGGACCTAAATATATCCACGATACAATCCAACGGCGCCGACGAGATAGTGTTGACTGACGACCCAGCCGACGATGCCAGCCCGGCCTGGTCTCCTGATGGAACGAAGATTGCCTTCCATTCGTGGCGTGACGGAAATCCAGAGATCTACGTCATGAAATCGAACGGAAATGAGCCGGTCAGATTAACCTTTGATTCCGCCGCAGATTTCGAACCATCGTGGTCCCGTGACGGGACGAAAATCATGTTTGAGTCCGACCGGGATGACGGGAGAGGCGTTTATACCATAAACCCGGACGGCACCGGCTTAACCCGCCTATCCCAGAGCGGAGACTCTTCCCCCGCTTGGTCCCCCCGTCCGATTCCGGGCAAGTTGAAAATATTCTTGGTCCCTTCTTTGAGGGACCCTCAGAGTTTGTCTACGTCGGCCGAGGGACTGGGCAAGCTTTCCGTCCTACAAGTGCCACTGGTACCATTAGTTACTGGCGCAGCGCATAACGCATTGCTTCCGCATCTGGGGGGCAATTCTTCTTTAGTGTTCGCTGGAACCGGTTTTTCGGGAGATTGGTTCGAGAACGACACAACCCGCCTAGTTATCCAACTGAACGGTCCCCTGAGCGACGTCGAATATTTTCAGTGCGTCGGCCTGAGCGTCAATAAAATCTCTGAGTCTAGTTCCTGCGGCGATGGGTTCCACGTGAGTCAAATGGTACCGGGTGGATTCACCGTGGAACTTGAACTACCTTCCATTCAAGCCATCGACCCGTCGGACCGGCTGGAGCTAACCTTCGTACTTGGGACCACTGTACCGGATGGCAAAAAAGTGGTCCCGAACCTGATCTTCGGTGGTGATTCCGCCCTAAAGATTAGTTATCTTGAGATTGGCTCTGACCGGTGACACACCCTATCTGACAGGTCCGCCGATGGGTGACCTAGGGCCTTCACAAGCCAAGAATTCGCCGTAGCCGGGCTGTTGTTCCAGGTTACCCTGGTTCAGAAGCACTTGACCCCGCAACAGTGTCATCCAGGGAGTCCCTTTAACCTCCCATCCTTCGAACAGGGTGTAACCGGCGTTGCTCTGATGGTCCTTAGCGGTGATTACCCGGTCGGTTTGCGGGTCCATTATCAAGAGATCCGCGTCGGACCCCACCTGGATCACACCCTTCCTGGGATAAAGACCGAATATACGCGCGGGGTTCTCCGACATGACCCGGGCCAACCACCAGATAGGCAAACCCCGCTTAACTACTCCTTCGCTGTATGTGAGGGAAACTATGGTCTCCAATCCAGGGGAGCCAAAGGGCACCGAAGCGCCTTCGGGCGTCACGAATATGTTGTCCCACCCGACCTGTTTCAGTTCCTGGGGATGCGGCGAATGATCGCTGGAAACGATGGACGTGTGCCCTTGCTCCAACCCGCGCCACATTGCCTCCCGGTCCGGACCGTCCTCCGCTCGCAGGGGAGGTCCAATCTTCGCCAGGGGACCCACCTTCGCCATCTCCGCATCGGACAGCAGCAAGTATTGAGGGCAGGTCTCCGTCCAAACCCGTTGGCCTAGAGATTGGGCCTGCTTGATGCGCTCCATCCCCAGGTGCGTGCTCAGATGCACCACGTAAGTGGGGCAATGAGTGGCCGAGCTCATGTTGACCGCTCGGTTGATGGCCTCTTCTTCCGCCCAATCGGGACAGGCCCTGGGGAAATCGGTGGGATGGGAGTGTCCATCGGCAATCAGTTTGTTCTCCAGGTATTCGATGATGTTGCCACTCTCGCAATGGAGTTGCATCACACCGCCTCCGGAAGCCACGATATCCATGGCGTTGCAGATGTAGTCGTCGTCGCACATGCGCCAGGGGCGCTTCTTATATGTCATGAACATCTTGTAGGATTTGACCCCCATCTCCAAAGCCTGGGGCAATCCCTGAAGGATGTCCGGCCGGTTCTGCAACATGAAGTGGAAAGCGAAATCCACTAGAGCGTTGCTGGCGAATTCCTCTTTGCTCCGGTTGATAGCCTCGGGCAGGGTTTCGTCACCCTCCAGATTGTAGCTGCCGAAGGGAATCAGGGTGGTGAGGCCCGCCCTCGCTGCAGCTAGCGCCCCCAATTCGTAATTATCGTGGCCGTCCAGATGGACGTGGCTGTCGATAAGTCCAGGCAATACGAATTTGCCCGCCGCGTCGATATACTTATCCGCCGGGGGCAGCAGATGCTCCGGCCCGATGGCGGCGATCTTTTCACCGGATATCGCGATGGAGCTTTCGTAAACTTGCGAAGAAGTAACTATTTGTCCACCCCGAATTATCGTATCTACTCTTACATCCGCCATGTGAGGCCTCCCCTAGATAAATTCATGTCGTATGAGACTTTAATAACTAGCGCTGACAGCAACGATTATACTCAATCTAATCACTCTGCCGTCATCTCGGCGCTGATTTCCCACAGCCGTGCCGCCGTGTCTTCATCATAGGATGCGTCTGCGGACCTAACGGCCTGTGACTTCTCATAATAGCCGCCCGTGATTCCTTCCATCTCGTTCGAACTGGCAAGGTAGATACTGGTCAGGGCTCCTTCTGAAGGGCTGATACCCCTCAAACCAAAAAAGAAAGAAAAGATGGGTCCGATCTTGCCGTTGTTGCACAGGAATCTGGTTGCCACTACGCCGGGATGCAGCGCGTTTGCCGTCACGCCCGTACCTTCCAGCCGCCGGGCCAATTCGTAGCTGAAAAGCACGTTCCCTAACTTGGACTGGGCATAGGCCCGGAAACCCCGATACCTCCCTTGGCCCTGCAGGTTTTCCAAGTTCATCCCGATCTGGCGGTGGGAACTGGATGACACATTTACGATTCTGGCCGGTGCGCTGGAGATCATCAGGTCTATCAACAGATCTGTTAGAAGAAAATAGCTCAAGTGATTTAGTGCGAACGTTAACTCTATGCCGTCCTCGGTAAAGCGGCGGGCCAAGTTGATGGCCCCAACGTTGTTCACCAGCACGTCCAATCTTGCGTAACGGGTTTTGAATTCGTCAGCAAGCCGCCTAACCTCTCGCTGCGATGAAAGATCGGCGACTAGGTATGCGATCTCCGGGTTTCTGGTCCATTGCTTGATACGTTCGACCGACGCAGAGCACCGCTCGATATTCCGGCCGGCTAGTATCACCGTAGCGCCCAAGGAAGCCAGACCAGATGCGGTAGCCTCTCCGATGCCAGCGGTGGCCCCGGTAACCAAACATATCTTCCCGGCCATGGGTAGGTCGATGATAGCCATTCATTCACTCCGTCCGGTCAGCATTGATGTCAGCACCGATAATAACCTATCTGCCGCGGGTAGGTTACCCGGCTGGTGTATAGTTGGTGGTGAAAGGATGGGCCATGAAGAACCCTGTAATAATATCGTTGATGGCGTTAGCCGTAGCTTTGCTGACGCTGAGCAGCGACAATCCAGCATCCGCTCAAGTAGTAACCCTGTGCATCGGTAACGGCCAGGTTACCGGCCGCATCGTAACCGGCACACCATTTGGCGATTTCATCGACTGCAGCGTCTCCATCGGGGACTTGGTCATATTTGGGTTGGGCGGCGACGATTGGATCGTAGGTGGCCGTGGGGCCGACGTTATCGACGGAGGACCCGGTAACGATATCCTGATAGGCCGGGATTCCAAAGATTTCATACGGGGCGGGCCGGGTAAAGATTTCCTTGCCGGAGGCCGCGGTGACGATTTACTGCGAGGCGAGGATGGCGCCGATCAGTTATTTGGTGGCGATGATAACGACCTGCTGTTCGGGGGCGCTGGCGATGACATCATGTTCGGAGGCGCCGAAGTTGACCTTTGTAACGGGCAGGATGGGAGTGGCGACCTGGCCAGCTCTTCCTGTGAGATGCCCGCCAACGTTCCTTAGATGTCTTACGGTCACGCATCCGTCATTCCGAGGGATGCCGAAATCCAGAGAATTCCACGATTTGAACCGCTTCAATTGCCGCAGCGGTGCTTGGACTCTCGCCTGCGCGGTAGTGACGGATGGTATTTAAACACTCTCCCGACTATCCAGCAAAGACCGGGAGCCATGCTAGTTTTATTCCCAGGTGATACACTTCGTCTACTCCAGCCTACTGGATTCCCGGCTACGCGGGAATGACAGGTTGGCGTTGGCAATACTCCCCGTCATCCCGGCGTAGGAGTTTGTGAATTTATAGCGAAAAGGCTAATCTATAGTCTCAATACAGGCGTGCATTCAGTCTCATTAAGCCCTCTAATGGGATTTATTTACAAACTTGTAGGCCGGAATCCAGAGAACATATTGAAGCCAGCGAACTTGGACACCGGTCTACGCCGGTGTGACGAAAGCAAGTCCCTCACGCACTCAGATGGTGGCCTTCATTGGGACAACCCTAAGCCACGATTAAAATGTACCGACGGGAAGAGGTATAGAGGTATAAAAGAGATATAGATGCTTAAGGTCAATCTCCGGCCGGCAGGTCTGGCTGTTGGGTCCCACAAGATACATTACGCTTGGGCCATAGTAGGAGTGGCATCCGCCATGTGGATGACCACCTCTGTGATTCGGTTCGCTGCCAGCGTGCTGGTGCCCTACCTACAGGAAAACTTCGGTTGGAGCATCTTTGACATATTCGCTGGCTTTGCGATTCAGTGGATCGCTTCGGCGTTGGCCAGCCCTTTAGTTGGGTGGTTGGGAGACCGTTATGGCGTCCGGCGGATAATGGTGTTGGGCGCCTTAATCTTCGTCGTCGGCATGCTTCTCACCGGCACGATGACTCATCTGTGGCAGTTCTATCTGTTCTATGGAATCATTCTGTCCCTCGCCATGGCCATCTTCCAGGTACCGATGGTAGCAGCGGTTACCCTTTGGTTCAGGAAGCACCTAGGCATAGCCATGGGTACCATGCAAGCGATTCAAGGCTTGGGGACCGCAGCGGCAATCTTCCTAGTGTCCTTGATGGTCGATTCTCTGGGGCTGATGTGGACCTTCTGGTTGCCGGGTATAGCCGGTGGGACGATACTGTTTCTACTGGTTCGCTTGTTTTACAACGAGCCCGGCGAGATCGGCATCAAGGCATGGGGGGCCTCGGAAGACGAACCATTGGAGCGGTTGCTTGAAGGGCCGATAGCCAAGGCCAGGACCAGTGGATTCCTGCGGCTGGCCCAACGTACGGGTACCTTTTGGAACCTCATCGGTATCCACTTCTGGGGATGCGCCGGACACAACATCATATTGATGGGTCTGGTCGCCATGGTGGTTCAGCGGGGCATCTCGACGGGAGCCGCGGCGGGGGTATTGATTGCTCTGACGGTGACGAGCACTATAACCCGGTTCGCCGTTCCCATAGTCGCTGATCGTATGGGCAGCAAAGCCGCCATGGCCGTCTGTTTTTCGTTACAGACGTTTCCGGTATTGATGCTGTTGGTTGCCAATGACCTGTGGGTTTTCTATCTGTTCGCCATCTTATTCGGTATCGGTATCGGCGGCGAGATGACCGCCTTCCCCATAATCAACCGCCAATACTACGGCAACGCGCCCATCGGCACCACCTACGGTTGGCAGGTGGGAGGGGGAGGCATGGGCATGGCTATAGGCTTGTTGGTAGGCGGTTTTATCTGGACCCAAACCGGATCATTTATCGGAGCCGTGTGGCTCTCATTCGGTTTGAGCTTGGTGGGAGTATTTTGCATCTGGGCGTTGCCGAATACGTCCCATCACTTGATACCGGATTGGGAGGAAACCCTGCCCCTAGAAGCCCGTTCATCAGCCAGCTCATGACCAGCCGCCATGGAACTCGGCCCAGCGTCGAGGGCATCCTGCGAGGCCAAGAACATGATTCGACCCGAATGGGAAAATAAGCTTGTTTAAGGCTGATTTAAGACCGGCTCACCTAGCCATCGGATCGCGACGGATCCATTACGGCTGGGTGATTGTAGTTATAGCCTCGACCATTGGGTCAATCACCTCTGCCGTTCGATTTGCCGCCACTGCCCTGGTCCCCCACCTTAGGGACTCTGCCTCGGGGCTTGGCTGGAGCTACGGCGCCATAACCCTTGGCTTCAGCCTCCAGTGGTTCGTCTTGGGGATCGTGAGCCCCTATGTAGGCTGGCTGGGGGACAGGTATGGCGCCCGCCGGCTGTTGTTGTTTGGAACATTCTTGTTCATCGCCGGCATGTTGCTCACGGGCATCATGACCAGCCTGTGGCAGTTCTACCTCTTCTTCGGCGTCATGCTGGGTGTCTCCACCACCGTTTTTTCCATACTCCTAGTAACGGGCGTCACCCTGTGGTTCAGGAGACGTCTGGGCGTGGCCATGGGGGCCATGGGGTCCGTTCAGGGAATCGGGACGATCGCATTCCTTTTCCTGATTGCCGTAGCTTTTGATGTGCTGGGCATGAAGTGGATCTTTTGGATCCCCGGCATCGCTGGCGGGGCGATCGTGCTCTTACTGATTAAGTTCTTTTACAACGAACCCGGCGACATAGGCTTGCGTCCTCTGGGCGCTCCTGAAGGCGCGCCTGTTCATAGGCCTCAGAATGACGATATGGCTCAGATAAGGGCCAAAGTGTTCCTTAGGCAAGCTCAACGGACCAGTACGTTCTGGAACCTCATCGGCATCCACTTCTGGGGCTGCATGGGCCACAACATTATCAATGTGCTGTTGGTGGCCATAGCCGTTGACCGCGGGCTTTCCCTCGGAGTGGCTGCCGGTGTCCTTGCCACGCAACAGGTCGCCGGCGTCTTCGCTCGGGGCGCCGTTCCGGTCATTGCGGACCGCATCGGCAGCAAGAGTGTTTGGGTTGCCGGCATGTCTCTTCAAGCCTTTCCTTTGCTCCTCATCCTCTTCATCCAAGACGCCTGGGCTTTTTATCTCTTCGCCATCCTACTTGGTATCGGTCAAGGGGCTGAGGTTCCTACCTTCCCTATCGCCAACCGGCAGTACTTCGGAGATGTCCCTCAAGGAAGCCTATACGGGTGGCAGAACATCGGGAACGGCCTGGGGATGGGAATGGCGCCCGTGGTCGCTGGATTCCTGTGGGACGTAACCGGAACCTCTGCAGTTCCTCTAATCATGTCCCTGGGCTTTAGCATCATGGCATTGGTCTCGGCTCTGCTGTTGCCCAGCTCGTCACGTCAATTGATTCCCGATTGGGAGGATGCGCTGCCTTCGGAGGCCCGTTCGCGGGCCAGCCTGTGAGTAGCTCTCCTGTGAAGCCAGAGAACCGTGATACAATGTGCCGGTTTAATGGCGCGGCAGCCTGACCAAACCTAATAACCCAATATCAATGGAGGGAAAACAATGCCTCAAAGTTGGGTAGACATCAATGTCGGCGGAGACACCATGGAGGCGTATCTGGCCCAGCCGGAAGCGACCGACCCGGCCCCGGCCGTGGTAGTGATTCAGGAGATCTGGGGAGTTAACTCCCACATCCAATTCTTGACCGACCGATTTCCGGCCCAAGGCTACGTTGGGCTGGCCCCCGCCATGTTCCACCGGGAAGGCCGGATGACCATGGGACTGCACGAGGAGATGGACAACGCCGTCGCCAGGATGCAGCGTTGCACCGATGACGGCATCATTGCCGACGTCCAAGCGGCGGTGGATTACCTGAAAGCACAACCCTTCGTTCAATCCGACCGCATCGGCATCGTCGGTTTCTGCTACGGAGGCCGGGTTTCTTATCTAGCAGCCTGCAACGTTTCGGACATCAAAGCCAGCGTTGTCTATTACGGCGGAAGAATCATGGGCTCCTTGGGCGACGGACCGTCTCCCTTCGAACAGTCATCCAAGATCACCGCTCCCATGCTTGGCCTGTTCGGCGAAGAGGACCAGAACCCCTCACCTGACGACGTAGCGAAGATCGACGCCGAACTGACCAGACTTAACAAGAACCATGAGTTCCATGTCTACCCGGGTTGCGGACATGGCTTCAATTGCAACGCCCGGTCCAGCTACCGGCCCGAATCTGCCCGCGACGCCTGGGGCAAGGCCATGGCTTGGTTCGAAGCAAATCTGAAGGGATAAACCGTATCTAGACTGCGATTTCATCTCTATCTATAAGCTCGGGGGATCGATCCAGATAAAAGACTACTTCGAGTTTCCTAAATCGTAGACATAACAATAGCGGGGGCGGCCTACGTTGGCGGGCTGTCCCCGTCTATATTCGTCCAGCGCTAGGCGATACCATAGAAAGAACCGAGGCCGATGCGCGGCCTTTAAATTAGAATGATGTTTCCGGGCAACACTTATATCCAGCCCGCAACTACTGGAGCAAGCACTTAGTATGGCAACCCAGGCACCCAGAGAACCAGCAAGCCCGGATCCGTCCAGACCCGCAACGAGCCAGCCTAGACAATCCAGCCTTACCACCCTGAAAAGTTACAAAGACTTCCGGCTAGTATGGGCCGGAAACTTTATCGCTCTGGGTGGGCAGTGGATCCAGATGTTCAGCATCGGTTGGTTGGTTCTGCTGCTAACCGATGGCAACGCTGTCCTCACCGGCACCGTCATCGCGATTAGGGCGTTACCCATATTATTCATCGGACCGTGGGCCGGGGTCCTTGCCGACCGCGTGGACCGGCGCAAGGTGGTGATGGCCACTCAGGCAGTCATGGCCGTGGCCGCATGCTTGTTCGCTTTGTTGGTAGTCGCCAGCGACCTGGAAGCCGACCCGGTTACCGGACCGCTCCGGCCATGGCACCCGTTCCTCTATATGATAATCTCCGGCATCGCCCACTCCATCATCCAGCCGGTGCGCCAGGCAATGATTGCCAACACCGTCCCCCGTCATGCTCTTACCAGCGCTTTGGCGCTGAATGGCATGGTCTATCCGTCAACCAGAATCATTGCCCCGGCTATCGGCGGGCTCATCATCGCAACCCTGGGGTTCAACTGGAACTTCTTTCTTGAAGCCCTGGCGTATGTGGGCATAATCGTTATGTTGATTCCGGTCAAACTCCCCTACCGCACCAAGACATCCGGGCCACGGTCCAGTCCGCTCCGCAGCATGCAAGAAGGCTTGGCCTACGTCTGGCGTCAGAAGATAATCCTGCAACTTATCATCATGCTGCTGATTCCAAACATCGTTTTTCAACCTTTGATATTCCTGCTGCCGGTATTTACCACCGAGGTTCTGGGCAAAGAAGCCGCCACCGGAGGCATCTTGGCGGCGGCCATGGGTGTGGGCGGAGTTGTGGCAGCGGTCATCATCGCGGGAACAGGGTTCATAATCCGCAAGGGCTTGGTTACCTTTATCGGTCTCGCTGGCGGATCGCTTTTCGTTGTCCTGTTCTCTCTGGTCCCGTGGTGGATCGCTTCTTTCGCGTTTCTTACAGGATTGGGGTTCTGCCAGTACGCCTTCCGAGTGGCCAACAGCACCCTAATACAGACCACGGTGCCCGACGAACTACGAGGCCGGGTGATGAGCATATACATGCTGGACAACGGAATCATGCCGGTCGCGACCCTAGTCCTTGGTTTGCTGATTCACATTTGGTCTCCATCGGCTGCCTTTACCTTATTCGGGTCATTAGCGTTGGGCGCGACTTTGATAATGGCGCTTGGATTTAAGCAGGTCCGCCGGTTGGACTAACTACCCACCTGCATCCGAGCTTTCCAGACCCCGTTCCCTGTTCGAATCGCATTGACAGTGCATGGGCGTCCTAATACACTCGCTGCTAACTATCGCCGCACGCCGGGATCGATTTGTGCCATTCGACCGGCGAGCGTGCCAATTGAATACTGAAGGATGAATAGAATGAGCTTGGAAAGACCCGAGTTTGTATCCGATCTGGTTATCTATCTATTGAATGAATTAGGAGTGGAGTACGCGCCATTGAATCCCGGCGCAACCATCCGCGGACTCCACGAGTCCGTGGTGAACTACGGCAATAACACGAATCCAGAGTTGATCACCTGCTGCCATGAGGAACTGGCCGTGGCCATGGCCGAAGGATTTTACCTAGCCACCGGAAGGCCCCAGGTCACGTTGGCCCACAATATCGTGGGCCTCCAACACGCCAGCAAGGCCATCTACGAGGCGTTCCTTAACAACATCCCAATGATTATCCTAGGCGGCACGGGGCCCTTGGACGCTAGCCACCGCCGTCCCTGGATCGACTGGATCCACACGGCTCAGGTTCAGGGTCAGATCGTCAGAGATTATGTGAAGTGGGACGACCAGCCTCTGGGGGCGCAAAGCGTGGCGGAATCCGTGCTCCGGGCCTACCAGATAGCCATGACCGAGCCGCGAGGACCGGTATATCTGTGCTTCGACGTTGAGCTACAAGAAGCCCGGTTGCCCGACGACTTCGTCTTGCCCGACATCAGCCGCTACCAAGTACCCGCATCGCCACAAGGCAACCCTGAAGCCGTAGAAGAGGCAGCCAAGGCCTTGATGGCGGCCGAAAATCCGGTCATTGTCGTCGAAGGTCTTGGACGAACACCCGGCGGCTCTGAGACTTTGCAGACCTTGGTGGACCTGGTAGGCGCTCCGGTGATTGAGATTGGTTCGGCCTACAACCTGCCAAACAGTCATCCGCTTAACGTGACCGGGGCGAACGCCGAAGTGCTGCGGGACACCGACCTAGTGCTCGCCGCCGGTGTGAGTAACCTGGAGGCCGTGCTGACAAGATCCGTCGCTTCGGCAAGCGCCACGGCTCCCGTGACACCTCGAGGCAGATCGGGTTATAACCGGGTATTCGAAAGCTCGATTCCAAGCGGGACCAAGATAATTCAGATCGGTCTGAATGACTATGGCATCAAGAGTTGGCCAAGCAACTACGGGCGGATCCTGGCCACCGACACGGCCATCTTGGGCGACGAGATTCAGGTTCTGAAACAGATCACCAAAGTGTGCCAAGATTCCATGGATGCCGGGTCACGGAAGCGGGCCACGGACCGAATTCCCAAGATAACCAAGATTCACTCGGATTTGTACGATGGGCTTCATAAAGAAGTGAAAGAGCGGTTGTGGGACCAGACTCCCACCTCTACCGCCAGGCTGGCCTCTGAGATATGGGAAGTTATTAAGGACGAAGACTGGGTGCTGGTTCACGGCTCCCTCAGCGGTTGGGAGCGGCGGTTGTGGGACGTGTCGGATGAGTCCCGATGGGTGGCAGGCGGCGGCGGAACCGGAACCGGCATGGGTGTCGCCATGGGCGCTGCTCTGGCATTCCGGGGAACCGACAAAGTCTGCGTGAGCATCCAGAACGACGGCGATCTCCTTTACACCGCCGGGTCGCTTTATACCCTGGCTCATCACGATATTCCCATGCTGGTAGTTATGTTCAACAACCGTTCTTACTACCAGGATGTTGGACACCAGACAGCCGTTGCCAGTAACCGGGAGAGGTCGGTGGAAACAGTTGGCATCGGAGTAAACATCGATGCCCCATTCACCGACTTCGCCACCTTGGCTCACAGCTTCGGTCTGGCCGGCATAGGCCCAATCTTGAACGCCGAAGACATCGGACCAGCCCTTAAGCAGGGTTTGGAGATAGTCAAGAATGAAAAGCGGACTTGCGTGATAGACACGATTGTCCAACCAAGATAAACCCAAACCCGGTCAAACAGTATACAGGAGCTGAACATGGCTACAACCTACTCTGTAGTAGGCACATCGGTACTTAGGGACGAAGGTCCGGACAAGGTTTCCGGCAACGCGAAATACCCCGCCGATATGGTGGTGCCGGGGGCGCTTTCGGGAAAGATACTTCGCAGTCCCTTTCCCCACGCCCGCATAGTCAGCATCGACCCATCTAAAGCCCGTGCCCTACCCGGTGTCCATGCGGTCCTAATCGGCTCGGACCTTCCGGACCGACCAGTGGGACGGCTATTGCGAGACTGCCCCGTACTTGCCCGGGACCACGTTAGGTTCGTGGGCGAAAAGGTGGCGGCGGTGGCGGCAGATACCGACGAGATAGCCGAAGAGGCTTTGCTGCTTATCGAAGTCGAGTATGAAGAGATTCCGGCCATCTTCGACCCAACCGAGGCGATGGAAGATTCGGCGCCGACGCTCCACCCGAATAAAGCCGATTACATCGGCCTACCTCAGCCCATCTCCAAGGTCAACAACGTGCTTGCCGAGAACCACTGGTCCAAAGGCGACGTCGACCAGGGGTTCAGTGAGTCGGACCTGATATTTGAACATTCGTTCAGCGCACAGATGATGCACCAGGCATACATCGAACCCCATGCCTGCATCGTAAAGGTGGCTGGCACGGGAAAGGTAGAGATCTGGGCCAACAACAAGGGCCCCTTCATGCTACGTGATCAACTTGCCGCAGCGGCTGACATCTCCACCGACCAGATCACCCTCTACCCGTGCAATATCGGCGGCGACTTCGGCGGAAAGGGGTCCTTCATGGACGTTCCGTTGTGCTATTATCTGTCGGTCCATGCCGGCAAGCCGGTCAAGATGTTCATGGACTACATCCAGGAGTTGATGGCAGGCAATCCCCGCCATCCCGCCGAGATTACGCTGAAGACCGGAGTTAAGAAGGACGGGCGGATCTGGGCACGTCAAGCCTATGTTGTGTTCAACAGCGGCGCTTACGGCGCTTTCAAGCCCAGGGTATATCTGGGCGGGTCAGACCATTTAGGGGGGGCTTACCAGATACCCCACGTCAACATCGATAGCTTCATGGTGTACACCAATAACGTTCCCTGCGGACACATGCGGGCACCGGCCAAACCCCAAGTCCACTTCGCCGTCGAGTCCCACATGGACATGATTGCCGCTGAGATGGGTATCGATGCCTACCAGTTCCGTCTGATCAACGTCATGAAACCCGGTGACTCGACCCCGGTCGGTAAAGAGTTTCAGGAGATCCGGGCCGAGGACACCCTCCGCGGAGCCGCTGAAGCCGCCAACTGGGACGGTCCCAAGTCCGGGCCATTCTTTGGCCGGGGCATGGCAATCTCGGACCAACCTCCAGGCAGTGGCCGGTCTACCGCTAGGGTCGCGATAGATGCTGAAGGCAAAGTAGACCTATTCATGTCCCTGTTCGACACGGGTACCGGCGCCCATACGATATTCCGCCAGGTGGTAGCAGAGATTCTGACTATACCGGTGCAGGACGTTCGGATGGTCATCCAGGACACCGACGCCGTGGAGTTCGACTCCGGTTCCGGTGGCAGCCGCGTCACCTACACCTCCGGACAAGCGGTCCTAGGCGCGTCCAACGACCTGCGGGGGAAGCTGGTCTCCAGGGCATCCGAGCTTTTGGAAAGCGATGAGGACCAGGTCGAGTTGGTGGGTGGCAGCTTCGTCGTCAAGGGCGACTCATCAAGAACGGTCTCCCTCCAAGACGTTACCGCTCAGGCGGTAACCGACGCCCACGGCCCCATCGAAGGAGAACTCAGCTACACTTCGCCAACGTCTGAGATTACCGGATTCAGTGCTCAGGTGGCGGAAGTGGAAGTGGACCCGGAGACAGGCCAAGTAACGGTTGTACGCATCGTCACCGCCCATGATGTGGGGACTATCCTCAACCCGCTGACCCACCAAGGGCAGATAGAAGGTGGAGTCATCCAGGGTTTGGGCTACGCGCTGATGGAAGAGATAACCACCGAGGACGGACGCATCTCCACGTTAAGCTTGGGTGACTACAAGATACCGACCATGCCGGACATCCCCAAACTGGAGACGGTGTTATTACAGTCGGCCTCGGGCCCTGCACCCTTCGACAGCAAGGGTATCGGCGAGAGCAGCAACGTGCCGGTGGCGGGAGCCATCGCCAACGCCGTGTTCGACGCCGCCGGGGTCCGCATATACGACTTGCCAATCACTGCGGAGAAGGTTCTTAAGGCATTGCAGGAGAAGGCGGCGCTAGGTAAGGGTTAACCGGGCGTTTTTCACTGCAGCAGTGAATCAACCGGGAGTTGGCGGGGAATCCGGATGGGGTCACTTAGAGGCCTTGAGATTCCTCGCCGCCTTCGGCTTGTGTCGGAATTACAGAAGGGTTGTTTACGTAATTCCTAATGCGGGCATTTGTCGTTCCGAGCGTAGCGAGGAATCTCAGGCATCCGCCGAAGCTATGCCTCTACATCCGGAGCATACGGTGTATTGGATGAGTTTCTAACCTCTTTTTATAACGTCCTACAACGGCCTGCGGGCAACTATGACGCTCCGTCCATCCGGCATCACATCGCGTTTTATAGACTCGAACCCCGCATCAGTTGACCACTCGAGATGTTGTCGCTCGGTGTGCGCCTGGCCACCGTCGTAGATATTCAAGAAAAACAGATTGCTGTTTAGTGCGCTAGCCGGTGACAGGTGATCGTCGTCTAGAACCCGCCCCACTATGTAGAGCTTTCCGCCTGGCTCCACGGCCTTGATGACATTCTTAATCGCTCTCCGTGCCTCGTCTTGAGAAAACCCTGAATAAAATTGCACATCACCACCACATCGAAGGACCCATTTATTGACCCGCTGAGGACGTCAGCCGCCATAACGGATACTCGGTCATTTGCTCCGGTCTCTGCTATGAAGCGTTGTGCGATAGCTAACACTTCAGGTAAATCCCCCACAGTGGCGTGGATGTGAGGACATTCCTCGGTAACACCGATGGCAAGCCCTCCAGAACCCCCGCCAAGGTCCAGCAGAGTGCGGTAGGCTGAGAAATCATACCTGGTAGGCAGTATTCGTCCGGTGGCCAGGTTAGTCGGATGTAGGCCACGATATACCGTCTCTTCCTGCTCGGGGGGTCATCTCGTGGAAGTTTAGCTTGGCTTTGGCTGCTCCGGTCCTGATGGATTCTGAGGTCCTGAGGATTGAGTTCCACTGATCGGAAAATTGATGGTGCCTTTCGCCCATATATGTAGCTTTACCACGGACCAGATAATGGTCCGCTTCGGCTGTGTTGGAAAATCGCTGACCTTCTACAATCAGCAACCCCGAATCCACTAAAGAGTACAACAAATGCTCTAGTTTGGTTGAACCAACGTCAAGAGTTTGAGCCAACTCCCCAACATCCATCGGTCCATTGCTCAACAGGGTGAAAAGCTCTAGCTGCATTCCGGCCAGCATTGCGAACGATGGGAACACGGCTGCTCCCAAGTTTTCGATGGTTTCTGGCATGGGTGGCTGGGTAGTCATTTCCTATCTCCCGAACAAGTCTGCGATTCTCTGGCCGACAATCTCATCCTCTCCTGGATACAAGCCGAAGGCATGCAGGGTGATACACTCCTCGCCTTCCCGGACCCTGGTCCATACGGGGGGGTCGCCGGCCTTCAGACGTGCCACTAGGTCATGATTCGTCATCCCAGTTACCGCCGAGTCAATATAGATGTTCACGCCGTAGGGTTGGTGACCAATCACGTTGGTTATGGACTCTATTTTGACGCCGGGAATGCCCATCAAAGGGGCCATCATCGTCCGGCATTTTTCCTCGGCGTCGATGAGGCGGTCTTCATGGTTGAGGGTCATCCACCGTCGCACCGCCGCCACCGCCCCGATGATTTCCTGTCGATCGACTTTTTGAGGACGCCCGATTCCCCGCACCCGCCGCCCCTCGTAACTGGCGAAAGACTGCAGTCCGATCTTGCGAATCATTTCTTGGGACCCTAAAGCAAGTCCCACCGACTGGGGAGCCCCCAGGTATTTAGCGGCGATGCACTGGAAGTCGGCACCCATGCGGACATACTTGCCAAAGTTTTCCAGCGGGTATATCTGTCCGGCGGCGTCCACGGTGACCAACACGCCACGGGCGTGGGCAATCTCTATAGTTTGTTCCAATGAAAGCGCATGAGGATCAATCTCCTGCTCCACGGCGTAGTAGTGGACCGCAGCCGTATTGGGGCCGATGGCTTTTTCCAGGTCGTCCGCAGTGGTCTCCTCTTCGGAGCCAAAGTCCACTAGGGTGGCCCCGGCCAATTCCAAGCAGCGGTCGTACCAGTAGCGCTGCCGGGTCTGGATGAGAATCTCGTTCTTCATGCCGGTTGTGTTGGGCAGTTGCTGAATCTTGTCGTCGTCATCGCCGGCCATGGCGGCTGCGGTGGCCAGCGTCAGCGCCGAACCCGCTCCGGATGTCAGATAGGCAGCCGGGACATCGACCATCTTGGCGATCGCATCCCCCGCCTTTTCCTGTAGATCAAGAAGGAATATATAAGCTCCGTCGGCCTGGGCCATCGCCTCTCTGACCTCGGGAAAGGGGGTCGAGCCGCCCAGCATCGTCACGCTGCCGGTGGCGTTGATCACTGGATTTGCGCCTAGTTCTTTGTAAATCTCGCCCCAAGATGAATCTACCATGATGCTCTCCTCTGCGAATGACCAGGGGATTTCGCGCCGCAGCGAATGAGTGGCGTGCGGCCGTTCAGTTATGTTATCTGCCGCCGGACTGGCTGTCCAGAAAGAGCTAGGCTCTATTAGATACCCGCTCATGCACGTTCGTGGAGATCCTGTCGAACCACCTTTCCCCCGAAGGACCCTTCGACGGGCTCAGGGCGAACGGATGATATCAACGTACCCGAGGCAAGGGGTGATTTAGCGAAAATTTATCGCCCCGGAAGCCCCGTAAAGACCCAGTCCCGGGTTCTCCAGCACGTTTCCCCAATCCCTCAGCATGGCCACGGTTAATAGTGGTTGACGCCACTGTCTCCGATGTCCCATCCCAAGCAGACATCGACGCCATGGCTCAGGCCGAAGAGGCTCCCTTACGGGCCGAGATAGCACGGGTCGTTGAGAGCGGGCAAAACGTGCGCATGGAACCCGGTCCCAACGGCACCACCATCTGGCACGTGCAGGCCGGCGCCGGCGGAATCCCGGCCACGGCCCAGACCTTCGACTTTCTGGCCAAAGACATCAATATCCAGGAAGGCTACACCGTCGTTTGGGACTCGGAGATGTTCCACAACGTTACCTTCCATCCCGGTCGGATGCACCCGGAGTTCATCGTCCCTATTCCTCAACTTAGCCCCTGGGCTATAATGTGGGACCTAACCTGGTCTATTCTCGGGGAAACCCTTTGCGAGGATGCTATGAAAAGCATTGAACTTGATTACTCCAAACGTTGTGGGGACGAACCGTCCAAAGGGCACAACCGCTGGCACCCGGACATCGCTCCAGCGGTGACGGCCGACCCGGGCGAAGAAGTGTTGCTTCAAACCAGGAACGCGTTCGATGGCGAGGTCACACCAAGTTCTCGTGCCGGGGACCTCACCAACCTGAACCTAAATGTGGTGCACCCGCTGACCGGCCCAGTGTTCGTCAACGGAGCCGAACCAGGCGACTTGCTAGAGGTAAACATCCTCGAGATCGAACCAGCATCTTGGGGATTCACCACCATCATCCCCGGCTTCGGTTTCCTGCGGGACGTATTTCTGGAACCTTACATCGTCCACTGGATCATCGAAGACGGCTACGCCGAGTCGCCGGACCTTCCCGGCGTCCGTATCCCCGGAGCGCCTTTCATGGGCACCATTGGAGTGGCCCCGTCGCGAGAATTGCGCCGGGAGATTTACCTGCGAGAAGATGAATTGCTGCAAAGGGGAGGGGCGGTGTTGGGACCCGAACCCAAGGACGCAGTACCGGCTCATGAACCCATAGCGTCGGAAGCGCTACGGACCATCCCGCCCCGAGAACACGGTGGAAACCTGGACATCAAACAACTCACCGCCGGAACCAGATTGTTGTTGCCGGTGTTCACTCCTGGGGCTCTCTTCTCAGCCGGAGACGCCCACTTCGCCCAGGGAGATTCGGAATGCTGCGGGACGGCGGTGGAGATGGACTGCACCCTTCACGTGAACTTCCAGGTCCGGAAGGGAGAGGCAACGCGGCGCAATCTTCGGTTCCCCATATTCGAACGGGACGACTATTTCACAACGCCGGAAATGGCGGTGCCCCAGCGATTCATAGCATCCACCGGCATGTGCATCGCCGACGGTGTTAACGAATCGGAGAACGCAACTTTGGCGTCGCGAAACGCTCTGCTTAGCATGATTCAACTGCTCATGGAAAGGGGTTGGTCCCGCGAGCAAGCGTACTGCATCTGTAGCGTAGCGGTGGACCTAAAAGTGAGCCAGGTAGTGGACGTCCCCAATTTTGTAGTGTCCGCATTTCTTCCCCTGGACATCTTCGTTTAAGGGAAAACGGGCTGGCTTTAGACCCCTAGACATGATCAGCAGACCGGACCATTTAACCGACCCAATAGCCGGATCACCAGGCCGAGACATTCGTTTAGCATGGCGGTTGTCGGCGTCTCGGTATCCGGCTTTTTTAACGGCCAACTCCACCACTCTTTAACCTCCACCCCAACACTGAATAACCGTCGCAGCCGCGGTGGCAAATCCTAGGCCACCGATCCATCTCCTTCCACTCAGCCTTCAACAATCAGCCCTATCTTCTGGACATGTCTGAGTACATGTTACCTATGGGTACCCAAGTATTACATGGGTCATCTGAGGCTAAATTACGGGTAGCACTCATACGTCACCATATATCTAGCCTATTTGAGTACTACCAATAGTTTAGGTCTATTTAGATGAGAATCACTTGTTCAGTACCCTGTTTAGATACTGTTATGTAAATATGATATTAACTAGATATGTATCTAGTAATAACTAGGGTACCGATAGAATTGATATCAGATCCACCACGCTGAACAACCTACCTGGTCATAAAGTTGCCTTTAGGTTACCTAATAAGTTGACTACCTATGGATGTATAAAGTCTGCCAACAAAGAAATATTTCCGTCCGAATTACAGGTGCTGAAAGTTCTGCATCGGACATAAACATGAGACGGTGTTATTAGTGCTGTCTGATGGTTGGATTTATCGGGTGGTACTGATATACCAAACCACTCCGGCAAAAGAAAAAGGCCGCTGATTAGCGGCCTTTTGGCGATCGGAACCGATAAGTTGCTCCCTTCTTGAGCTGACTCGAAGGGCTGTTGTGGTTCTACCCCAAACCGGGATGGGCGAAGAATTCTCGCCGGTCACCGTCGGGAAAACCGTCCACCGCAGTAAGGACCATTCCCGGTTGTTCGATGCCCGCCCGGACGATCCACTTGTTGAACTCGCTAACATTTTCGGTGTCCAAGAATTCCTGTACGGGCATCCAAAGACATTCCTGAATCTCTTCGACCTGCATGGTAATCTCAGTGCTTAAAGGCCTTAAGCGGCAGACGAAATAGATGTCCGACTTGCCGTACCTGTATCCGTGCCAGTGACGGAAACAGACCAGCGATTCGAACTGGGATTCAACGCCCGTTTCTTCCAACACTTCCCGGACCACCGCCTCAGCCAGATGCTCCCCAGCAACCAGTGCGCCGCCCGGCAGTTTCAGCGTCGGAGCCCTTCCGCGAAAGCCAACCTTTTCCCGTACCACCAGTAAGTCTTCGGACTCGCTCAGAACGATACCGCCGGCTCCGATGTAGTGGGAGGCGTAGGGCGGGATGTTAGAACCTTTCCGCAACGCACAGGTGAGCAACAGGTAGCCTTCCCCGGCATGGTGGTAGGAAAACCCGGCATCCACCGCGATGGGCACCAGAGCGGCATTAGCGATGGGAATCTCCATCCAGACCACCAAGATGCCATCCGACCGCCAAACGGCCATGGAACGCTCCAGTTGAGTGCGGAACTCGGCCGGGTCCGCATCTAGGCTGTCTGCCTTGGTTACTACCCCACCGAAAGGATTATTAACGGACTCGATCAACTCCGGCATATTCACTTCTCTGATTAGATTCCAAGGCTCCCAGCCCTTCCAGAACCATATAAGTATAGCGGAAACACCGAAGAATCAGCTCCCATTCCTAGTCCGGTTCCAGACATCTAACAGGTATGACAAACGCCATGCCGATTAAACAGGGGCCCTGTGCTAAAATCCCTGCATGCCACTTTCCCAGTTTCACCCCATCATTCAAGAGTGGTTTCAAAGCCGGTTTCAAGGGCCAACTGAAGCCCAAACCGCCGGTTGGCCAGCCATCGCCAAAGGGCAGCACACCCTGATATCGGCGCCTACCGGCTCGGGTAAAACTCTTGCAGCTTTCCTGACCTGCATCGACCAGTTGGTGCGGAAAGGCATAACCGAAGAACTTCCCGATGCCACGCAGGTTGTCTACGTTTCGCCCTTGAAGGCGTTGTCCAACGACATCAAGAAGAACCTGGCGACTCCCCTGGATGAGATTAGCGCCCTGGCCCAAGAGCGGGGAACACCCCTTCCGGAGATTCGGACCGGGGTGCGCACCGGAGACACCACCCCTTCCGAACGAGCCAAGATGGCCAAACGCCCGCCCCACATCCTGATAACCACCCCGGAGTCCCTTTACATCCTGCTGACCTCGGAAAGTGGACGCCGTGGCCTCAAAGAGGTCAAAACCCTGATACTGGACGAGATTCACGCCGTTGCCGACGACAAACGCGGCTCCCATCTGTCCCTGTCCGTGGAGCGCCTTTGCGAACTGGCTGAAGGTCCGGTAGCCCGGATCGGCCTCTCCGCCACCCAACGCCCTATAGAAGAAGTGGCCCGTTTCCTGGTTGGGAATCCGGAGATCGACGCCGACGGAAAACCCAACTGCTTGATTGTCGAAACCGGCCGTGCCCGGATCGTTGACCTAGCCATACAACTGCCCCAGTTGGAGATGGGCCCCATCGCCAGCCACGAACTCTGGGGCGAGACCTTGGACGCTATAACCAAGCTGGTGATGGAGCACCGAACAACTCTGGTCTTTGTGAACACCCGGCGGTTGGTCGAGCGGGTTTCTCATCAGCTTTCCGAAAGAATGGGTGATGATGCCGTCGTCGCCCACCATGGCAGCTTGTCCAAGGCCACCCGATTGGCCGCCGAAGAGAAACTGAAGAACGGAGAGGTCAAAGTCTGCGTTGCCACTGCCTCCCTGGAGTTGGGCATCGACATCGGCGACGTGGAACTCGTCTGCCAGATCGGCTCGCCCCGGTCCATCGGACTGCTCCTACAGCGCATCGGCAGGTCAGGGCACACTGTTGGCGGCACCCCCAAAGGGCGGCTTTACCCCTTAACTAGGGACGAATTGGTTGAGTGCGCAGCCCTAGCTCGAGGAATAGATCAGGGCAACTTGGACCGATTGAAGATTCCCCCGTGGCCCCTGGACGTCCTGGGACAGCAGATGGTCGCCGCTTGCTCAGCCGAGGAATGGGGCGAAGACTCTTTGTTCAACCTTTGCCGCAAAGCCTATCCCTACCGCGACCTTCCCAGGGAAAAGTTCGACGAAGTTGTGGACGTACTGTCCCAAGGATTCGCTCCACGGCAAGGACGCAACGGCGCCCTCCTGCACCGGGACGGTGTAAACAATCTGCTGAAAGGCCGGCGGGGAGCGCGCATAACCGCCCTGACCAGCGGCGGCGCGATCCCGGACAATGCCGATTACGACGTTATCGCCGAACCCGAAGAAACGTTCGTCGGGACGGTCAACGAAGACTTTGCCATCGAAAGCGTGGCCGGTGACATTTTCCTATTAGGCAACACGCCCTGGAAGATTCGCCGGGTGGAAAGCGGCCGGGTCCGGGTTGAAGATGCTCAAGGCCAATCCCCCACCATTCCCTTCTGGCTGGGAGAAGCTCCGGGCCGGACCTGGGAGCTATCGGAAGAGGTTAGCTTCCTTCGGGAGGGTATCGACCAGCGGTTGGAATATCCGCCTGAGGCCGAAGAATGGCTGGTGGGCGAATCCAAGATTTCTCCGGAAGCCGCCCGGCAGATCGTCGCCTACATAGTCGAGGGCAAGAAAGTCCTAGGGCTGGTGCCCACCAAGACCCGCATAGTCGCCGAGCGGTTCTTTGACGAAAGCGGCGGCATGCAACTGGTGATACATGCTCCCTTGGGAGCGGCTATCAACCGGGCTTGGGGCATGGCCCTGCGAAAGAAAATCTGCCGCACCTTCGATTTCGAACTCCAGGCGTCGGCCACCGACGACGGCCTGAACTTCTCCCTCGGGCCCAGCATGTCCTTCCCAGTAACCGAAGTATTCAGCTATTTGAATTCCAAGACCGTGGAAGACGTGCTGCTCCAAGCGGTGCTTCAGGCGCCCCTGTTCGGGACGCGGTTCCGTTGGAACGCCACCCGATTCTTGGCCCTACTTCGCCACACCGGAGGGCGTAAAGTCCCCGCTCCGATTCAGCGTATGAGGTCGGATGACTTGTTGGCCGGCGTTTTCCCCGCCCAAGTCGCCTGCCAGGACAACGCCATGCCCGGGGACATAGAGCCACCGGACCATCCCCTTGTCTTCGAAACCATCCGGGATTGCCTTACCGAAGCCATGGACATCGAAGGTCAGAAGGGAGTATTAGAGGGCATAGAAAAGGGCGAGATAGAGATCTACGGACGGGAGACCGTCCAGCCATCCGTTTTCGCCCACCAGATCCTGAACGCCATGCCCTACGCCTTTCTGGACGACGCCCCTCTCGAAGAAAGACGCGCCCGCGCCGTGACCCTGCGCCGGGCTCTACCCGATGATTCGCGCGATCTGGCATCGCTGGATCAGAAGGCCATCCAAGAGGAATCGGATATCGCCTGGCCGCGAATACGAGACGCCGATGAACTGCACGACGCGTTGCTCAGTCTCGGCATCCTACCGGAAAACGTTGCCCTGAATAAGTCTCGTACTACTAGCCCCCAGGACTTCTCCCGATGGTTCCAGGACTTGATGACAGCCGGCCGGGCCTTCCGGTTAGGTAAGGACGGCATCGACCCGGTCTGGGTAGCGACGGAAAGACTGGCTATGTACGGTGCCGCCTTCCCAGACTCCGAGATAGGGGCCCAACTCCCGATATTACTGAAACCGAATGTTGAACTCACCCAAGATGAAGCTATCCTTTATCTGGTGCGCGGCTGGTCTGAATCACTGGGTCCGTTCACCGTAGAAGAGCTGGCCAAGACCTTGGGGCTCTCGGCCTCCGACGTGAACATTGCCCTGGCTCAGATGGAGAACGAGGGAGTTGTTCTGCGAGGCAGCTTCCGGCCCGGAGCGGTGCAAGAAGAGTTTTGCGACCGCCGTATCTTGGCGAGGATCCACCGTTCGACCATCAGCGGCCTGCGGCGGGAGATCGAGCCGGTTTCCCAATCCAACTTCGTCCGCTTCCTCTTCCGGTGGCAGCACGTCGACCACGCCTCCATATCCAGTGGTGAGGGTGGTCTACTGGACGTGATTGAGATGCTACAAGGTTTCGAAGCGGCGGCGGGGGCCATCGAGCCGGAGCTTCTTTCTTGCCGGGTTGTGGACTACCAACCCTTCCTGTTGGATCGTCTGTGCATCGGCGGGGAAGTTGTTTGGGGGCGCATGTCCCGTAACTCGCCGAAGACCTATTCAAATGGCAATGGGGCGTCCCACCGAACAACGCCTCTAACTCGCGCCACACCCATAACGCTGGCGCTTAGAGAGTCTTTGGACTGGCTCCTAGACCAAGCGCCTCACAACTGCGCCGGAGATCTCGGGGCGGCCGGAGAGATGCTGGATGTCCTGTCTCGAAGGGGGGCTTGCTTCATCTCCGATATAGTCGCCACAACCCGCCGCTTGCCTTCGGATGTGGAAGAAACCCTGTGGCTCTTAGCCGCCGATGGCCGGGTTACTTCGGACAGCCTGGAGGGTCTCCGGATGCGGATCAACGGCAACTCCAACCGAGGCCGCCGCGACGCAAGAAGAAAACGAGCCAAGCCTTACCGGCGGGGCGGCTTCAGTAGATGGTCCCGGTTGGAGCCGGTAGACCCGGAGCAGGAAACCGCTGAAGCCAAAGCGCATCAGCTTTTGCTCCGCTACGGGGTGGTGTTTCCGGAGCTGCTGGCCCGGGAACCCATGGCGCCGGGTTGGCGGGAGTTGGTCCGGGTTTATCGCCGATTGGAAGCCAGGGGCGAGATTCGGGGAGGCCGATTCGTGGCAGGTTTTGTCGGCGAGCAGTTCGCCATGCCTGAAGCCATTGAATCGCTGCGCTCCGTCAACAAAGACCAGAGCCGGGGGCGCATGCAGGTAATATCCGCTTGCGACCCGCTGAACGTGGTTGGCATCCTGACCCCTGGAGACAGGGTTCCCGCGACGCTGGGAAACAAGGCCGTATTCAAAGACGGAGTCCCGGTGGCCTCCTTGGAAAACGGGAAGCTTGTCGATCGGACCGGGGCGGATAAATCTGATCTGGCCCAGGCTTACGCTCTGTTAAGGCACCCATTCGTCGAATCCCAAGGGAAGGCGTATAGGGCAGCTGCAAGGGTTCTATAAAGTGCAGCAGGGACAGTTCCCAGCGCAGTAAGACAAACAGTCTCAACGGAATAATCCGGTGTCCAGCAACTTCTTAGCCACGAAACATCGATGGACCCTGACTCCGCTGGTGTGACCGGATATACCACTGCCCCCACCCCTCATTCACACTCAGGCGGGAATCCAGTAGGCCGGAGGGAAAAGGTGTATCGTCTGGAGATTGAGATTTCATGGATTCCGGCCTACGCAGGGATGACGGATTGGTGGATGCCACAGCGCCGTACTGCCGGGAATACAGACCTCGAAACTAACAGGTACCGCCCTTGA
>CAXEOX010000043.1:0-23976 GCA_963997925.1 uncultured bacterium
AATATGGAGAGCTCTATCAACCGAAATCATGAAGAGCTGCCCGCTGAAAGCTCATCGCCTGCATCATACATCAGCGCCATCAGCGCTATCTGCGCTGGATTGGCGGCTCAACCTCTCGAAGATATAATCCTACCCAATGATGCGTGCGTTAGTTCTGGAAAAACCCGGTAGACCGCCGGTCTTGGCGGTGAAAGAAACCCCCATCCCGTCTCCGGGACCGGGAGAGGTGCTGGTGGAGGTCGAAGCCTGCGGCTTTTGCCATCATGACCTCTTGGTGATGGCTGGCGTACTGCGGCGGGGGGTGAAGCCGGGAGTCATTCTAGGCCACGAGATATCGGGGACCGTGGTTCAGCCTGGGGAAGGGGTCACTACGATTGCAACGGGCGACCGGGTCGTTAGCCTGTTGACCAACGCCTGCGGCCGGTGCGAGAGATGCCGAAGTGGCCGGGAGCACCGGTGTATCTACGGCGAAGGCATCGGCCATGGCCGGGACGGCGGGTTCGCCGAGTACGTAGCGCTGAGCGAGTTCAGCCTGGTGAAATTACCCGAGGATGTGGACCTAACCGGGGCGGCCCTTCTAGCTTGCCCCATGGGCGTGGCGCTGCAAGCGGTGCAGAACGTTGCGGAAGTCAGGCCCGGCGAAACCACTGTCGTCACCGGCGCTGGGGGCGGACTTGGCGTCCATGGGCTACAGATGGCCGCGGCGCTGGGGAGCCGGGTCTTGGCGGTAACGACCTCAGAGGACAAACTGGGTAGATTCGCGTCGCTGGGCGCGGAGGAAATTCTCCACACGGACGAGTTGGATTTCAGCGAGATGGTCTTGGCCCTGACAGAAGATGAGGGGGCCGAGGTAGTCTTCGATACGGTAGGCTCCGTCCTATTCTCGTCTAGTTGGCGCAGCCTGGCCCAGTTCGGGCGTCTGGTTCTATTGGGAGAAGTCGCTGGCAAGGCCGTGGAGTTGAACCTGGCAGAGATCATCTTCCGTGACGCCCGAATCTTGGGATCCTCGGGAGTTTCACGCGCGGTCATCGAGCAGGTCGTCGATATGGTTTCCCAAGGACAGGTGGTGCCGGTGGTCGGTGGCGCGATGCCTCTGGAAGAGGCCGCTACCGCCTTCGATCTGCTAACCGGCAGGAGTATTTTCGGGAGGCTGGTCCTTACCGGCCGATAATGCTCATCAGCATGGTTGCGGTGGCCGTGGTTGCCCGCTTGCCTCGTCCTATCAGCTTGCCTAACTCGCCACGATCCCAAATCACGATGAACTGGCTGGCGATAAATATCGAGCTGTAGGTTCCAGCCACGGCTCCGATAGCCACCACCAGTAGCAGCCCTCGGATGCTGGGACCGCCCATCAGCAGCAACGCCAGCAACACGAACAGGGTGGTGAAGCTGGTGTTCAACGAACGTCCCACGGTGTCCATGATGCTCGTGTTGACCAGGGCCGCCAGGGGCCTGTCTGGGAATCGGATAGTGTTTTCCCGGATCCGGTCAAATACTACGATGGTGTCGTTCACGCTGTAACCGGCCACAATCAGCACGCCCACGATGAACATGGAGTTTACCTCTATGTCCAAAACTTTCCCCAATATGGAGAAAATTCCTATCACTATGACTACGTCGTGGACCAGGGCCAATATGGCGGCCACTCCGTACCGGTAGGATTTGGGGACTCTCCGGAAGGCGTACCAGATGTACAGCAGGATGAATACCGACGCCGCCAGTATCGCGTAGAACGCGTTTATTACCGTCTCACCGGCGATGATGGGCGACACCGAATCGAATTTAACTTTGTCCCGTTCTAGCGCGAGGAATTCTTCCAAATCTCGCTCAACGACTTCCCTTTCCGACAGAAGGTCGCCCACCGGTTCCTTCAGCAACTTGGTGCGAATGAAAAACGTATTGCTGCCGGTCTTTTGAATCAACGCCTCGCTGTGCCCAAGTTGCACCATGCGCTCATGGACATGCTGCTCGGTGACGTCCGCAGCGAAGCTGACCTGCAGTACGGACCCGCTGGTAAAGTCGATCCCAGGGTTTAATCCCGATTCCCAAGAAGCCCATCCCGGAGGTACGATCAGGGAAATCAAACCGGGCAGGATAATCAATGCCGAAATCAGAAAGTACCAGCCTCGTTTGCCAACTATGTCGATCAAATCTAACTCCCACCAGCCGCGGCGTCTCCGGCGCGGCGTAAACGTTCTGGAGTAAACAGACTTATCTTGCGGCCCAGGCCTATCCAGGCCAGGAGTTGAAGCAGGTTCCGGCTGACTACCACTGCCGTAAACATGCTAGCAAAGACACCTATCATGAGACTGATCGCGAACCCCGTAATCAGTCCGCCACCCAACCGGTCGCCGAACCAGATGAGCACGATACAAGTAATCAGTGTGGAGAAGTTGCCGTCTCTTATCGCCGGCCAAGCCCGGTTGAACCCCACTTCCATGGATGAGGCCAAGGTGCGGCCGATGCGCACTTCCTCCTTCATCCGCTCGAATATCAGCACGTTGGCGTCCACCGCCATGCCTATGGACAGGATGAACCCACCGATGTGGGAGAGAGTCAGGGTTATGGGAATCATCTTGAATATGGCCAGGACTATGAGCGAGTAGACGACCAGAGAAACAGCGGCGACCAGCCCGGCCATCCGGTAGTAGGCCACCATGAATAGCATCACGAGACCCAGGCCTACGATCCCGGCCATCAAGCTTCTCTTCAAGGATTCAGAACCGAGCAAAGCGTCTACGTCGCTTTCCTGAATAATCTTTAGTGGCACCGGCAGACGGCCCGAGTCAAGTTGGATAGACCGGGTCCGGACTTCTTCCCGGGTGAAGTTGCCGGTAATCTCGCTACGGCCGTCCCTTATCCAGGCTCTGGCAACCGGAGCTAGAAGCTGCTCATCGTCCAATATGATGGCGATTCGTTTGGTGTCCACTCCCGTGATGCGCCTGGTCAGGTCGGAGAATATGTCGGTGCCTCTATCGTTGAACTGGATCGAGATCGACCAGCCTATGCCGGTCGAATCCACGACTGGATCAGCTCTTTCCAAATCGTCTCCGGTAAGTCCTATATCCGAGTCGGTGAAATCGATGCAGAAGCGGTCTGAGCACGTGCGCTCTTTGAATTCTAATAGGGCGGTCTGCCCTATCAGGGATTTGGCTTCGTCGATGCCGCTGTTCACCTGGAACGATTCTACGGGCACCCCCAGCTGTTCCGCTAACGTATTGCGAATCTCGTCTTTGCGGCTCGCCCCCAAAGTATTTGTCTTGATCCGGAAAGTGCGGGGACCATCTTGGTCCAAGGAAGTGAATGGCTGTTCCAATCGAACCAGAACGGTCAGGACATCTTCCCGCTCAACGGGTTCGCTGAAGGTCACACGGGTGATTGAGCCGGTCGCTCCTGGCAACTGGACTATTATGCGGTCATCGCCGATGGTTTGGATAATCGGCTCTTCCGTGCCGAAGGCGTTAACCCGGCGGTTGATGATATCCAGCACGCCTTCCATCTGATCCGGAGTGGGGGGCGGCGTCTCGATCGCCTGGAAGATCTCCAAGCTCTCGAACTTTGCGTTCAGGCCTGTCTCCAGGCGGTCCCTAGTCTCGACGTCGAAAATGTCCGACGTGATGGTAAAAGTATTGTTTCCCTTGGCTTTGACCGAGATAGGAATCGATATCTCGTTCGCGGCGTCGACGATCTGCGTCGCAGTGATTTCTTCTCCGAAAACAACGTCGACTCGAGTCTCAGTATCCGCCTGGTACACCAGGTGACCACCGCCGCGTAGGTCAAGGCCGAGTTTCAAGCCTAATGGTCCGGAACTCCCCCTAGTGAATACATTTGATCCGGGTAGGTTGATGCGGACCTCAGGGAAAGCCAACGAGGCAGCCGAGACCGCTAGAATCAGCACAACCAGGACCGATAGGCGGATACTCCTTTCTCTCGAAGAGGAAGGAAACAACATCCACAGGATCGACCCGAAAAATCCCCCTATCCAGTTTCCCAGCAAGGGCTAACCTCCAGCCGGCTGATCGCCGGTCTCGTTTTTATCATTTGAAAATCGCTTGTTTCCCAGGGTATTGGAAGCCAAGGCGAAGGCGTCATCCCTGTTGGTAAGATCGCCGATGGCTTGGGATTCCTCTATCTGCGCCAGCAGTTGGCCAATCAATGGTCCAGGCTTCAGTTGGAAACGGTCCATCAAATCGAGGCCCGTAACCAGGCGTTCATCTTTGGCTGGGTCCTTGGGTTGAGTACCCGATTCCAAGATGTGCGCAACTATTCTAGCATGAGCGGACCAGGCATCCGTATCAAGTTCTGGACCTTTTGCGGCCAAATGGTCCGCCATCCACAAGAACAGCGTATCTATGGCAACGTCCCCCAGGTCGCGGAAGTACCGGTATATCGCCCTGTTAGTGGGCAATTCCACGCCTTGCTGCATGGTGGCCGGGCGCAGGTGTTCCTCCACCATCTTGCATACGGCGGCGATGCCTCGGGAGCTTAGGCGCATTTCGGTCAGGCGGGTCTGGGCTATCGCTGATCCCATCTCCGGGTGGCCGGGGAATCTGGTGCGGCCGGTTTCGTCCGTATGCTTCGTTTGAGGTTTTGCCACATCGTGCAGCAGCGCGGCCAATTTCAGAACCGTTCGCCGGTTATGACCGTTGCTTATCACTTGACTGAAATAGCCTTCCCTTTCCTCGGGCCAGGGCACTAGGGTGTAGATTGGCGAGTTCTGATGTCCTTTGGTTACCAACTCGGCGAACTCCACCGCATGCAGGGAATGGTCCCAGACGTCCCAATAATGCTCCTTAGGCTGCTCCACGCCTTTGGCCGGCGCCAGTTCCGGAATGATGCGGCAGAGCAGGTCCAAGTGGTCCAGCACCTGTAGGTATCCTCGGGCTCCGTCCATCGAGAGTATCCCCAGAAATTCGTTGCGGATACGGTCTCCGGACACCTGGCTGATCAGCGGGGCGGATTGGAAAGCTAGGCGCGTCGTTTCCGGGTCCATCCGGAAGTGGAGCCGGGCTGCCAGATGCACCACCCTAAGCAGCCGGGCCGGATCATCCTGGAATACGTGGGGATTGACCACTCGGATGCACTTCTGCGCCACGTCTCGTAGCCCATTGAACGGGTCTAGGACTTTTTCAAATAACTCAGGCGAGTCTAGCGCCTCCCATTCGCTTAGTGGGAGGGCCATGGCGTCGATGGTAAAGTCCCGGCGTGCTAAGTCTTCCTCAATCGTGCCCGAATACCCCCAGAGATCGATGGTCCAGTCTTGCGTCTTTTCCTCAGGGAATTCGGCGTCTTGAGCTGGGACTACTACCCGGGAGGCACCGAAGGCCGCGCCCAAAGGCACGAAGGTTCCGCCTAGGAATCGCGCCAACTCCCGCCCGATCTTTTCGGTTTCACCTGGCAGCGCTATATCCACGTCCTGTTGGGGTGTTGCCGACCGCAACGTGTCTCTAAGGTAGCCGCCCACCAATACGACACCGCGCTCTTGGGCGGCAAAAAAACCGCCCAGTCTTGCGAGCATGGCCGCATGAGATTCTTTTATTTGGTCGATGTCAGTCATAGTTAGTGGGTGGTTTCAACGTTGAGAAAGGGAGTCTCTGGCGCAGTGGAATCGGATCTAACTATTGGAACTGATCGGACAGCCGGCGAATCGCGTGAATGCTGCGAGGCCTACCGTGATTTCAGTCAGGGAAAGCTAAGGTTTGTGCTGGGCCCGGAAGCAGAGACTTCGATTTACTCTGACTACTCTCCAGGCTCGTGGCTGTGTTCGGCGGACTCCGTTCCGGTCCCGTTATCTTCGCCTGGCTCCTCCACTTCTTCCTCTTCACCGCCTTGAGGTATCTTCCATAGGTCGTCGGGAGTAACCAGGTGGTCGATATACAGGCTGCCTTGCAGATGTCCTGTCTCGTGCTCCAGCGCCTGAGCCAGCAGTCCGTCGGCCTTTATTCGAATGACCTTCCCGTCCAGTCCGATAGCCCGAGCCCGAACGCTCACCGAACGTTTGACCAAACCTCGATAACCGGGGATGCTCAGGCAGCCTTCTACGACCTCCCTTTCTCCTTCCCGGCTGACGATTTCAGGGTTGATTAGCACTATCGCTTCTTCCCAGTCGGGAAGCTGAATGACCGCGACTTTCTGTAGAGACCCGATCTGGTTTGCCGCCAGACCGACCCCCAATTCGTCGTGCATAGTCTCAATCATGTCATCGGTAAACTTTTTCATGTTCGCCGGGACCTTCCCGATCTTCCTCGCCTGACGGCGCAATATCGGGTCGGGTAAAAACCGCATGCTCAGGAGCGACACTGTGGTCTCCTTTCACTTTTCTGCTCGGATCAAGCTGGGATTCAACCCAACTTAGTCACCAGTATCAGATTATATCCAAGGGCCTCTGGGGGTGTAAAGATTAGCTAGAGTACGTGAACCGGATCTACGTCCACCGTGGTCCCCGGCGGGAAGCTGGTCCCTTCCAGGAACCGGTGCAGATCCGGTCCACGGAGCACCAGGTGCCAGCGGAATCGGCCTCGAAGGCGGGAAGGCATCCCCGGGGCGGGACCGACGACTTCGATGCTGGTAAGACCTTGAGCATCGGCTCTCTGCCGCAACATTCGGGCGGCATTGGTGGCGTTACTCTGGCAGGCGGCCTCAGTGGGGTTCTGGAAAACCAGGTGAACCAATGTGTTGAAAGGCGGATTGCCTAGTTGCCGACGGAAGCCAATCTCCCGCTGGTAAAGGTCCACATAGTCCTGCTTCGCCGCTGCGGCGATGGCGTAGTGCTCCGGGTTGTACGTCTGGATGAACACTCGGCCGGGCGCTTGGCCCCGTCCCGCTCGGCCTGCCACCTGGCATAGGAGGCCAAACGACCGTTCGGCGGATCGAAAATCGGGTAGATGGAGTCCAACATCGGCCAGAATCACGCCGACCAAGGTCACGTTGGCTACGTCCAGACCCTTGGCTACGACCTGAGTACCCACCAGGACTTGAATCTCACCGGACTGGAATCTGCGCATCGTTTCGCCGGGATCGAGCCCGCTGCGGGCCGTGTCCGAGTCCCATCTTTGAACGCGGACCCCCGGCAACAACCCAGTAACCTCGTCCACCACCCGCTGAGTACCGGTTCCTAGTTGGCGGATGTGAGAACTGCCGCACTCCCGGCATGTACGAGGAACCCTGGTGCGGCGGTTGCACCGGTGGCACATCAACCGGGGTTCGCTAGACTCACCCGGCGATGAGTCCTCCGGCTCGCTCCCTGAGTGATAGGCGAGGGGGACCGAGCAGCGGGTGCAGTTGACCACGTTGCCGCAGTCTCGGCATTGGACGATGGGGGCGCTTCCCCGCCGGTTCAGGAACAGAATCGCCTGCTGTCCCCGGCGGACGCATTCTTGGAGGTTTTGAGCCAGACCCCGGCTGAATATGCTGCGATTGCCGTCCCGCAATTCCTCCCGCATGTCTATAATCTCAACCTGAGCCAGCTTGGAGGTCCGGTCCGGAGACTCCTCGCCGATCCGGTGGGGAAGTTCCAAAAGTTGGTGCCGCGGGGAGCGGGCGTCTCGAGCGTAGTAGTAGGTCTCTACATCCGGAGTAGCGCTGCCCAACACCACCACCGCCCCGGTCAGATGGGACAGTTCCGATGCGACGGTCCGGGAATGGTAAAGAGGCTGGGCCTCTTCCTGCTTGTAGGTCCATTCATGCTCTTCATCCAGCACGACCAGCCCAAGCCGAGGCACGGGCGCGAAGAGGGCACTGCGGGGGCCCACTACCACGTCGTACTCGCCCGACTGAATCTTCCACCATTGGTCGAATTTCTGCCTCGGCGTCAGCCGGCTGTGGAGCAGGGCAACCCGTCCCGGAAACCGAGATCCGACCCGGTCCAGTGTCTGAGGCGTCAGCGATATTTCCGGGACCAGGAATATGGCTTGCTCACCCCGGTCCACAACGTTCTGGATGGCTTGCAGGTACACCTCGGTCTTGCCGCTGCCGGTGACGCCATGCAGTAGAAAACTGCGAGGCGATCGCGCCGGGTCGTCCAACGCTTGAGTGATGCTGGCCAGCGCGTTTTCCTGGGACTGGGTCAACACCAATCTCGGACCGGAGTGTTTCTGCTCGGTCTGGGCAACGGGAGCGGACTCGGTCCTGATCCATTCCAGGCCCGCCAGACCCTTCTCCACTAGGGCGTTACCCACGCCCCAGCCAAACTCCTTGTTGGCCAGCGTGATTGGATATCCACCAGGCGCCGACCTGACCGCCTGTAGTAGGTTCGACTGGCGTTGGGGGAGCCGATTCGCGACTTCCTGCGGTTCTTGCTCAGCATCCGGTTCTTCGATAGCGAACAGGTTGCAGGAGTGCCGGGGCGAAAGCCCCGGCGCAGGAATGTCTACTCGCCGGGACAACAGGCCTTTGTCGATGAGCCGGGCAAGTTCCCTCTCGCCGCCCCGGCCCAGCAACTTAACGAAGTCCGCCTCTTTGACACGGGAATCCCCGGTCAAAGTTTCCAGAGCGTGCAGGGTCTGGGGCGGCATGGACCCGAGGGTATCTGCGTCCCTAGGAGTGTCTCCGGAGAATATCTGGGACCGGACCTGGCCCTCGAAGCCGGGTGGCAGCATAAGGGACACGGCGTTGAACAGAGAGCAGAGGTAGTATTCGCTCAACCAGTGGGCCAGCTTCATGTGGACTTCGTCCACAAGAGGACTGGGTTCGATGGGCGCAATGATGTCCCGGGTAACTTCTACCTGGGGGGGGGCCGCCAATCCGACGACGATACCCTGGGTGACGCGGCTGCCGAAGGGGATCCACACCATCTGGCCGGGCTCAAGCGAGTATTGGGGAGGGATGCTGTAGGAGAAAGTCCGTGCGTGGCCGACCGGGGCATCGACCGCCACTTCCGCGTATCTCATGCCAAAATACTATCCGGGGAGACTAAGAAACCTGGATGAAGGATTCACCCGAGAATAGGACGATCCCTGCGGGAAAGAACAGGGTCCAGCGCTGGAGGCAGCTACTCTGAGGTAGTTGCCTGACCCCGCGCCCGGCGCGGCAAAGTCTTTTCTTTGATCCGAGCGGCTCGCCCTTGTAGACCGCGCAGGTAGTAGAGCTTGGCCCGCCTAACGCTGCCCCGACGGGTTACTTCCAAGGACTCGATCAAGGGAGAGTGGATCGGGAATATACGCTCGATTCCGATTCCAGCAGTTATTCTTCTAACTGTGAAGTTGGCGGCGGGGCCTTTCCCGTTCGCCAGGCGGATAACCACACCTTGGAAGGCCTGGATACGTTCCCTTTCCCCTTCCCGAATGCGGAAGTTGACCCTTACTGTGTCGCCTGGGCCGAAGGGCGGGATGTTGGGATTGGGTTCGGTTTTTAGTATCTGCGCAGGTTCCATGATGATTTATCGCCTATATTTAATTTCGAATGTAAGAACCCGAGCTGGGGGTTCGACTAACTAGAATATCATAATCCTTGGTTCAATGGTATGGCAGGTGACGCCGGATTTGAAGGTCTGGATGGTTTAATGTTGTCTTTTGCGCTTTGACTCTCTGCATAAAGAGCCCAATAAAGTTTGTGAGAGTACCACGCCGATGGAATAAATCCTGCGCAACGATGCTGCATCTAACAAACGAAATGCGGAAATAAGAACGCTAATTTATTGACTGGAGTGCCTTGATGAAGCTGAAGCGAAAATGGACGATGGGAATCATAGCCACCGTCTCGGTCTTGATACTAGCCGCCTGCGGTGGTGAGAGTACACCCACCTCGCCTATTGCTCCCCGGGCAGACCTGGTTTCCCCGACGGTGGCCGCCCAAACGCCGACCGCAATTCCTACGGTCGTAGCGGAGATTCCCGTAGGGTCAACCGTCACCAGTTTGCCGCCTGCCCAAGAGACCGTCCCCGTCTCTTCCGACGACTCGTCCAGATTCATCTGGGAAATCTCGACGGTGGACGATAACGGGGCCAAGCCATCGTTGGCCGTTAACAGGGACGGCGTTCCTCACATCGCATTCATGCTTGAGGCCATGCTCGGCTTCGTTAAGCACGCTTTGTTGGGCGACGCCGGATGGGATATCACGACTATCGCGGAAGGCTACTTCTACGGCCCGTTGGATATCGAGCTCGACCGGGCCGGTGATCCCGGTATCTCGTGGAACAACCACGACGAAGAGAACGAGGCCTAGGCATAATTGGTTGACGGAGAGTGGGTGGTCCAAGACGTGGATCACCCCGGCCACGACGGATGGGACAACAACGTGGTACTGGACTTGAAAGGCCGTCCTCACACAGTATCGATAGACCCGAAACAGTTCGGCAGCAGCTCCGGCATCGAATACGCGTTTTACGACGGGGATTCCTGGACGGTTAAGGAAGTAGGCAGCGGGCCGATCGCCTACGAATTCGGCACGGCGATTGCCCTGGATATGTCCTATAACCCTCAACTAGCCTGGTACGACGACACGGCGAAGGAACTGAAGTATGCCGTAAAATCAGGCGATTCCTGGGAGATATCCACAGTGGATAGCGAAGGCGATGTAGGACGCTATCCGGCCTTGGTCATCGACAACAATAACAACGCTTATATCAGCTATTACGAGATGATGTCCAACACGTCCGGGTACATCAAAGTCGCCAAGTGGGGCGGCGAGGCCTGGACCACCGAACGTGTCGACAAGCTGGATAACTTGGTGGTGGGCTTCACCGGCGCCCGGAAGACCAGCTCGATAGTCCTGGATTTTGAACAGAATCCCATCGTCGCGTACTCCGACGAAAGCGTCATCAATCTGGCGTCATCGGATGGCTCCGAATGGACCTTAGAGACAGTAGTCGAGGCGGGCGGCTTGCCCTTCGGACAGCAAGTGTCCATGGCCTTTGACATCAATGGGACGCTCCATCTGACCTACGCAGAGGTCGCCAGTAAAGACGCCCCAGGCGTGAAGGGTTTAATCAAGTACGCCAAGGGCGTCATGCGTCCGGTACCTGTGGCCCAGGGTAACGATGGGAGCGGTCCTCTGGTAGCGGCGGACCCCGGATATCGGGCAAAGCTGAACTCTTCAGGCATAAGGACCGGTGGTTGGGAGACGGACTTCAGCTTCCACACGGTGCCCTTCGACTCGATCCTGTCCGGTGGGCCTCCTCGGGACAGCATCCCTCCCATCGACAATCCCACCTTCGTCGCTGTAGACGACGCTGACGAATGGCTGGAAGGCCTGGAGCCCGTCGTATCCTTTGAAGTGTACGGCGATGTCAGAGCCTATCCTCTCCAGATTATGATGTGGCATGAGATTGTGAACGACACGGTGGACGGCATCCCGGTGGCCGTCACTTTCTGTCCGCTGTTTAACTCCGCCATCGTCTTCGACAGAAGATTGAACGATTAGCTACACACCTTCGGAACGTCGGGTATGCTGCGAAACAGCGACCTTATCATGTGGGACGGCCATACCGAGACTTGGTGGCAGCAGATAACGGGAGAAGGCATCATCGGCCAACTGGCCGGGCATCAATTGGCCTTCATACCGGCGCAGATAATCTCCTGGGACGATTTCAAGGCAAACAATCCGGAAGGCAGCGTGCTGGCCAGGGAAACCGGGACGGGCAGGCGCTACGGTGTAAATCCCTACGCCGGATACGACCGGGTAGATAACCCACCCTTCTTGTACGACGGTGTGATCGACGGACGCCTGCTGCCCAAAGAACGGGTAGTGACGGTCACCATCGGAGACGTCGAAGCAGCATTCCCCTTCTCGGTATTGGTGGACAAAGGAACGGTCAACTACAACGTGGGGGGCACGGACCTGGCGGTCTTCTTCAAGCCCGGCACCCGTTCCGCCTTGGACTCCCGCAATATCGCCGATTCCAATGAGATTGGAGCTGCGGCGCTGTTTGAAGCGAACTTGGATGGAACGAAGCACACGTTCAAGAATGACGGTGACAAGATTGTGGACGAAGAAACCGGCAGCGTCTGGAGCATCTTGGGCGAGGCCATAGAAGGCCCCTTGGCCGGAAAGAAGCTGACCCCAGTGGTCCACACCAACTCCTTCTGGTTCGCCGTCGCGGCCTTCAAGCCGGACACAAAGATATACCAGGGCCAGTAAGGCGCGGACCCATAATTGGTGAGACGAGGCTGTCTTTGCTTAAAGTACGAGCAGTCGGTCTTAGGTTGATTATTGCGATGTAGGGGCACGGCTAGCCGTGCCCCTACGGTTTGAGACTCGCAATGGGAGAAAGGTAGAGGCTGCCCTAGATGGCTTCAGAGGATCGAGGCTTGTCATAAACGCCCAACCCACTACTACCGCCCCAAACCCGGAAAAATAACATCCCTGAACGCCGCAACTTCGGGACGGGGCATATCGTAACCGCTCTCCACCGTATGTGAGGGGAAGATGAACACGTGGTCTACGCCAGCTTCGGTTTGCGCCCTTTGGAGCCTGGTTAAGCATTCCTGAGGCGAGCCGAACAAGCCAAAAGCGTCGCAGATCTGCCGCGCCATGGCGTCGCTGACTTGTTCTGGCTGAATATCGTCTGGTAGGTCGATGCCCGCCTCTCTCAGCCAATGCAGATTGGCCCTGCTGGGGTATGTTAGGAAGGGCAGGCCGGGGCGCAGCCAACGCTGGGGCCAGCGAAACGCTTCCTGTCCCTCTTCATCCAAGGCCATGGGAGTGATGAAGACGGTCTTGAATCCCTCTAGTGTCCGGCCTGCACGGGCGGCTCCAGCTTCAAGACGCTGCCGGGCTGCGGCGATGGCCACGGGATGTAGCCCCACTAATAACAAGGCGCCGTCAGCAACCTCGCCGGCCAGTTCCACCATCCTGGGTCCTGCCGCTGTCATGTAAACCGGCGTGGGCGGGTTGCTGGTGTTCCTCATCCTGGCTTCAGTGCCGTTGAAGGTTACGGACTCCCCGGCTAGAAGGCTCTTGATTGTCGATATGGTGTGCCGCATCGTTTCCACTGAGGCTCGTGGAACCCCGATGTTGCCCACCGACAGGAAACCAGGCGCGATGGTCAGCCTTATCCTCCCCGGCGCCAGCTCTTCCAGCGTGTGGCTCAGCGATGCCAGCACGCTGGGATGGCGGGTGACCGGGTTCGATGTGGCCGGATACAGATTGAGCCTGGAGGTGCGTTCCGCCGCCAGCGCTAGGGTCACATACACGTCCCTGCCACTGTGCTGATGATCATGCACTCCCACGCCGTCGAAGCCCGCTGCCTCGCAACTGGCGATGAAGTCGGCAGTCTCCTTGATCGGAAGTCCTACCGGAACCCGGATGTCCACTTGTATAGCCATGCATTCCCTTAGCGCCGGTTCTACACCTGGCGTACGGTAGTTAGTTTCGATACTGAATCGCGATATCGGGTCGAGTATAATCCGGCACGCCGCCAACTCCCAAATCGTTGGTTCCGTCGATTGACTTTGAGGGCGTATGGGGCATTAAATAAACTACCCCAGACACGCACGATACACTCCAACGTAGGAACCGATGGCCAGCAACCAGACAGACTTATTGATTCAAACGGTGATGAACGAAGCAACCCGGTTGGGCGATTTCTTGGCGGGACTCGACGAATCTGCCTGGTCCCGTGACAGTGCCTGCGAAGGCTGGGTCATCGGCGACGTGGTTGCCCACCTTGCTGGAGGCGCGGCTACCTGGGCCAATTCCATCAATCAGGCCGTGGCCGGTGATTCCGATCCGCCGGAAGGGCAAGAGTTCATGGCCCCGGGTCAGCGAGGGTCTGAGGGCACGGCGGAGGCCGCACGGTCTTCCCATCAACAGTTCGGGATGCAGTTGATGGAGAACTTCCGCACCGGATACGCCGGTTTGGCCCAGGTATTATCCGGGCTCAAGGCCGATGACTGGGACAAGCCCTGCTTCCACCGCCGTGGCCCCATGCCGATCCAGGACTTCGTGTCCCTAAGGCTTCAGGAGTTGGCGGTTCACGGTTGGGACATTCGATCCGGTCTGGACCAAACAGCGAATGTGTCGGAAGAGGCTCTGCCGGTGCTGACGGGCCGGGTGTCCCGGTGGCTGAACAATGCGTTCGTGCCCGGCTTACGACTACCCGCGCCGGTAAGGTACCGCTTCGACATCTCCAGCCCGGTTCCGGTTCAGGAGGATGTCGTAGTCACGCGCGAAAGCTTCTCGATCCAGCCTGTAAGCCGTGCTGCGGCCAACGTAACCTTCCGCTGCAATACCGGCAACTACATCCTCTTGATCTACGGCCGTCTATCCCCCCAGAAAGGCGTCGCCTCTGGGCGGCTCACCATCGAAGGATCCCAGGCGGAGGCAGACAACTTCGCCGCCTGGTTCAAGGGGTTTTAGCGCCCGTCGAAGAATCGGGGTTGCTACCCCCCGTTCGTGGTGAGCCTGTCGAACCATTCTTCCGGCGAAGTACTCTTCGACAAGCTCAGGGCGAACGGGGGAGATTGAGGCCGGTCCCCAAAACTAGGAACTAATCAAGAACCGCGATAGCTTCAACTTCCACCACCAACTCCTCATCGGCCAGGCCGGCGACCAGGATGGTGGTGCTGGTGGGGCGGCCTTCCGGTGGTTGGGCTTTGGCCCGGCCTGCCCGTACTCCGGCCATGTTCTCCCTGCCCACCACGTAGGTATTGGTCTTGACGATGTCAGCCAGCGTTCCCCCGGCGGCTTTGACTGCGATCTCAATATTGGCCCACGCTTTGATCGTCTGGGCTTCGGCGTCGCTCACGTGGATGGGTTTTCCGTCGACGTCACGGGAAAGTTGTCCGGCGATGTAGACGGTGTTGCCTATTTTTACCACGTGGTGGTAGATGTTGTTCGGTGGCGTTCCCAGTTCCGGTGGGTCGATAAATTCTCTTGGCATGTCATTGACCTCCTGTAGATATTGGTTTTGGTTGCTAGGTAGACGCCCGGCCCCGTCGAAGCCCCCGGCCCGGCAGCACGCCTGTATTCTCGCCTTGGTCAATCACCACCTGGCCGTTGACGATCACGTAGTCGATGCCCACCGGGTAGTGATGAGGGTCTTCCTTGGTGGCGTGGGTCTTGACCGTGTAGGGGTTGAACAGCACGATGTCGGCCTTGAACCCGTCCCGCAGCAGGCCCCGGTCGGGGATGCCTAGACGCTGGGCTGGGAACGATGTCATCTTGCGGATGGCCTCGGGCAAACTCAAGTGCTTCTCGGCACGCACGAACTCGGCTAGGACGATGGGGAAGCAACCGTAGGTTCTGGGGTTGGGATATTCGCCGAAGAGGATAGCGTCGCTGGCTATCATGCCCATGGGATGGGACACGAAGGCGTACAGAGTCTGAGCGTTGGTCCCCAGACCGACGGTTGAGATACCCAGGTTCTCTTCCACCAGCAGGTCGAACAGGGCGTCCGCTGGGTCCTGGCCTCGCATCTCGGCGATATCGGTGATTAACCGGCCGTCGTATTGCCGGTTTTGAGGCTGTATGAAGTTGGTCAACCAGTTGTTCTCCAACCGGTCTCTGGATATCTCCCGTTTCATCCTGGCCCGGTCGTCGGCATCCTGCAACGCCGCCATCAACCTTTCGGGTCCGCCATCCTTGGCCCAGTGAGGCAGCCCGATGGCCACCATCGTCCCCGAGTACGGGTAGGTGTAGCAATCGAACGTCACGTCCAACCCCTCGTCCCGAGCGTTCTCTACCAGACCCAGGTAGTCCAGATGGCTGCCCACACCCCCGGAACTCTGCCGGTAGTGGGTTAGGTGGATGGGGCAGCCGCTACGCCGGCCAATCTCCACCGCCTCCTCCCAAGGAGCCATCAATCCCTGTGACCTGAGGCTGGCCCTGGTGTGGGTGTGATAGATGCCACCCAAAGATGCCGCGACTTCGGATAGAGCCGACAGTTCGGCGGTGTCCGCATAGGAGCCGGGCGGATAATCCAGCCCGGTGGACAGGCCATATGCCCCTTCCTCCATGGCCTCTCGGACCACCGACTTCATGTCTTCCAACTCGGGTGCCGTCGCGGGCCGGTCGTTCCAACCAACCGACCAGATGCGCACCGGCGAGTTGCCGAGGATGTAGGCCATGTTGATGGCGACCGTTCCGTCGTACTTGGTCAGCAAGTCGGCGACCGTCAGCCAATCAGCGGGCATGGGAGGATAGCCGTTGAGCCCCGAATCCAGCCAGATGTAACGGTGCAACTCTTCTTGAGACTTGAACGGGGCGTGGGAAATACCGTCGATGCCCACCAGTTCGGTGGTCACCCCCTGGCGCACCTTGGGGTCATGGTGTGGCGCGCCTAGAATGGTCAACCCAGCGTGAGAATGCACGTCGACAAAGCCGGGGCAGACCACGTAGCCCGTGGCGTCGATAACCCTCTCCGCCTCCAAATGGGACACGTCTCCCCGGTGAATCGTGACCGCGTCCCCGGTAATCAGAACGGCGGCGTAAAACCCGACGCTGCCGCTACCATCGATAACTAGGCCGTTCTTGATGAGCAGGTCTGACATGTCCGTCTCCTGAGAAGAGCTTCACTCGTGGACCCCACCGGGCTTTGCAAGTTGTGAAAGCGCCTTGGCGCACAGGATTTATAACACTGCAGCAATCAACCAGCAACCACGGACACTCCATCAAGCGGCATATTGCCGGAGGCGCGTTCGGGGTATACTTGTCCTCAATGTTCCGGAAACATCGGCAGGAGGTGCGCCGTGGCCGTAGATGTTAGCAGGCTGGTGGACGGAGAACGCGGGCTGGTCAGCCGGCGGATTTTCATCGAGCAGGATATCTACCAGCAGGAACTGGAGCAGATATTTGCCCGGTGTTGGCTGTTCCTCTGCCACGAGAGTCAGATTCCCAAACCCGGTGACTTCTTCAGCACTTATATGGGCGAGGATCCGGTTCTGGTCATGCGGGATTCGGGCGGCAAGATAAACGCCTTTCTCAACATCTGCCGCCACCGGGGCAACCGCCTCTGCCGGGCCGACTCTGGGAACGCCTCCTCTTTCAATTGCGCCTATCACGGCTGGACTTACGGCAACGACGGTAGCCTGATCGCAGTGCCCAATGAGCGGGACGCTTATTACGGGGAACTGGACCAGAGAAAGTGGAGCCTGATTCCGGTGGCTCAACTGGACAGCTACAAAGGGTTGATTTTCGCCACTTTCGATCCCGCTGCGCCGTCACTACTAGACTACCTGGGCGAAATGACCTGGTACCTAGACTGCTTCTTTGACCGCCGCGAGGGCGGCATAGAGGTGGTGGGGGGCGTGCAGAAGTGGACTATACCCTCCAACTGGAAGCTGCCGGCCGAGAACTTCGCCGGGGACAGCTACCACGTCTCTTGGAGTCACTTATCAGCCATCAAGACCGGATTCGCCGGTGACTTCCGGGTGAGTCCAGCCACCGAGGGAACGGTCCTCTCGCCGGGCAACGGCCACTGCGTCATCGCCATCGGCCCCGAAGACGTGTCCATTCCCCCAGAACCCGCCATCCTGGAGTACGAGGCTCAGGTCCGCGCCGAGGTTACGCAGCGCTTGGGGAAGCGATTCACCAGAGTTAATCCCATCGCCGCGACTATGTTTCCCAACCTGTCCATGCTCCGCGCTGCTTCTTCCACCTTTCGAGTTTGGCACCCCAAGGGGCCGGACAAAACCGAAGTGTGGTCTTGGATCTTCGCCGATAAAGCCGCGCCGGACCACATAAAAGACCAGTTCAGGCTGGCCAGCATCAGGGGATTTGGCCCGTCGGGCACCTTTGAGCAGGACGACATGGACAACTGGCAGGAGTGCACGCAAACGTGCCGGGGAGTGGTGTCCCGAAAGTACGATCTGAACATGCAGATGGGTCTGGGCCACGAGCGGTATGACGACGAGTTGAAAGCGTGGGCCAGCGATTTCCGGCTGAGCGAAGCGAACCATCGCCGTTTCTACAGCCGCTGGGCTCAAGTCATGGACTCCAATAGTTGGCAGGGACTCTAGTATTTAGGTTGGCTTAGTTGCGGGACAGGACTAGAATGGCACTATGATTACCACTCACGTTAAAACAGAATCTAAGCCCGTCGAGCAACTCAACGATGCCGCTGACGGGCAAATCGAATTGAATCCCGTCGAACCCCCCATATCAGCACGTTCGTCCGTATGTGCGCGCATCTACGGAATAACGCTGTTCTAACGGCGATCGGCACGCAGGTGATGGCTTTCCACGAATGGATCTCCGACCCGCCCATGACGGAGCGTGACCGGAACAAGCTGTACATCATCGAGACCCGGAAAGCCAGCAAAAGACGGCGCTTGGCGGGGCGGTAGTGGGCCTGGCATTTCGATAACTCGCCTCTCCTAGCCTCGCCAGTCTACCCAGAGCTATACCTCCCGTAATACCGCACTGCATTGTCCCAGAATAGCTTCTTCTTCGCGCTCTCCGGAATACCGTCCCACGCCATCACTGTGTCCACCGAAATGGGGAACCAGCTTTCGCCGTGAGGGTAGTCGGAGGCATACATCAGGATGTCCTCTCCCAGAATGTCGATGACGCTCTTGGTGACCTCCTGTCCTTCCGACATCTCGATGCTCTGGAAATAACGCCCGCTAGAGACGTATTCGCTGGGAGTATTCTTCAGGGTTGGCAAGGCGGTTGGGATGGATATTTGGTGCTCGTCCAACCGCTTCACCCAGAAGGGCAGCCAGCCATGTCCCGCCTCGAGAACTCCTACACGCAGGTCCGGATACCGGTCCATCACGCCCGACCCGATGACCGACGCCATGTTACGCATGCCGCACCAGGGATGGGCGGCGGAGCGCTGCAGCCACAAGTTGTCCCAGGTGTCCAGGCCGCCGGGAGCGTAGGGTGGAGCGACGGTGAAGGTGTGCATCAGGATCGAGAGGTCGTAGCCAGCGGCGGCGGCCCAGATGGGCTCCAGGTCCGGATGGTCCAGAGGCATGCCGTAGGGAGCGTAAACGAACACGGCCATGGGCCATCGGGCCTTCCCCCACCGGTCAATCTCCGACACTGCGGCTTCCACATCCCGGGCGGAGCATAGGATGACCCCGGTAAGACGGTCGGGGAAGGGGGCGCAGTAGTCTTCCATCCAACGGTGATAGGCTTCATAGAAAGCGTTTTCCAATGCTGTGTCCGGCTGGGAAGTCCAGACGCCGAACCAACCCGAAGGCAGCAGCAGGTTAACGTCTACGCCCTCCAAGTCCATGTCCTTGATACGCTCGGCGGGGTCGTCTTCCTGGAGCGGATTGGGCGGCCGCCTGTGTTGGGCGGTGAACCCGGTCATGTATTCCCTGGGGTCCGACTCCTGGGCTTCCGGTTGGCCCAAACGCCGGGTGTAGCTGCGAGTGTTGAAATTGTAGGTTGAATGGCCCGTCGTGCTGCTTTTCCGCAAGAAGCCGTCAAATGCTTTGAGCCTTTCCAAGTCTCCAGCAGTCATGTACTGGGCCAAGATGTCGGCCTGGGGACCAACGTGGGTGTCCGAATCGAATATCTTGTAACCGTTCTTCGCCATGACTTACCCTCCGGCCTATGTCACTGAATAGTTCGTTAAGGGTGACCTTTACTCCCGCCCGGTCGAGCGCTGATATTTCTCCATGGCCTCGGCGGAGAAGTATTTCTCCTCTAGTTCCCGTTGCTTGGCCACTTCCGCGCCGCCGATCTTCAGCTCGCCGCTAACGTAAGGGTTGTCCTTGTGGGCTTCACGGAAGTCCTGGTAGGCGACGCTGCCTCTTTCCATGAAGTCCTTAACGTAGTCGTGCAGGGCGACGTAGGTGACTAGGTGGGTTGGTTGGGGGACCCAGGCGATGTTGATTCCTAGGTCCAACAATTCGTCGTTGGTTAATGGCGTATTCATGAATCCCTGCATGATGGAGAAAGGGCCTTCCACGGCTTCCCGCGCTCTCCTGACTTCGTCAACGACGCGAGGAGCGGTGAACTGGACCCAGTCGACCCCGCCGATCTCCTTATATGCCTTCATCCGGTCCAAAGCCTCGGCATAGCCTCCGTTGGCCGCTTCCCCGGTGTAGCACTGGGCGATGACCACGAAGTTGGGGTCCAGTTCCCGCTTGCGCTCCACGGCCGCCTGATACCGGGCTAGGACTACTTCCAAGGACTCGACTTCCATGCCCGCCGTGCCGGTGCCTCGCTTGCCTTCGATGGGCTGGTCGTCGATGCGGACGCCGGCGATACCCTCTTTGATGCAGTCTTCCACCATCCGCCGCACCGCCATCACGCCGCCGTGACCGGTGTCTCCGTCCAGTATCACCGGAAATTTAACAGCCCGGGCGATCCATCCCGCGATCAAGATGCACTCGCTGAGAGTCGCGGTCCCCACGTCCTCCATGCCCGTATATGAGCCCACAACCCCGCTGGTGCCCACAAACCCAGCTTCCGCTCCGGCGGCTTCCATCACGCGAGCCAAAGATGCGCTGGGTGGATGCATCACGCTCAACACCCGGTCCCTTCTCTGCATCAATTCTTGAAGTTTGGCGGTGGCTTCTTGGTAAGGCATGATTCGGCTAACCTCACGTTAGTGTAAATATGGGGTGGTTCTAACCTGATCCGGTTTCAGCGTAAGTAGGATTCCAGGCCAGTAGTCACCCCTCTCCATAAGGGAGAGGGCCGGGAGTGCGGGCTCCTACCAAAGTTCCCGTGACGCCAGCCTCGCCCCCTCAACCATGGACTGCATCTTGGCCCAGGAGACTCGGGCTTCCACTTTTCTGCCCCAAGCCGAGGTGCCGAAGCCGCAGTCGTTGCCCACCATCATGTTTTCCTTGCCCACGATGTTGGCGTAGCGCACGATGCGTTCGGCTACCAATTCCGGATGCTCGATGAAGTTGGTGGTGGTGTCCAGCACCCCGGGGATGATGACCTTGCCTTCGGGAAGCTTGATGTCTTCCCAGACCCTCCATTCGTGGGCGTGACGGGGGTTGGCGCCCTCGAAGGACAGGCCCATGGGTCTGGCTTTCAGCACGGCATTGACTATCGACTTGAGGGGGATGTCGTGGTGGTGGGGGCCTTCGGTGTTGCCCCAGCAGAGATGCAGCCGGGTCCGGTCCTCAGGGATGCCCTGCAATGCGTAATTGATGACCTCGACGTGCAGTTCGACAATCTTCACGAACTCATCGTCGGATAGATTGGAGAACTGGGACATCCGGGTCATGGCGAGGTCGGGACAGTCTAATTGCAGGAGCAATCCCGAGTCCGCGATTGCCTTGTACTCATCCTTCATGACTTCGGCGAGAGCGTAGAGGTAGGCCTCTTCGTCGGCATAGTATTCGTTGGGCAGGAAGTTGGCGATGACGCCGGGAGAGGCGGAGGTCATGAAGAATTCTTCCGCCTGAGCCTTTTCAGCTGCCGCCTTGAGCCTGTCGATGTCCCTTTGGACGGCGGGCCAGTCGTTCCAAGCGATGGGTCCAGTGCAGGCCGGCTGGGGGATATACCGGGATGATGGGCCTTGGCGTGCGGCAAACTCGGGGAACTCCTCGTCGTCCAAGCGGCGGCGGGCCCGGTTCTTCAATTCGCCATCGAAGCCGGTCAGGCGGTCTTTGACGTAGGTGGCGTATTGGGCTCGGCCCTGCTCTCCGTCGTTGATAACATCGATGCCGATGTCCATCTGTTTCTGGGTGACTTCGGCGACGGCGTTCTCGGTTTCGGCGGCGAAAACGTCCATGTCCAACTCAAGACGGTCCTGCCGGGTGCGCAGAAGGTCCTGCATCGCCTCGTTGCGGGGCAGGCTGCCGGTATGGGTGGTCAATATTCGTGACGTGCTGGTCTTCATTTCAACTCCGCCTATGAGTATCAACTCTCTGATGTGTCCGACGATGCTACCAACATCCTCAGAGCATAGTCAAATGCATTATCACGGACGCGTTTGCTCGTAAGGGCATGTCTTTGCTACACTATGCCCACTCCTGGGTATCGAGATTATCTGCGGTTGCGGTGAACGGGAGCAGACTCAAAGCGGAAAAGGAGATTCCATGATTTACGAAGTCCGTACCTACGATATGAAACCGGGAACCGTGGCCGATTTTGAGAAAGCATTTGGCGAGTCCTTGCCCCACCGGGAGAAGTATTCCCCCCTGGCCGCTTTCTGGCACACCGACATCGGTCCTCTTAACCAGGTGATTCACGTCTGGCCCTACGAGAACATGGAAGAGCGGAATCGCATCCGGGCCGAGGCATCCAAAGACGCTCATTGGCCTCCCAACAGCGGTGGCAACATCATCAACCAGAACTCGGAGATCTGGACCCCGGCCGAGTTCATGCGCCCCATGGGCGGCGGACAGAAGCTGGGCGGCATCTATGAGATGCGGATCTACACCTACGAGCCGGGCTCGATACCCGAATTGCTCCGCAAGTGGGGCGAGGCTATCCCTGACCGTGAGAAGGTCTCGCCGTTGGCCGCCGGTATGTACACCGAGTTGGGCAACTTGAATCGCTGGTGCCACGTCTGGCCCTACAAAGACCTGGACGACCGGGAAAGGGCGCGGAAGGAAGCCACCAAGCTGTCGAATTGGCCGTCGGGCGCTCCGGGCAGGATCAAGCAGGAAAACAAGATTCTGATTCCCGCCGAATTCTCGCCCATGGCTTAGTCTGTTACGCCCCCGCAGATTTCTGCGGAGAGAATAAAAGATGGCGTATGGAAGGCCCGCAGGATATATCCTGCGGGCCTTCTGCTTTTCCGGATTATAAGCCGAGGAGCGATTTAAACCGGGATTCGTATATCTATCGGCTTAATCGCTGCTTGCCGCTAAATCATGTGCCTCAGTTTGTTTCTGTCCGTCTACCAGGTCTTCGGCGCCGGTGCCGCCGTCCAGCATGTCCCAGCCCAGCATCCACTCGTAGGTACGCTGTAGTTCTTCCTCGGGGATGGGAGCTGGCTCCACCACTTGCAGGCGGCTCGGGTTTAGATCGTCCACCGTCAGGGCGGCGACTTCCGGGTCCGACTTATAGGCGTCGATGAAGTACTGAAGGTATTTCCGTTTATCCGCGTTTATGCGCCCGACGGCTATCTTGACCGCCCGGTTGAACGCCGCATATGTTTCCGTGTCCACGCCTGGATTGGCCACTTCCGTTCCGTGGAAGGGAGACAGCACCATTATCCGGCAGCCAGCCTTCTCGGCCACGGTTATGTACGGCTCGGTCAGCGTCGTTGCGTCGATCTCACCATTCATGAGCGAGCGGTAACGCGTGCCGGACCCGTTGGGCGCCAGGCAGGTTTTGATGAGATCACGGGGCAGGAATCCCTCAAGCATCAACAGGCACAAGTAATGGGTGCCGGCGAAATAGGGCACTCCGATCAGTTTGTTGGCCAATTGTTGCGGCGTGTATATTGTCGAATCTGGAGCGACAACCAGAGCACCGTACGCCACGATGGACCGTCTTCCCAGTTGCCGGCCCTGCACGTTGGTGTCTTGTACTCTGCGGTAGTTACCCCACTCGCAGGCGTTGTACATGCCGGCCTGACCGGTCTCGAAGGTGCTGGCATGGCCCATAAACGGGCTTAGCAAGTTGGGATTAGTAGCGTTGGTATTGGTTCCCTTGGGAGCGTTCTGGCCTCGCTCCATGAACTCCACGTCCAGACCTTCCGCCTCAAAAAGCCCCTCGTTATAGGCCACCAACTCGGGAAGTCCCTGGAAGGGGGCTGTCGTCTCCAGCAAGAGTTTCGTCGCCATATCTCACACCCGCCTTTGAACAAGATTAGGGTAATGTTTGCGTTTTCAGCTAATTACACCGGAATCTGTTTGGTAATGCATCGATAGATAGAGCTTCCGGCGAGAACGCAATAATAATACCATGCTAATAGGCAGATGAGGGTGAATAAGGCGGAGTTGCCCTGGGCATGCGCAAGGCGTGGCGCAGGCGGATGTCCAGGCAAGGAATGATGACTTAGAGCTTTGATTCCGGGACGTTGAGTCTAATGCCCAGCCAACCACTGGTCGAAGCCAGTCATCAGGCCCTGATTACCCTCCGCAGTCATTCGCCCCGCGGCCACAGCTGATTCCAGGGAAAATCGACCGTACATCAGCAATACGAAAGTATCTGTGTCACAACTGGCTGAAA
>CAXEOX010000044.1:0-23950 GCA_963997925.1 uncultured bacterium
AGTTGCCCAGCTCCAAGGCTGCGGCGCCCTCCGTCCGGTAGGTGCTGGAGTGAACGATCTCAGCGTCTACGCTGGGAATCGTCTGGGTGGGCTCAAAGTCCTGCTCGTAAGCCAAGCAGATGATGTTCGGATAGTAAGTGGTGTGTTCCTTCTTACTGCTGAACGTGTAGCGGTGGTCGAAGTAAGTGATGCCTACTTCGATGAAGCCCAACTCCCGAGCCTTTTCTTTGATGGCTTCGGTCAGGTCTTCGCCGGTGGGCTCTGCGGTGGGTTCGATGTCAGCAGTGGCGCGGGCAGACATAATCAATGCCCGGTTCAACTTTTCGTGCTCTTTGCGAATCTCTCGCATCTCAGCGTGCTGGTCACGCAGACCGTTGGCCCAGTCGCGGGATGATCGCTCAGTAATGTTCATGCTTTCCAGGGGATATTCCTTCGCGTACCAGTCGACCTGCCGATCGTCTAGGGGAATCCCCGGTACGGTTGCTAGCTCTTCGGGCACGGGAATCGTATAGGTGGGATCTCCCAACCTAACGCCCGGACGGACTACTTCGTGGCCTATCTTCAGCATAACCTTTCCTCCAGGTTTAATTATTGCCTAAATGAGTCACCCAGTTCTTCTGGGAAGATTAAACATCCTAGGTGCAAATGTCAAGAGTGTGGCACCAGCGATTTGAGAAACTTATCTAATTATCTGATATTCGACGCATTGGTTACGGAATCAGTCGCGCATAGCCCTCACATATGATTATTCGCTATGTCAGGCAGATTTAAGGCCCGCGGCGCCGGGCAATCATAGCGTCGGCCAAGGGGCTGGCGCCTGATCTTACAATCACGTTGACCAGCGATGGAAGGTTGGAGCCCAGCGCCCGTTCCACCGCCGGAGCGACGTCGTTGGGATTCTCGACGTATTCGGCATATCCGCCGATGGCTTCCACCATCTTGTCGTACCGGACCGACCGGAGGTCGGTGGCTACCGCCCGGTCGAAGTAGGCCACTTGGAAAGTCTTGTCGATGCCCCAGGTAGCGTCGTTGCCCATGATTGTCGTGATAGGTAGGTTGTGCCGGATGCAGGTGTCGTACTCCATGGGATAGAAGCCGAATGCGCCGTCGCCGATGAATACCAGAACTTTGCTCTCGGGATGGGCAAGCTTGGCGGCCATGCCGTAAGGTATGCCGGCTCCCAGGTGGCTGAGGGGTCCCAGGCGGATGAACCGGCCCGGCATTCGCGCCTTCAGATAAGAGCGGCCCCACTGCACGTAGTCGCCGCCGTCCATGACGATGATAGTGTCTTTGTCGATCAAGTGCTGGATCCTGGTGAATATGTCCAACGGGTGCATCGGGCTTTCACCGGTGGCTTTGGATTCCAGTTCATCGTTCCAGGCCTTTCGGTCCTGCTCTAGTTGCTCTACCCAGGAAGAGACGTTCGGCTTGCTGCCTTTGGCCGCCGCTGCGGTGATTTGGTCCACGATAGCTCCCAGGTCGCCAAGCAGGCCGACCGTCACGCCACGGTTGCGTCCAATCTCCGCAGGAGAGGGGTCTGCCTGGATGAGCTTAGCGTCGGCGCCGAATATCTGGCCGAAACGGTACCGATGGTCCAACCGCTTGCCCAGCAACAGGACGACATCTGCCTCGCGGAACCGGCGGGCGGTGGGATTCAGAGATCCGTCGGCGTAACCGAAACACAGGGGATGCTCGTCGTCCAATAATCCTCGGGCCTGCTCCACGGTGAACACCGGGATGCCGGTGGTTTCGGCCAGCTTCTCCATCTGTTCCGATGAGATTGAGTAGCGGCCGGGGTTTCCTACTATAATCACTGGTTTTTGGGCATGGCTGAGAAGTGACGCGGCCTCATCGATCAACGACGGATCGGCCTGGCTGCGGCCCATCGCCCGGTATTCCTGGGGAAGGTACTGGGGTAGCTCGTCCTCGGATATCTCTTGCTCCTGAATATCGATGGGCAATGTCAGGTGCACCGGCCCCGGCCGGCCCGACATGGCGGTGCGGAAGGCGGTGGCCACGAACTCGGGGATGCGGCGGCGGTCGTGAATCATCCAAGAGCCCTTGCTGACCGGCGCGGCCATGGCTACCTGGTCGATCTCTTGAAAGGTGGTCATCCCCTTCTCGGGAAGCTCGGCGGCCCCGGCGACGAAAATGACTGGAGTTTCCGAGGTGAAGATAGCTGGGAGACCGGAGATGGCGTTGGCGTAACCCGGCCCTCCGGTGAACATGGCCACCGCGGGTTGTCCGGTTATCCGGGCGTAGCCGTCGGCCATATGCATCGCTGCGCCCTCATGACGGGTGTCAATGAACTCGATGCCTTCATCGGCAGCGGCGTCCACCAAGGGCAATATAGTGTCCCCTACTATAGTAAAGACCTTCTGAATGCCTTCCTGCTTCAAGCAACGGATGAACAGGTGTCCACCGGTGAGATTAGCCATTTTATCTCCTTATATAACCTTTCCCAGCGAGCACTCCGGCGGCGGTATAATCTAGCTGGTGATATAGCCTAATAGAGCTTACCGGCCCTCCAAGGTGGGCGCAATAGCGATGGTGGATCGTCTGGAACAATGGGCAAACTTTACGTAGTAGGCACTCCAATAGGCAATCTGGAAGACCTTACCCCCCGGGCGGCTCGGATCCTGGGGGAGGTGAGTTTGATCGCGGCCGAGGATACTAGAGTGACCCGGCGTTTGTTGAGCCACCTGGGCATCCACGTTCCCATGGTCAGCTACAACGAGCACAACCAGCACCAACGTCTTCCGGCGTTATTGGAAGACTTGGGCTCGGGTGACCTGGCGTTGGTGACCGACGCCGGGATGCCGGCCGTGAGCGATCCTGGCTCCGATTTGGTGGCGCAGGCCGCTGCCGCGGGATTTCAGGTGGAAGCGGTGCCCGGCGTTTCGGCAGTTACTACGGCCCTGTCCATGTCCGGCATGTCTGGCGATGGATTCCTTTTCCTGGGGTTCCTGCCCCGAAAAGCTCGGGAGCGCCGGGCCAAGTTGGAAGGGTTAACTGAGTCGACCCATACTCTGGTGGTATTCGAAGCACCCCACCGCCTGAAGGCCACGCTGCGGGACATTCTGGCGGTGCTGGGCGAGCGGGAAATGTCGGTATGCCGGGAGCTTACCAAGCTGTATGAAGAGGTGTTCCGGGGTACCGCCTCGGAGGCTCTGGCCCATTTCAGCGAGCCCCGGGGCGAGTTCGTTCTGGTGATTCGTGGCGTTACGCCCACCGCAGCGGCGTCGGGACCAACAGATGACCAATTAGAGGAAGCCGGACAGCGGTTAGCGTCCCTTCGCAAGGATGGGGTGAGAGCTAAGGACGCCGTGGCCCAAGTGTCCGATGCTTTGGGCATGACCAAGAACCGGGTGTACCAAATGTGGGTCGAGTCCGGCCGGACTACCCGATAACCCTGAGAAAGCCCGCGCCCCCCATCGCGCTTTAGCTTTATATGAAGCGCTTAACTCTCGGTGATGTCTATTCCTTCAATCACCTGAGTCGCCACGGGAGTGGAGCGCTCTCCGCTGCCTCCGGATGTCACTTCTACATTGGCCAGCGCGTCCAAGACCTCAGCGCCCGACGAAACCATGCCGAAGATGGTGTAGTTGGGCGGTAGGCCCGCGTTGGCGCCATGAACGATGAAGAACTGGCTGCCGTTGGTGTTGGGCCCTGCGTTGGCCATGGCCAACGTGCCCTTCGTGTATTGACGGGTCACCGGCTCGTCGTTGAACCGGTAGCCGGGGCCGCCGGTGCCGTCTCCGGTGGGGCAGCCTCCTTGAATCATGAAATCTTTGATTACCCGGTGAAACTTGCCGTCGGTATAGAAGCCTTCTTTCGCCAGGAATACAAAGTTGTTGACCGTGGCCGGCGCGTCAGAAGCCAATAGGTCTACGGTGATTACGCCGTGTCCGGTGCGTATGGCCGCCGTATAGGTCTTGCTGGGGTCGATGGACATCTCCGGCGGCTGGGAATATTGCTGTGGCATGCATCCTCCTGTTTGACCTTGGCGGCCATTGCTGAGGATTCTAACATCTGGAAGCCTTTCCAGTCTAAGGCGAAGCTGCGAAATTAGAGCAAAAATGAAAGAAGACTCCCACATGGGAGCCTTCTTCATCGGTAACGTTGCGAAGGTCCGGTTAAGCCCGGCGGTGGGTCTTGGTCTCGGCCCAAGCCACAATCTTGGGCAGCGCGGCGTCAACGTCTTTCTGATCGATGTCGCGGGCGATGTCATCAGCCTCGCACCGAAGCAGCATGATGGGCAACCGGTTTTTGATTTTGTCGATCGTCCAGGCCAAGGCATCGCCTTCAGCGGTGAAGTCCAGCATCAGCCGGTCGTTCTTCTTAATCGTTGAGTTGCGGTAGTGGTAGTGAGGCGCCACCCTGAAGCAGTCAAAGCGGAGCAACTCTTTATCGTCTCCGGCAATCGCGTTGCCATATACGTGGATGCAAACGCCTTCTTCTTCACCGCCGTGGAGAGTGCGGTACTCCAGGCCGAAGGTGACCGCGCCCGCTGGGATCAGCTCCTCGGCGCCGCCGGTCTCGCCCCCCATCTGGGCATGCATTACTTGCTGTGTCATGCTTCGCTTCCTCCTTTATAGCCCCGATCGCCGATTTAGTGAAGTTAGGGCGAGGGGCTGCTTAGCGGGGATTATAACCCCTAAAGCGTTTCCGCTCCACCTCCCTTTTTTGCCGATGGCCCGAATCAAAGGGAGGCAAAGTTTTGGAGTCCCAAGCATTGGTTTATAATTAATATGTGGCAGGAATTCGTGGCGTACCTGGTGGTTTTCAACCAAGTTTGGTCCATCCTCCGGCAACGCGCATCTAATTTTTTAGGGCCGTTCCGGTGATTCTAGTGATTCTATCGTAGCTGCCCTAAATCAGGAGGTTGATCTGTGAAGATATTCGATTACATGGGGTCCTACGGCTACGAGCAGCTGGTGATGTGGTCCGACCCGGCGACGGGTCTGAAAGCCATGGTCGCGATTCACGACACAACGTTAGGCCCGGCTTGCGGGGGGCTCCGTATCTGGCCCTATGAGACCGAGGAATTGGCGATACGAGACGTGCTGCGTTTATCCCGGGCCATGACATATAAGTCCGCAGTGGCTGACCTTCCTTTAGGTGGCGGTAAGGCGGTTATCATCGCGGACTCCCATACGCAGAAAACCGAGGCTTTGATGCGGGCCTTTGGCCGCTTCCTAAACACTTTGGGAGGCCGGTATTTAGTCACGACCGATGTCGGCAGCACCGGACGGGACCTGGAGTACATCAGCCAGGAAACGAATTACGTTGTCGGCTTGCCCATCAACATGGGCGGTAGTGGCGACACGTCTATCATGACCGGTCTGGGTATCTACATGGGCATGAAAGCCTCTGCCAAGGAGGTCTGGGGTAACGACTCCTTAAAGGGGAAAAGGGTTGCGATGCAGGGGTTCGGGAAGGTGGCAACCTATACCGCCCATCATCTGATAAAAGAAGACTCCCACATCGTGGTCACCGATATCAATGAAGAGGCTATGGACCGGGGCAGAAAATTGGGATTGGAAGTGGTGGCCCCGGACGAGATATACGATGTGGATTGCGACATCTTCTCCCCCTGTGCCCTCGGAGGAGTGATTAACCCGGACACCATCCCCCGGATAAAGGCGAGAATCGTGGCCGGCGGGGCCAACAACCAGTTGCTGACCGAAGCCGATGGCGAAGAGTTGCACCGGCGCGGGGTTCTATACGCGCCCGACTACTTGATTAACGCCGGTGGAATCATCAACGTGTCGGCGGAGATCGGCGCAACCTATAGCGCTGACCGTGCACGGGAAAAGACGGAGAGGATCTACGAACTCATGTCACAGGTGGCCCACGTCTCGAAAACGGAAGAGATTTCCACATCCCGGGCCGCCGACCGGATCGCCGAGCAGCGGTTGGAGTCAGTACGGTCGATCAAACCCATCTATCGCGGGCGATGATTCTAGCCGCTTGATGCGGCCATCCTTAGAGGCAAAATAAAAAAGGCCGGAGCAGGTTGTTTTTTGAACACCATCTGCCCCGGCCTTTTTTGTGTCTCCGGCAGTACCCGGTCCAGGGAGTTACTAAATCACTAGCACCCTTGGGACCGCCGGCTAGGCGCTAGTTACTTGGCTGCGCTCTCGCCTTTCCATTCATTAGCACGATGAGCGGTGTCGCAGAAAGGCTTGTTCTGGGACATGCCGCAGCGGCAGATGCTGACGAACTCGCCTTCTGGCAAGGTATACGTATTACCGTCTTTGTCTACCATCTCGAAAGGTGCGTAGACGCGCAAAGGACCGTTTTCCCTAATTTCAATCTTGGAGCCTGCCATGATTTCCTCCTGTCGTTCGTTTGTACGGGTCGAGGTTAGCCTCGGACCCGGGATGCTGGCGGTAGCCACCAGGCAGTCAAGGTAGTCTGCCACCTAGGGTTGGGGGTGTCAAGCGGCTCTGGGTTGGGGCAGGGACGATATCACTTATGCCAGAACAACGTAATTTCTGATGCACAAGAAGCCATCATTTCTTGAACCATTGGTTGATACCGACGCCTATGATTCATACACGTTTGGATAGAAGGCCATCCGGAGTATCAATCAAACAGCTGCAGCTTGGGCGATGGTGACCCGGCTTGGCTATGCGACGGATAGGGGGCAGACGGACTAATCCGACTCGGTTATTGATTCCTCTTCCAGAAGGGCTGATTTCCGTTCCAGTCCCCAGCGATAGCCGCCCAGGCCACCATCTTGGCGAATCACCCGGTGGCACGGCACTACCAAGGCCACCGGGTTGGCGGCGCAGGCGTTGGCCACGGCACGAGTAGATCTGGGTTCGCCTAGAGCTTCAGCCACCTGTCTGTAGGTCCGGGTTTCGCCTCGGGGAATCGTCATCAGGTGTTGCCAGACCCGCCGTTGGAAGGCGGTGGCTTGCACGTCGAGGGGCAGGGAATGGGTGGCTGGGTGACCTTCCAGCGTCACCAGCATCAAGCCTACCCAATCATGGAGCTGCCCGTCGTCCCGTTCCAAGCTGGCGTTGGGGTACTCCTTCTTTAGATCGGATTCAAGGGTGGCGGCATCGTCTCCCAGACGGACGGCGCAGACACCTTTATCCGTGGCCGCTACCAGAATCTGACCCAGAGACCAGTCAATGACGGCGTAGGTTATCTCGACGTTCTGTCCACCTTTTCGATACGTGTTCGGCGTCATGCCCAATTGGGCCGGGGCTTTCTCATACAGGCGGCTGGTGGAGCTGTATCCGGAGTCGTACAAAGCGCTGGTTACGTCCTGACCCTTCTGCAACCGGGTCTTTAGCTGGTCCAACCGGCGAGCGTCGGCGAACTGGCTGAAGCTCAAGCTGGTAACGTTCTTGAACGCCTTGCGTAGCCGGGTTGGAGTTACGCCGGCTTGGGCGGACACCTGTTCTAGACCGACCGGCTCAGGATGGCCGGATGCTAAATATGCATGTGCCAAGCGGACCAACCGGGTGTCCGTGTCTTCGCCTGATGTTTCTTCGGGACGACATCGTTTGCAAGGCCGGTATCCCTGTTCTTGCGCGGCGTCGGCGTTTGGGAAAAAGGAGACCTGCTCTCTCCGGGGCTTCCGGCTGGGGCAGGAAGGGCGGCAATATATCCCGGTGGACCTGACCGCGTAAACGAACCTGCCGTCGCTCTGCCGGTCTCGTTCCAGGACCGATTGCCAGCAAGTTTGATCAACCAGTATTTGAGGCGCTTCTATGCTTGTCATGGATTTAGGATAAGCCTCGAGATTCAGCCCGTCTATCCGGAAATGACTTTCAAAGTCCCGAAAGTTCATGGGTTCCAGCCTGCGCCAGAATGACGGAGTTTGGCGGAGACCCCTCGTCATTCCCGTGCAGACGGGAATCCAGTAGGTTGGCTGGAATAGGCGTGGAATTTGAAAGCGGTGCTTGGATGGATTCCGGCCTGCGCCAGAATGACGGTTGTAGCTTTTACTGGGCGATACGTGGGCATTACTTGACGACCTTCGCCCCCTTCAGTTAAATTCAAGGAAGCGAACTCGGTCCGAAATCTCTAGGTAAGGAAGGTTCAGGCATGCCTATATACGAATACCATTGCCCGACCTGTGAGAATAAGTTCGACAAATTGCAGTCGATGAGCTCTAGCGGAGCCGACTGTCCCAATTGCGAGCAACCGGCCAAGCGAATCATCTCGGTCTTCGCTGCTGTGTCCGGAAGCGATTCGTCCGGCGACACCGGCTACAGTCCATTGCCTCCCATGGGTGGCGGCGGATGCTGCGGCGGTGGTTGCGGCTGCGGGCACTAGCCGGTAGCGGTCCAGCACGTCTGGTAACAAATCTCTAACTCCGCCGCCCCGAATGATGTTCATCCTTGGGGCGGCGGGCCTTTCTACTGCGGTCTCTTCCTTAAAGTAGCGCGTCCCTACTGAACACTTCCTCTCCCAGTTTTACGCTGCCACAGTAGGTGGCCCCCGGCGATCAACGTTAATGCCACCGCTCCAGCCACCGTCAATGCGACTACTCTCATGGTCGCATCGAACCAGAACCCCTGAGGGAAGATGATTAGCAGGTAATCTCGTCGTGGGTTCAGTTGCCAGAGGTCGTTGGCAAAAGCCAATTGATGAAATCTCAAGAAAAGAGTATCGAATCCCGCCAACGCAAAGACCCCCACAAACACCACTAAAACAACCATCAGCGCCACACCCCGAATCACTCGTTGGGCCAGGACATCTAAAAAGCCCCGCTGATAGACGGCCGCTCCCCAAGCCGTAGCCGCCAGCAAGTAGATGCCCGACACGATAGCTGCGGCGTAGACCCACCACACCAGCCGCTTGACGTCGCGCATGTGTTGGACCTCTCGCTGGTTGAAAAGCTCTCGATCTTCACCATATACCTGGGTGTTCACCAGCAGAGGCTCATCAGTGGAGTTGAAGTAGTGTCTGATCTGGCCGCCGACCTGGCGAAGATCTTCCTCGGTGATGCCGGATGTCAGTGAGATGCGGTATTTCTGGAATCCCCGGTTATAGACGCCGGGGTCGTTGAAAGCCCAAGTCACGCTGGCGGTGACCAGAAACAGGGGCACGGCGAAGATGAAAAGAAAGGTTGGTATCCAGGCTAACCGGTTCATCCTAACTCCAGATGGGTGATGCTAAAGGTATCATCCGTTGTCTTGTGAAGCAACGCTGCCCACGCCTATAATTCGTCCATGAGCAACAAACAGATTCCTCAAGGTGACCTGGGCAGCTTCCAGACTTTCATGGACATCGTAGAAACGCTCCACGCTCCGGGGGGTTGTCCCTGGGACCGGGAACAGACCCATGAGTCCCTGAAGAGGACGTTGCTGGAAGAGTCATACGAAGTTTTGGAAGCTATAGATAAGGGCGACCCGAAGGGATTATCCGAAGAACTGGGGGACCTGTTGTTGCAGGTTGCATTCCACTCCGTGATTGCCCGGGAAGCTGGGGAGTTCTCGCTGACGGACGTGCTGACCCGCATAAACGAGAAACTGATACGCCGTCATCCCCACGTGTTCAGCGACGGCGCCGCCTCGGACGCCAGCGAGGTGGAGGCCAATTGGGAACAGTTGAAAGCGGCCGAGCGGGCGAAAGAAGGAATCAAGAAGTCGCCGGTGGAAGGCATCCCCGGTGAGCTTCCCGCTTTGACCTACGCTCAGTTGATGCAGGACCGGGTGGGCCGGGCCGGCTTCGAATGGGAGGACATCTCCGGCGTGTTGGACAAGGTGGCCGAGGAGGTGGAAGAGCTTCGCGCGGCGGTAACCGATGAAGAAAAGGTGCATGAGATGGGCGATCTGATGTTCACCATGGTTAACCTTTCCCGCTGGATGAACATCCACGCCGAGGACGCCTTGCGCCAGGCCAACCGGCGCTTTCAGGGCCGGTATCTTCAGATGGAGGAGCTGGCCAATCAACGGGGTAAAGACTTCAACGGCCTGCCGCTGATTGAGAAGGAGTCTCTGTGGCAGGAGGCCAAGGGATTGGAGGGCAGTTAGCGGGATAAATTTACCGTATCCAGCAGCCCAAACTCATCGAAATCCGGCTGACATCACCGTGGCACCGAATCGCCGTCACCATTAACATAACTGAATCTTCTTTCTTTTATTTGGGTGGTGGTTGTGATGTTAGACTTGAATCGTTGGCTTGTTCTTGCTTTCTTTGTTTTTCCTACGTTTGCCCTGGCCCCCTTCCTTCTCGTCGCTCCTGGTATGGGTTGGGCCCGCCGCCGGATGTCCTCGGTTCTTCCAAACTTAACCTTCAACCCCCGAGTTTCATTCCCACCTCAATAGCCTTAGGTGCCTGCCCTCATGTTTTAGTCTCCTCTTGATGGTTGAATAGTCTCATGAGGGAAGACACCGTAGTTTTCTCTGATACTGGGGTACCTGAGGAGTAGGTTATGGACTCACAGCCCTGGATCTTGGCCGTGACAATTGTCCTGATGTTGGTTGTGATTTCTTTTATTCTCGCCCTGGGTTGGGCTTGGCGATCGCCTTCAATCTTGATCGGGATGGGGTCGAGGGCTATGGAGCGATGGACCTTCCGCCTCCGTACAAACGTTAGCTTTCCAGTGCCCAACGAAGCCTACGATGACGACTTGGAGACGCGGAGCTACGCTTAACTACACGTGCGGTCTGCGTTCTACTTTCGACCAAACACTCCATTGACCGCCGCCCGTAGTTCGCGACTTTTATCGTTGAAGTGCCGGATCTAATCCGGCTCCCCATGTAATCCCCGATCAAGTAGGATGGCTCCAGGAAGTAGAACCCCCCGCCCATAAGCCGCTGGAACTGATTAGCTAGCACGGAGATACCCGCCTGTTGGCTGTTCGCCCGGCCTAGCAATCTTGCGGAGAAGGGACGTTTGGGTCTTACCCACAGGGGCCGTGGGCGGGCATCGCCCAACTGGGCAGCGATATCCAAAGCCTCGGCGAACCCACCGAAGTCGTCCACCAAGCCCAGTTCCTTGCCCCGCGTGGCGGTAAATACCTCGCCGGTGGCCAGTTCCCGTACTGCCGACTCCTCCAAGGACCTTCCCTGGGCGACCACGGTAACGAAATTGTCGTATATCTAGGTCAACAATCCCTGAAACTTCGCATCTTCTTCCGGCGTTGGACTGCGCCAGAGCCCGGTCATGTCCTTGAGCCGGCTCTCTTTGAAGACGGAAACCTCCACGCCTACTTTGCCCAACAGCTGTTCCAGGATGGGGCGTAGGTAGATGACGCCGATGCTGCCGAACATCGCGCTGGGCAGAGCAACTACCCGGCTGGCGGCGGAGCATAGATAGTAGGTGCCCGATGCTCCGATACCCCGAACGTAAGCCACTATGGGCTTGCTTTCTGACACCTTCAACAGACTGTGGTGCAGGACCTCCGAGCCTGAAGCCGATCCTCCCGGGGAATCGATATCCAGCAACAAGGCCCGGTAGCGCTTGCTCTCTGCGATGCTTTCGAATAGGCGCTCGTAAACGGGTGTCCTTACTTGATTGCCGATAACGCCATGAATCTCCACAACAGCGACGCCGGGGCGCTTTCGGAACGGCAGAGCCATGACTGATCCCTCCACGAACTAGATGGTCTTATCCTATCGTATCAATGGGATGTCAATAGAACTGCAGAGGTTCCTTGGGTCTAGGTGTAAGGGCTTGGGATAAAAACAACCCCGAAGGGAAGTTACCTCCCTTCGGGGTTGTGCTGGTTCGTCAAGAACCCAGGATGCCCATCCTGCCTCCGAACCAATCGTCGGCACTCCTCTCCCTCAGGGAGAGGGGACGGGGTGAGGGCTCCTAGTCGTCGGCGGAAGCTGGCTCGGCGATGCGGTTGTCTACCAGATCGGCGGCGCAAGCCTCGTCGCTGAGTAGATTCCAACGGGTTAGCCAGTTGTAGGTGTCCTCCACCATCTCGTCGGTATATACCGCCGGCTTGGTGTAGCGCAGGCGGGGCAGGTGGAAGTCCTCGGGGGTCAGTCCGCCGTAGTTGGCGGCGACTACCGCGAAGCTGGGGTCGTCGATAAGGTAGTGTAGGAACTTCCTCTTGTCGGCGTTAATCAGGTCGACGGCGTTCTCCACCGCCCGGTTGATCGCAGCGAAGGTTTCTTCGTCCATGTCCTCGCTGGCGTTCTCCGCGCCCAGGTAGTGACCCTCGGCAACGGTCTTGCAGCCCAACTTCTCGCCCAGGGTGATCCAAGGCTCCATCACCACTGCGGCGGCAACCTCCCCGTTGAGCATGGACTCGAAGCGGTGGATCGGCGATCCGTAGTGCACCAGCTTTATCTTCTCTTTCGGAAGGTATCCTTCCAGCAAGCGCAGTCCAACGTAGTGGGACCCGGCGTGGAAGTTAACTGCCACGGCTTGGTTCCCCAGTGTTCCCGGATAGTTGTGGGGCGAATCTGGGGCGACCATGATGGCTTGGCTGGCCACCGCGGAACGCAACGCGATTATTCTGGCTCCTTGTTTACTCTCGTAGGCCCGACGGACCTGACCTTCTTCTCAAGCCCGGTAGATGGAAACCTGACCCTGTTCGAATGCGACATGGCCCAGGATGGGATTAACGTTTTCCGGATTCTCTGTGTGCTCCACCGGGCCGGTCCTGATGGCCTTAACAAACTCCATGTCAATGCCTTCGGCTTCGAATAGACCGTTATCTTTAGCTACCAGCCAAGGAAGGCTGAACACAACACCGCTGATTTCGCTTACGACCTTCTTCATGCGTAACTTCCTTTCGCGAAAGTTTGGATATATTTCGGCCAGTCTAGCATAGGCCGGTAGGGCTGTCGATTTGCGATGGTGACGAGTCTAAATTCCTGTCTTGACACCCCTTAGAGACCGCCTTACCATCACCACAGACTCACGGCCCATGCCTAACTGGGTCCAAACTGAGGAGAAGACCATGAACTTCGGACTATTCATGATGCCGCTCCATCCGCCCCACCGTAGCTACGCTGACTCTTACGATCGGGACTTGAACCTGATTGTGACTGCCGACAAGCTGGGCTACCACGAGGCTTGGATCGGAGAGCATATAACGGAGCGCTGGGAGAATGCGCCGGCGCCGGACCTGCTGATCGCCAAAGCCTTGGCGATGACCGAGAACATAATTTTCGGCACCGGCGTAACCCTGCTTTCGATTCATAACCCGGTGGAGCTGGCCCACCGCATCGCCATGCTGGACCACTTGGCACGGGGCCGCTTCTATTGGGGCATCGGCGCTCGGGCGATTCCCACCGACCTGCAACTCTTCGGCCTGGACCCGGCCAAGGGAGTTGAGGTGCGCGAGCGATCTGCCGAAGTTCTGGACATCATCCTGAAGATATGGGAGTCAGAAGGACAGTTCAGCTACCACGGCAAGTACTTCGACATCACCGCGCCCGCTTTGGACCCGGTGCTGGAGCGAGGGCTCTACATGAAGCCCTACCAGATGCCTCACCCGCCGATTGCTGTAGCCGCCACGTCTCTGGCCTCTGGCTCCATCAAAGTCGCCGGGGAGCGGGGTTGGTTCCCCATGAGCAGCTCCAACCTGGCGCCCCAACATCTCAAAGGGCACTGGGAAGTGGTGGAGGAAGGAGCTGCATCCAGCGGACGAGAGCCTGACCGTCAGGAATGGCGCATCGGCCGGGACGTTCTGGTGGCGAAGACACCTCAAGAGGCAAGGGAGCGGGCCCATGCGGTGCTGGGCCGGAATTACATCCAGCACCAGCTACCCAACCGTCAGGGCTCGGGGCAACTGGGCGCTTGCAAGATCGACCCCAATATGCCCGACGATTCCGTGGACGTTGAATACATGATGGAGAACATCTGGATCGTGGGAGACCCCCAAGAGTGTGCCGACCGCATCCGCAAGCTCTATGAACAAGTTGGCGGGTTCGGCAGCTTGCTGGCCATCACCCAGGACCCGGAAGACCCCCAGTGGGAGCACGAGTGCCTGGAGTTGCTGATGAACGAGGTTGGCCCTCTAGTTGCTGACTTAAAGTAGGTGGTGCGCCAAAGGCCCGCTTCTCATGCTCCAGCGTCCTACTTGAACGCCGGGATGACGTGCTTGCCGAACATCTCTATGGACTTCATCACCTCCTCATGGCCCACGGTCTCGGTGGCCATGAGGAACTGCATCTGATCTACACCCGTGGCTTCATGCAGCTTTAAGGATTCGATACAGCTGTTGGGGTCCCCTGCGATTATGACACCCCGTTCAGCCAGGGTTTCAGCGTCGAACTCTTCCCAGATTTTCTGGGCCAAGGCGTTTCCTCCTGACAGATCGACGGCGCTGCTTGGCGCGCCGTTGACTCCCTGCACTTCCACGTACCGGGAGAAATTCTGAGTCAGGTGGTCTGGCACGCCGCCCCATTGATCCAACAGTTTGCTGTAAACGTCCTTCTGGTCTTGGAAGTAGGGCCGTCCCGGACCGAAGAAGGTCTTTAATGACTGAGTGCAAAGCTCCTTTACCGCTTTATCGTCCTCACCGCAAAGTCCGAAGCAGGAACTTAGCCACTGGTTGTTGACGGTGGCGCCCACAGGATTCGCGTTTTTGATGGTTTCCCGGTAGGCGCTGATGTGGGGTTCCAGAACTGAAGGGGCGTTGACGCCCAGGGCCATCACTCCGATACCCTTCTCTGCGGCCAACTGGTAGGTGGCGGGCTGAAGCGCCGCTACCCAGATGGGCGGGTGGGGCTTCTGGTAGGGCTTGGGAAGAACCTCCCGAGGCGGGACGTTCCAGAACTTCCCCTCCCAATGAAAGGTCTCCGACTCCCATATCTTGGGAATCATGTTCAGCGACTCTTCCCACATCTCCCGGGTGAACCGGGGATCGATGCCCATGCCCGTCTGTTCGTAGGGCGCGGAACGCCCGGTGCCGAAATCTACGCGTCCGTGGGAAAGCTGGTCCACCATCGCCACCCGCTCGGCTACTCGTATGGGGTGGTGGTAAGGCAAGATAACGACGCCGAAACCCAGGCGGATGTTCTTGGTCAGTCGACTCAATGCCCCGAATATCACTTCTGGACAGGGCGATGAAGAGAAGGTGGTCAGGAAGTGGTGTTCGACGAACCACACGGCGTCGAAGCCCATCTCGTCGGCTAGGATGCACTGCTCGATGGTCTCCTCGATGACGGCGTGGTCATCAAGGGTAGGCCTTTGCATTTCGTAAGCTAGAGAAAACTTCACGGAGAACCCCCATTTGCGCTCGTTCCTTAGATTGGCCCCAGTGTATCGGTAAATCGCATGGCGGGCAACCGAGCGTAGATGATGTGCCTTGTGGGCATGAGTATGATTTGCTACGATATAGTTATACTTTTTACTAGGAGTTATACTTTGGCCAATAAAGTAGGAGAAAAAGGCCAGGTTGTCATCGACAAAGCGATCCGTGACCGGTTGGGCATTGGACCAGGTTGGTTGGCGATACAACGGATCGTGGACAATCACGTGGAGATTTACTTCGTCACTCCGGAGCACAACCGGTCGCTAGCGGGTAGCTTGGCGCCTTATACCAATGTTCATATACCTCTCGGCCCAGAGTGGAACAAGGCTAAGGAAAAGGCTTGGGACCTAGAGGTTCAAGAGAGGTATGGATTGCCGGATGGCACCGATTGAGCGGCTTTCTGGATACTTCGGTAGTGGTTCGTTACATCACCGGTGATCTCGAAGGCCTAGCGCAAGCGGCTACTGATATCGTCGATGGTGAGCAGGAACTGTGGATCACTGACGTTGTGCTGGCCGAGGCATCCTACGTCCTAAGCTCGGTGTACCAACTGAGTCGAGCGCTGATAGTAGACCAACTTATCGAGTTCGTTCAGAAGCAAAACATAATTGTTTACGCCATTAGCAAGGGTCTCCTCATACAGGCGTTGTTGATGTGCAGACCTTCGGGCCGAGTGTCCGTAGCGGATGCCTTGATCTGGGCTGCCGCGCGTAGTAGTGGATCAGGAGTGGTCTATTCCTTCGACCAGCGGTTTCCCGATGAAGGGTTGGAAGTGCGGAGTTCGGCCACCGGACCATGATCCCGATTCAGTTTCGGGCCAGCCGTCAGCTGATGGTCTGGAGCATTCCTCCGTCAATCACTACGCTGGTTCCGGTTATAAATCCAGCGCGGTCGGACGCTAGGAACGCGATCAAGTCGCCCAATTCTTCCGGTTTCCCCAGGCGCCCCATGGGGATAGCCTCGACGGCGTCCAGTACAACCTCGTCGCTGGTGCGTCGTTGCTCTTCCGCCGTGGATTCGAAGGTTGAAGTCAGAAAGTCGGTCTGCACCGGTCCGGCGATGACGTTGTTAACCGTTATATTGAACGGCGCCAACTCGGTGGCCAGCATCTTGGTGTAACCCACCAAGGCGAGTTGACTGGAAGCGGAGAGCGCCGACCCCTTGCCAGGTTGCTTCACTTGGACGGGCAGGAGGTGGATGATGCGTCCCCACCGCTGCTGCTTCATGAAGGGAATCACCTCTCGGGTCAGCCTTACGGCACCCAGGAAGTTCTCCTCGAAAGCTGCGGTTAACGCTTCATCGTTGAATTCAGACGGGCGGCCGGGAGCGCCGTGCCAGACGTGGTTGACTAATATCCCGATCTGGCCGAAGCGGTTCATGGTGTCTCGAACCACCCGGCGTATGTCCCGGGCAGACGACAGGTCGGCGGGTATCGCCAGGACATGGTGCTGAGAACCGATGCGGGCTAATTCAATCTCAGTGCGGCGCAGGTCGGCTTCGGTGCGGGCCGAGATTGTGACGCTGGCTCCCTCGTGAGCGAACGTGGTAGCGATCGCCCGGCCGATACCCCTGCTGGACCCGCCGATTATGGCGACCCGGTCCTTTAATCCCAGATCCATGGCCAGATGGCATCCTCAATCAGAATCATTCGGGAAAATGCTGTCCCATGATAGTCTTCGCCGGAGGCGCAAGCAAGACGGAGAACGACAATCGCTTGATCGGGGAACGATGACCCCAATCAGTTTGGCTGCAGAGGGTGATAAGGGGTTGAGTCGCTACCCGTCCGTATTGCGAATCGGTCCGGGAACGCAGGTATCCAGTCAACAGCAGTGCCTTTTCATCCGATAAACCCAGGCTTTTCCGTGGCGGTAAAAGACGAGCCTTCGCTCCGGGAGTCAATTTTCCGACTGCAAGCATTACCGATTTATTACCCGTTTCTGTAACCTGCCGCGCCCTAGGGAGATATGTCAGATAACCGATGCGTCTTTCAGACTCTGGACGTCGGCGTCGGAATATCCCAGGGAGCTTAGAATCTCTTGATTGTGCTCTCCCAATAGGGGTGGGTGCCGGTCAAGACCGCCCGGGGTGCGGGAGAACTTGATGGGCAATCCCGTTTGCTTGATGGTACCCAGAGTCGGGTGGGGCATTTCCTGCAACATGTCCCTGGCCAACACCTGGGGGTCGGCGAAAACGTCGGCCAAGTCATTGATGGGGCCGCAGGGCACGTTCGCGGCCTGCAGATCCTCTACCCACTCTGACACCGGCCGGGTGAGGAAAATCTCCTGAAGCATGGACACTATGGCGCCCCGGTGGGCGACCCTCACGCTGTTTACAGAGTAGTCGGGGTGGTCCTTCAGGTCTTCTCGTCCCATTCCCTGGCAGAACCGTTCCCAGATTCTCTCCGAACCGACGGCGACGTTGATGTATTTGCCGTCGCTACACATGAACGCCTGATAGGGCACCAATGTGGGATGGGCGGCGCCCATGCGCTTTGGTGGCTCGTCGTTGGCGAAGAAGAAGGCGGCCTGGTAGGTCAACCAGGCAACCTGAGCGTCCAGCATGGAGATGTCGATGTACTGACCTTCCCCAGTCTTATCACGGTGGTGCAAAGCCGTCGTGATGGCGAAGGCGGACCACATGCCGGCTCCAATGTCGGTGACGGCTATCCCAATCTTTTGCGGCTCGCCATCTGGCTCGCCGGTGATGCTCATCAGACCGCCAACGCCCTGCATGATTTGGTCGTAGGCGGGACGGCTCCTGTAAGGACCGTCCTGACCGAATCCGGATATGGAGCAATAAACAACGTTGGGGTTCACGGCTTTGACCGCTTCATAGCCCAATCCAAAGCGATCCATGACCCCCGGCGTGAAGTTCTCCACCACCACGTCGGAGTCCTTGGCCAGCTTCATGAAGACATCTTGGGCTTTGGGGTCTTGCAGATTAAGGGTTAGGCTTCTCTTGTTGCGATTGATGGAGAGAAAATAAGCGCTCTCATCACCGATGAACGGTGGTCCCCACTTTCGGGTGTCATCCCCTGAGCCGGGAATCTCAATCTTAATCACGTCCGCCCCGTTGTCTCCCAGCATCAGTGTGCAGAATGGGCCTGCCAGAGCCCTGGTCAGGTCTAGCACGCGGATGCCTTCAAGTGCCTTCGTCAATCTTGTTCCTCCGTCCGTTCCGGTACAGGCTTTATCCGCCTATGGCGAATCTCGCTGCGTGAGCCTGGCCGGTCAAAAATGCTCACCAATGTTAACACAGGGAGAAGGGACTAAAGACTAAGATGTGGCAAGATCTGAGTTATATAAAGAGGGGCTGATTGGTTGTAGATGGCCGATAGTCCGGTCCTACGTGAGTACGAGGACCGGACTATCGGAGGGTAGGTCAATGGGGTTGATGCATCGGCGAGGGGTCTCGTGAAGAGTAGTCCGAGCCTCTCTCGCGATGCTGGGCCTGGCGTTGGATCCGATTTCTCAGGCTGCGAATTACGCCGCTGCCTCCTCGCCCAAGGTTAAGGGCTTGGCGAAGTGACGTCCGCCGTGGGATACCCGGCGGCGCGTGGTTCCGTCCATATGCCACTGCGGCAACGGAGCAGGCAAAGACGGTTCTGCCACGAGCCGTAGTGCCTCGCCGGGTTGATTGGCGAGTTCTCTGTTCAAACCGCATTGCAAGCAAGACACGAAGGAACCGTACTGATCCTGGTCAACGTATAAGTCGCCGCTGCAGCGGGGACAGCCTTTTAGCCAAAACATGGTGGCCTCCAATAAAACCTGATTGAAAGTACTTTGACCATATTGCTGGCAGCCGCTCCCGGAAAGTAGGGTAACGACACCTGTCACCCTATTGGTGAAGCCCCACCACTGGTATGGGTGGAGCGGACCGGACCGGTGCCACCGGTGTTTCAGATCTCATGAGAACAGTTGAGGTTTGACAACATATAATGCCCCACCTAGACTTGTTTTGAGCCCGTACCTATTGATTTTTAGAAGCCGCCCAGATGATTCCTCAGGGTGCTTCAATGTAATGATTGATTCGGCGTTGGAAGGGAATATGAGCGATAGACACTTTGCCTTGCCGGCTGTGGTTTCTGCGATTCTGGTTGTCTTGATTGGTTTGACTGCGTGTGGTGGGGGGGCGGCGCCGACCGTTGCCCCGGCGACAGCGGTTCCTGTAGTCCAGCCTGATCCCACAGCAACACTACCCAACCCTACCGTAGCCCCGGTGGTTGAGGGTACTACAGTACCGATTCCTGTCCCAGCCTCAACGACACCGCCTTCGCCCACGTCAGCGCCAGCCGACACGCCCACGCCTAAGCCTACTGACACTCCTGTGCCAGTTCCGACAGCTACTCCAACGCCGGTTCCGGTCCCGACGGCAACATCTCCGCCGCCTTCTTTCGATGGGACTTATATCCTCATCGTCAATCAGCCCAGTGGTGAGACCTATACCGGCAAGACGATAAACTTCAAGATCGGCGAGCGTGATGCTGCGGAGTCCGCTGTCTGGGAGCAGGGCGGCGTTGACGAATTAAACTTGACCGCTTCCAGCGCCGCTCAGGGTGGAGGTAAGCAGGCTCCGGTCATAACCTTGGCATCCCGCAGCGGATTGTCCCGCCGGGGAGGAATATTGGCTGCGCCATTATTGCAAGCGCCCCCGTTGGCACCCCACGTCTTGGTGGGCACGGCGTCTGTCGATGGGACGTTGGTTCCTGAAGGCAGCGTGATTTCCGCCTGGATAGATGGAGTTCAAGTTCCTGGGTCCGAAGCGCCGATCGAGGCTAGCCCAACGGCGCTGGCCGGTGGATCAGGTTCTGTGGGACAGGCCCTGGAAACGATCGGGGACAACCTGGTACGGGTTTGGAAATTCGATCCGGCGACTCAAGCCTGGACGTTCTACGACCCAAGAGCCCTGTTCGGCAGCTTCAATTCCATCAAGGAATTATCCGCGGGCCAGTTCTATTATGTGGTGACGAAAGAGGGGCAGACAGCTGCCCTCAATGGACAGCCGCGCACGCTATTCAGAGGCTGGAACCCGGTAGTCTGGTAGGAAGGCATAATCGAAAAAAGTGAGGCATAGATGCCCTATTTTATGTACGTTGCTCTGCAAGGTGACGACAAGATTCTCACCTTCAAGATGGACCCGGATTCGGGCAAGCTGGAACCCCAGGGGGAGCTTGCCATCAGCGGCGGACCAGCGCCTCTGGCAGTGGACCCGCAACGAAGATACCTTTATGCGGGGAGGCGGGGGGCCAAAGAGCTCTCCAGTTTTAGTATCGACCAAAAAACCGCTGGACTAAACCTTATCGGTACGGTCCCTCTGGAAACGGACTCCGTCTACCTGGCCACGGACCGGAAGGGCCGGTTCTTGCTTTCGGCTTACTACGAAGGTTCGATGGTCACCGTTCATACCATCGGAGAAGACGGTGCAGTGATGGACCCCCCGGTCCAAACACTGCCCACGGCCCGGGGCGCGCACTCCGTCCAGACGGATCCGTCCAACAAATTCGCCTTCGTGCCCCACATCGCCGCTGGCCGGGGCCCCAACGCGATTTTTCAATTTCGCTTCGACGAAAACAGCGGCACCCTTTCTCCAAATGATTCGCCCAGGGTGGCTCCGGAGGAAGAACTAGGGCCTCGCCACTTCTGCTTCCATCCCAACGGCAACACCATCTACTTCTCCAACGAGCAAGGCTGTAGCGTGACGGCCTACCGGTTCGACCGTACGGCGGGCACTTTATCCGCCTTCCAGACCATATCGACTTTGCCCCAAGGCTATCAGGGTGATAACACCTGCGCCCAGATACAGATATCCCCCAACGGGAGATTCCTGTACGCCCCCAACCGGGGCCACAACAGCATCGCCTGTTTTACCGTTGACCAGGTGACGGACGAACTGGCGCCCATCGGCCAAACCTCGTCGGAAGACATGCCTCGAGTGATTGGCCTGGATCCTCAAGGCAAGTTCCTGTTTGCCGCCGGACATGCGTCGGGCCGCCTGGCTTCCTACCGGATCAACAACGACACTGGGAATCTGGAACCTCTGGAGATTTACCCCTTGGGCGAACGGCCCATGTGGGTGATGATTATCGAGCTGCCCGGATGAGCAGTGCCGCCGTTTCAAGGTGCACCTGGTCCAAAAGCGACCTGATGATTGAGTACCACGACCGTGAGTGGGGAGTGCCCCTACACGACGATCAGATGCTCTTCGAGTTTCTGCTTCTTGACGGCGCTCAAGCCGGTCTGAGTTGGGAAACCATCCTGCGGAAGCGGGAAGGCTATCGGGAGGCGTTCGACGGGTTCGACGCCAAGGCCATCGCCGCCTACGGCGAGGACAAGATCGCCGAGTTGCTGAACAACCCCGGCATCGTCCGCAATCGCTTAAAGGTCAGCGCCTTTGTCACCAACGCTCAAGCCTACCTGACTTTGCAAGAGCAATCAGGCGGTTTAGACGCCTACCTGTGGGACTTCGTTGGCGGTACCCCGGTACGAAACGCATGGACTGGCGACGATCAGGTCCCTGCTAAAACCGAACTGTCGGACAATATCAGCGCCGACCTGAAGCGCCGGGGCTTTAAATTCGTCGGGTCAACCATCTGCTACGCCTTTCTTCAAGCGGCAGGCTTGGTCAACGACCACTTGGTCACCTGCTTCAGGTACCAGGAAGTGGACGCCCTCTAACCTACCCTCACTCCTCGCAGCCTCGTCGAAACACCAACCCTGAATCCCTTCCGCGCCTCCGGCTACACCCACGAAATATCCGGTTTCCAATTCATCAGCACGAGTCTTGCAGGTAGACGTGCGAAATCCCGCAATGTTTTCGCATGTTTTCCCACGATTCATTGCGTGTTGGCGGCCTGGGAACATATTTCACAACAATGTAGTCTTAACTATAGATATGTTCTAGAAATATGGGCCTAGACAGTCGGTTAGCTACGGAGCATAATTGCTGAATAGACGTAGTTATACGTCGTAATGCTCGGATATGTAGCAGTTCTGAAACATCTAATACCGCCTGTTCCTACGTTTAGGGTTACGGGCTTTTGGTGACCGATCGAGGCTATTGAACAAAAGTATTTGCGGCACTGAAATCGTCGAGGCTCGGTAAGGCATCGCGCATCATGATTTCAGGGGAGATTCGGGGTAATGAAAAAACTCACGGTTTCAACGTTCGTCGCTCTGGCGGCTCTCATGGTGTTCATGGTTGCGGCAGGTGTTGCCCGAGCCGACGCCCCGATTGTTAACAGTGATTTCGAAACCGGAGACCTAGCCGGTTGGACCCAGTTGACGACGACCAACGGTGCGATGGCCGGCGGCTCCTTCCTTGCGGTTTTCTTCGACGTGCTACAAGGCACAGTGTCTCGCGCCGTCCAGTTCGTCGTGGGACAAGATGGTACTTCTGGTTTGGGGCAAGAAGGCGGCGGGATTTTCCAGGACGTCGACCTGGAGACCGGAGTTTTGACTATGAGCGCCGACATCGGTGTCCGTAGAGTGGCAGGCGCGGATGGCGGCGGCGGTTTTAATGGTCAAGCGGGAATCTTCCAGCTCCTAGTGGATGGAGTTGTGGTAGACACCCATGATTTTGGGGCCATTAGCTTCTCCGGTGAAACCAAGCACGATAGCTTGACCGCCGCACTTTCAAACGTGTCCTCGGGGACTCATGAGATTCGCTTCCTGATTACGCGAGCGGGTCTTCCAGACACTTTGCTTGGCCAATACATAGATAACGTAGCCGTGTCGGTAAGTGCCAATGGTTTGGCACTGAGCACCGTGGCTGGCAACGGAACAGCGGGCTTCGATGACGCCGTCGTGGCTATAGGGTCGACACTGGATCTCCCCCTAGGGGTGGCATCGTATGCGGTGGGCAACTTGTTCATTGCCGACGCTCTTAACCACCGCATCCGGCGGGTGGACGTCTCCACCGGCATCATTACCACGGTGGCGGGTAACGGGGTCCGGGGCTACTTAGACGACGGTGTTGTTGCAACTACCACCCAGCTGAATGCTCCCAACGGTGTGGCAGTTGACGCCGCAGGCAACTTGTTTATTGCCGATTCGGGCAACCACCGCATACGCCGCGTTGACGCGGGTACGAATTTCATCTCTACGGTGGCAGGCAACGGCACAAGAGGCGAAGGAGGAGAAGGGGGCCCGGCTACCAGCGCAGAATTGTTTATCCCTGCGGACGTGGCGGTGGATGTTTCGGGTAATCTGTTCATCGCTGGACCATTCAAAAACCGGATCCTGAGGGTGGACGCTGGGACTGGGACGTCGCTGCGGCCCTCACCTACGTGCATGAGCAGGGATATCTACATCTGGACGTCAATCCCTCCAACGTGATGTACCATAACAGACACGCTACGCTGTTCGACTTTAGTGTGTCCGAAGAATACTCGCCGGATGAAACCTTGCGCAACGACGCAGGCACCACGGAGTATATGGCGCCGGAGCAGACTTACCGGCGTGAGGTGGGCTACTATACTGACGTGTTTGGGGTGGGTGTTCTGTTCTACCGGTTACTCAGCGGCGGAGAGTTGCCGTACCAGGTAATCGAAGTTGATGACGAAGACGAAGAAGGGGATGGAAAAACCAAGCGTGAGCTGGACTACTATATCGCGCCGGTGCACCCATCGGTCCATAACCCCCAAGTCTCCCAAGACCTGGGTGATGTAGCTGTGACCGCCGTGAGCGCGGAAATCTCGGAAAGATACTCCAACCCCCAAGACTTCAGTGATGCTCTACTTCTGGCGGCCGCAGACCTTCTCCA
>CAXEOX010000045.1:0-22221 GCA_963997925.1 uncultured bacterium
GCATCATTGGGTAGGATTATATCTTCGAGAGGTTGAACCGCCAATCCAGCCCAAATAGCGCAGATGGCGCAGATGTATGATGCGGGCGGTGAGCTTTCAGCGGGCAGCTCTTCATGATTTCGGTTGATAGAGCTCTCCATATTGTTAACTGGATAGGGTTACACTGTTATCTACTCGGTTTCGGCCGCTAGATTGGCCTGAAACCAAAGCATTCGAGATTAATCGCTGATGGCTGATCGCTGACTGCTAACAGCTACAAGGGAGCGACAGATGAAGATTGGCGCCCATGTGTCCACCGCCGGGGGAATCAGCAAGTCGATCGCCAGAGCCACGGAGATTGGCTGTGAAGCCATCCAGATATTCGGCTCTTCGCCTCAAGGTTGGGCTTTCAAGCCTATTCCAGAGCCGGAGATCGAGTCTTTCCGAAGCCAGGCCACCGAAGCCGGGATAGACTCGGTGTTCCTACACGCGATCTACTTAATCAACTTGGGAACTGCCGACGAGGCTCACTTGGACCGGGGAGTCCAGTCTCTAATCAATTACATGAACCTCGCCGCCGAGATCGGGGCGACGGGTGTTGTCTTTCATCCCGGCAGCCACAAAGGCGCGGGCTACGAGGCTATTTTGGCCCAAAGCGTCGCAGCGATTCAGAGGGTGCTTGAAAACTCGCCGGATGGGCCTTACTTGGCCGTGGAGAACATGGCAGGCATGGGGCAGCACATCGGTGCGAAATTCGACGAATTAGGGCGCATCATCGAAGGAGTCAACAGTCCGCGCCTAAAGGTTTGCCTCGACACTCAACACAGCTTTGCGGCGGGATACGACCTGGCGTCTACCGAGGGTATCGAATCCATGATTAGCGAGTTCGAAGATACCATCGGGGTGTCTAATCTACTGGTGGTCCATGCCAACGACTCGAAGCGGCCATGCGGTTCCGGCGTGGACCGGCACGACAACATCGGAGACGGCTTTATCGGTGAGTCCGGCTTCGCCACCATCATGGGACACCCAGCCTTCCGGGACGTTCCTTTCCTGTTGGAGGTCCCCGGATTCGATGAGAAGGGACCGGATCAAAAGAACATAGACATCTTGAAAACCCTTCGTCAGCAGGCTGGCATAGACTCGGGTATCGGAAGTTGATTCAAATTTCGCCACGCGAGTTCAACCGGTTGGTGCGGCAGGCATACCGCCAGATCCCGGCTGAGATGCGCAAGGCCGCGCACAATCTGGATATCGTCGTGGAAGAGTGGCCGGGAAAGGAAGACCTTGAGTTGCTGGAAGAACCGGGAACCCTCTTTGGACTGTACACCGGGGTGCCACTGTCGGAAAGGGAGGGATACGGCCCGGCGCTACCTGATCGCATCACCATCTACCGGCAGCCCATACTGCGTAGCTGTTCTTCCCGGGAACAGGCGGAGCGGGAGATCCGAATAACTTTGTGGCACGAGATGGGGCACTGCATCGGAATGAACGAAGAAGACCTGCACCGGTTGGGCTACGGCTAGGCCGGCCGCTTGAGAATTCTCCGGGTTTGAAGCCAAAATACCTATACCGATGGCATGTTTCATCATTGCCCGTGAAATGGGCCTGTGATATACTCACCCAAACCACGGTACGCCCCGTGGAGACTCCCGATAATGGCGAATCAAGTCAGTAACCATTAAGGTTATAGGCTTAGCAAAGGCAGGTTTTATGGTACAAGCTCCAGATGCTCCAGTCGCTCCAGTCGTTGAGGACCGCCCCGCTCCTCCAGTAAATGCACCAATCACGATGAAGTCCCTCCTTGAGGCTGGCGTCCACTTTGGGCACCAGACCCGAAGATGGAACCCGCAGATGAAGCGGTACATCTTCACCCAGAGAAACGGGATTCACATCATCGACCTACAGCAGACGTTAGGCCTGATTAACGAGGCTTACCGGGCAATGGTCCAAGTGGCAGCCGACGGCGGCAAGATCCTGTTCGTTGGCACCAAGCGGCAGGCTCAAGAAGTTGTCCAGAGCGAAGCCGAACGTTGTGGAATGTGGTACGTGAACCAGCGCTGGCTGGGTGGAACTCTGACCAACTTCCAGACCATCCGTGGCCGCATCAATCACATGATTGACCTGCAACAGAAGCGTGACGCCGGTTACTTCAGGGTCCTCCCCAAGAAAGAAGGCGTAAAACTACGCGACACTCTGGCCAGGCTGGAAAAATATTTCCTGGGCATGCGCGAGATGAACGAACTGCCCAAGGCACTGTTCGTCATTGACATCGGCAAAGAAGACATCTGTATCGCCGAAGCCCGCCGCATGGGCATCCAGATATTCGCCATCGTAGACACGGACTGCGACCCGGACAAAGTAACCCACTCTATCCCGGGCAACGACGACGCCGTTCGGTCCATTCGTTTGATCGCAGGCAGAATGGCCACCGCCGCTCTGGAAGGGGTAGCCCAGCGAGAAGCCATGATGTTGGCAGAACAAGAAGAGCTGGCACTACTGGAGCAAGCCCGGCGAGAAGCCTTGGACCTGACCGAAGATGACGAAGAAGACGGAACCGGTGCGCCGGAACCTGCAATCTCTGAACTATTCGGGGAGACAGCCGAGGTACCGGCGGTGGACTCAGAAGGGCAGGAAGTTCCTTCCCTAGAGCGCGCCGTCGTAGATGAGCCGGAGCCTTCCGAGTCGACAGAAGCTTAATCTGATAGCTAAAAGACTGGCTCCTGAATCAGGAGCCGGTCTCAGGTCACCGCTGGCACAGGCAACCGGCGGTGATGTTCGGCACATATAGCCGTAACAGTTCCAACCCCACGGCCTAGTTTCCCTTTGGAATAACAGGAGGACTGATTAGTGGCCAGCGTCGATCAAATCCGAGCCTTACGTAGCCAAACCGGGGCTGGAGTCATGGAGTGCAAAGTGGCCTTGGAGGCGACCCAGGGAGATATGGACAAAGCGGTCCTAGTCTTGAGGGAAAAAGGCTTCTCTCAGGCGGCCAAAAGGTCCGGTCGTGAAACCAATGAGGGAGCAGTCCAAGCATACATCCACACCGGTTCCCGGGTGGGAGCGATTGTTGAGTTGGGCTGCGAGACTGATTTCGTTGCCCGCACTGAAGAGTTTCAAGCCCTTGCCCATGACATCGCGATGCAAGTAGCGGCGATGGCACCGGCCTACCTAGATGAAAGCGAGAAAAAAGCGGACGACGACCGGCCTGCGGCCCAAGTATGCCTGCTGAATCAACCCTTCATCAAAGGCGGTTCCTCAGTCGCGGAAGTGGTTCAAGAAATGGCGGCCAAGGTCGGCGAGAACGTACGGGTAGTTCGATTCAGCCGCCTAGCCCTGGGTGAGTAACCTCAGCCGGGCCCCATGCGTCAGGCTAGCTACAATCGGGTTCTGCTTAAAGTAAGCGGTGAGTCGTTAAAAGGCTCCGGCCATTATGGTATTGATCCCGACTCCGTCACTTATCTGGCTCAACAGATAAGTGACGCCCATAGCATGGGCGTTGAGGTCGCCGTAGTCATCGGCGGTGGAAACATTTGGCGTGGAGCGGCAGCCGAAGAACAGGGAATGGACCGGGCGACCGCCGACTATGCCGGAATGCTTGCTACGATGATTAATGCTTTGGCCCTTCAGGACGCGTTGGAAAAGTGTGGCATCACGACACGCACCCAAAGCGCGCTGCAAGTTCAAGCAGTTGCCGAACCGTATATCCGTCGCAGGGCGATACGGCACTTGGAGAAAGGGCGGGTGGTAGTGTTCGCCGCCGGCACCGGGAACCCATTCATGACTACCGATACCGCGTCAGCGCTCAGAGCCCTGGAGATTAGCGCAGAAGTACTCCTGATGGCTAAGAACAACGTAGACGGCGTTTACGACTCAGACCCCAATGAGAACCCAGGAGCCACCAGGTTTAGTGAGCTAGACTATATGGACGCATTGAACAGGCGCTTGGATGTCATGGACGCCACTGCGGTATCTCTGTGCATGGACAACAAGTTGCCAATCATCGTCTTCGACATCAGAGACCAAGGAAGCATTGGGCGAATTCTGGCTGGTGATTCTGTAGGAACCATCATCACCGGGAGGGATTAACAATGACGACAAAGAAAGACAGCGGTACCGACCAGACACCCGAAAGCGTTCTGTCCGAAGTGGACCTGAAGATGGACCGGGCCATAGACGCTCTGAAGAGAGAACTCAATGCTCTCAGAACAGGACGGGCAACTCCTTCTTTGGTTGAGAACATCAGCGTGGATTACTACGGAGTACCTACGCCGCTCAACCAGATCGCGTCCATCTCCGCGCCCGACGCTAGGGCTATCATGGTCCAGCCATGGGACAAATCGGCGATGAAAGAGATCGAGAAGAGTTTGTTGAAGTCCGACATGGGGTTCAACCCCTCCAATGACGGCAACAATATCACCGTGCCGGTGCCCCCGCTTAACACCGAGCGGCGTCAAGATATGGTTAAACTGTTAAAGCGCAAGATTGAAGATGGCAAAGTGTCCATCAGAAACGTGCGCCGGGACGGCCAGGACCGCTTGAGGAAGATGGAAAAGGACAAGGATATCTCTCAAGACGAGAGCCGCCGTGCCCAAGATCAGCTACAGAAGGCCACCGACGGCCACACCAAGACCGTGGACCAAGTAGCTGCCGCCAAAGAGGCGGAGATAATGCAGGTCTAGTCGATGCAAACTCAGGCATCGGCATCCCAACAAAGCTCGAAAGGACAACCGAAGGTGCCGGTCCATGTTGCTATCATCATGGACGGCAACGGAAGATGGGCCCAGAAAAGGGGCCTGCCCCGTTTGGACGGCCACCGTGTCGGCGTGGACTCCATCCAAAAGATTCTGAAAACCCTGTCCCAGAAAGGCGTGCAATACGTTACCCTCTACGCATTCTCCACAGAGAATTGGAACCGCCCTGAAGAAGAAGTCACGGGTATCTTAGAGATTCTTCAATACGCCTTGCGGGTTCAAACCGAAGCCCTCCACGAAAACAACGTACGCATCGTCCACATCGGCAAGCAGGACCGTCTTAGCCCCCAACTGCGAGAAGAAGTGGCCCACGCAGAGCAGTTAACTCGGGGAAACAGCGGCATCACTCTGAACGTGGCTTTTGATTACGGCGGCCGCGATGAGATTCTGGCGGCTGTAAAGAAAATCATACGCGACGGCATACCCGAGGACCAAGTGGACGAAGCTTTATTCCAAAGCTACTTGTTCACCGGCCACTCTCCCGACCCTGACCTGATTATCCGCACCGGCGGCGAGATGCGAATCAGCAACTTTCTGCTGTGGCAGTCCGCATACAGCGAGTACTACCACACCCCTACCCTCTGGCCTGATCTAGAGTCTGATGAAATTGAACGGGTCCTGGAGGACTATAGCACCCGCCAACGGCGTTTCGGCAGAGTAGAACCAGAGGACTGACGATTGCTCCCGCGGGTTCTGACAGCCCTAGTAGGGACTCCTATCCTGCTGGCAGCCATATGGTGGGGCGGCGCCGCCCTTATAGCGCTGGTGGTCTTGGCGGCAGTGCTCAGCATACGCGAATTCTACCGCCTCCTACCCCCTGAAACCGGTCCTCTGCCCATCATCCTCGGGATTATATGGACCGCCGCTCTGGTGTTGGGCGCCAAGGCTGCGTCAGGGACGCTAAGCCTTCTAATAATCTCCGGCGGAATCTGGGTTTCCGGTGCCTTCGTTGGGCTGTTATGGATCATCGCCTTTCATTCGGGCCGGAGACACCTGGCGGCCGGTGTTTATCTACTAGGCGGTCCGATCTACGTTGGGTTTCTTTTGGGGCATAGCCTGGCATTGCGGGATCTGGCCGCGGGTCGCGATTGGCTCCTCTTCGCCATACTTGTTACCTTCGCCACCGACACCGGCGCTTATATGATCGGTCGGCTGATCGGCCGGCGCAAGTTAGCTCCACAGATCAGTCCGGGCAAGACCTGGGAGGGCAGCGCCGGGGGATTCGTTTTCGCCGTGGCTGCGGCCTTGGTCTTGGGATTGGCTTTCGACCTGGGGATACCGTTGTGGCAGGTGGGTGTGATTGGCGCCATCGTCGGAGTGGCTGCTCAATGGGGCGACCTGCTGGAGTCTAAATTGAAACGGATCGCTGGCGCAAAAGATGCCGGTAGCCTTTTTCCGGGGCATGGTGGGATCCTCGATCGATTGGATAGCATTATTATATCGGTACCTGCGGTATACTATTTGGTGTCCACAGTGTTTACTCCATGAAGAAGATAGTAATACTCGGTTCAACCGGGTCCATAGGCAGGCAAACCCTAGATATCGTGCGGGCGTTCCCCGGCGAATTTGAAGTCGTTGGCTTGGCCGCCGGCAACAACATAGACCTGTTAAAAGAACAGATGGCGGAGTTCAACCCCAAACACGTTTGCTGCATCAAGCCGCTGGACTCATTGCCTGATGGCGTCACCTTCACTCCCATGGCGGAAATGGTCGCTCTTGACCATATAGACCAAGTGATGGTGGCCACCATGGGCAGCGTGGGGTTGGTGCCAACCCTCAGCGCCCTCAAACACGGTAAAGCGGTCGCCCTTTCCAACAAAGAACCCATCGTTATGGCCGGGTCTATCCTCAAAGACTACGAGAAGAAATACGGCGGCGTGATTCTTCCCGTGGACAGCGAGCCCAGCGCCATCTGGCAATGCCTGCGGGGTGAGGACAACCCGATCCGGCGACTGATGATTACAGCATCGGGCGGCCCCTTTCGAACAACACCCCTGGAAGAACTGGCCGATGTCACACCGGAAAAGGCTCTGAAGCATCCTACCTGGCAGATGGGCCGCAAGATTACCATCGACTCGGCCACCCTGATGAACAAGGCGTTCGAGGTCATCGAAACCCACTGGTTATTTGGCGTACCCTGGGATAGGATAGAAGTAGTGGTACATCCTCAGAGTACGATTCACTCGATGGTGGAGTTCACAGACGGTGCGGTCAAAGCCCAGATGGGACCGCCCGATATGAGACTGCCCATCCAATACGCCCTCTTCTATCCCCAGCGTTTTCCCAATGAAATGATTCCCAAGTTGGATACAAGCATCTCCCATTCGCTGACATTCGATCCCCTTGAGCCTGAGCGATACCCATGTTTCGGTTTGGCCTTGGACGCCGCACGCCGTGGCGGCACCTTCCCGGCAGTGCTCAGCGCAGCGGACGAGATAGCCGTCAACGCTTTCCTTGAAGGAAGAATCCCATTTACCGGCATCTATAAAGTTGTGGAGCAGGTGCTTTCCAAACATGAGCCGGGCCAGGGCATTGACGCCGAAGAGATTCTGGATGCCGATCGCTGGGCCTCGGCGCTGGCCAGCGAGATAACCACCGGATAATGGTTACGGGGTAGGAGCTGAATGGAATTTTTTCTTTTATCTGTCGGTACTTTGGTTCCCATCCTACTGTTTCTGGTTGTTATCCATGAACTGGGTCACTTCGCCACCGCCCGCAGTCTGGGCGTAAAGGTACTGGAATTCGGCGTCGGCTTTCCTCCGCGTGCATTCGGCTTCTACACCGGCAATACCCGCGTATTGATCGCTCCTAATACTCGCTTCATCAACCTGAGCGGCGAGACTGATCTGCAACCTGGCAGTTTGGTGAAAGTCACATCGGATGAGGATGCTGAAGGGAATCTGGTGGCTCGGATCATCGAACTGCCCCAAAAGGGTGTGGGTTGGGCAGCCCGCATCGGGCTCAAAGGGGGAGCCAACGAACAACCCGATGCCGGTGAGCCCGAAGTTGTGGTTGATTCGGACCAATTACTGAAGCACGAAGGAAAGGTCCGCTCCGTTGAGAACGGGTCCATGGTGCTGGCGGACATGCTTTACTCGGTGAACTGGGCCCCTCTGGGAGGGTTCGTACGGTTGGCCGGGGAAAGCAATCCAGCGATACCCCGCAGCCTGGCAAGCAAAGGCGTAGGCACCCGTTTCCTAGTACTGGTGGCTGGCCCGCTGATGAACGCCCTGCTGCCCATCGCGATATTTACTGTCCTGCTGATGATGCCCCAGGACGTCTTAGTTGGCCAGGTGGCGGTGGATGCGGTTACTGAGGGTTCCCCCGCCCAGGCGGCTGGAATCCAGCAAGACGATATCATCTTGAGTTCCGATGGAGCCAAGATAGAAAACGCCGGAGACCTTATCCGCTACATCAACCTGAAGGGCGGAAGCTCCATGGAGTGGCTGGTTGCCCGGGGAAGCCATCAAGAGATTATACGGGTGACGCCCGCATTCGTTGCTGAGGAAGGCCGGTGGCTGGTAGGGATAGGCACCCGGCTGGACAATTCCCGCATCGAAAAACGTTCGCAGGCTCCTTGGACCGCCTTCCGGAACAGCTTCGTTAACACCTGGGAGATGCTGGTTCTGATGAAACAGGGCATCTTCGGAGCGTTCTCCAGCGGTTCCTCCCCTCAATTTTCCGGGCCTATTGGCATCGCCCAGATAACCGGCGAATTCGCCAAAGAGGGTGGTTTAGTAGGCGTGATGGGGATAACCATTTTACTTAGCATCAACCTAGCCATTCTCAACATTCTGCCCATCCCCGCTTTGGACGGTGGGCGTTTGGTCTTCGTGGTGCTGGAATGGGTTCGGCGGGGCAAACGGGTGCCTCCGGACAAAGAGGGGATGGTCCACCTCATCGGTTTCGTGGTGCTCATCGGCTTCATAATTCTGGTCAGCGCGAACGATATCAATCGCCTCATTCAGGGCCAGCGTTTCTTGGGCTGATAACCCTGCAGCCCTATCCCCTGGCAGGGTATTCTCCTTTCGTGTAACATTGTCACGTGCCGTAGATTCGGTCTTCAACAGCGTGTTGTGGCGTGCAATACCGACACCGATGCGGCGTTGATGTAACTAATCTCCTGAATACGCTAAGACCCCCTTACGTAGGGTGCTGATAGGATTCCCCTATGAATAAACGTCGAGTTACTAAACCAGTCACGATCGGTGGCGTTCAAGTTGGCGGTAGCGCTGACGTAACCGTCCAATCCATGACCAAAACGGATACCCGGGACGTGGCTGCCACCGTTCGCCAGATCCATGAGCTGGAAGAAGTGGGCTGCGAGATTATCCGAAGCGCGGTACCGGACATGGAAGCCGCCAAAGCCATGAAGGAAATCAAGAAGCAGATCCATATACCTCTGGTCGCTGACATCCACTTTCATTACCAACTGGCCTTGGAATGCGTTGAAGGCGGCGTTGACTGTCTCCGCCTGAATCCTGGCAACCTTCGGGACGAAGCCCAAGTGAAGCAGGTTGTCCAAGCCGCCAAAGAGCGAAACATTCCGATCCGTATCGGAGTGAACTTCGGCAGCTTGCCCCCCGTGGGCGGCATCGGACGCACCAGGGGATTCTCCCGCCACATGGACTTGGTTAATCAACTACCCAAGGCCGGGAATGCTCAAGAAGGCGAGTACAGCGTCGTCGACCACATGGTAGCCACGGCATTGTGGGAGATTAGCCTGCTGGAAGATCAGGATTTCGAACAGATTAAGATTTCTATGAAAGCTTTCGACGTTCCAACAACCGTCGAGGCCTACACCAAGCTGGCGGAGATGGTGCCTTACCCGTTACATCTGGGCATCACCGAAGCTGGCACCGTTCAAGCCGGGTCGATCCGGTCCTCGGTGGGTCTGGGCATGTTGTTGTACCAGGGAATCGGCGACACCATACGAGTGTCTTTGGCGGGAGACTCCAAAGATGAAGTCTTCGCCGGGTTCGAGATACTCAAATCCCTGAACATGCGCAGCAAGGGAGCGATTCTAGTTGCCTGCCCTAGCTGCGGAAGGGCTGACGTTGACGTGGTGAAGCTTGCCAACCAGGTCGACAATCTCTTAAGAGCCAGCGACAAAAGCGTTACGGTGGCAGTCATGGGTTGCGAGGTCAACGGGCCTGGCGAGGCCAAGGACGCCGACGTGGGCATCGCCGCCGGAGCGGGGCGGGCCATAATTTTCCGCAAGGGAGTGAAGGTTAAGGTGGTAGCCGAAGAAGACATGCTGACCGCGCTGATGGAAGAAGTGGAAAACACTCCGTCGGCTGTTGGTTCTACCGAATAATGAGGGTAACCCAGCTAGTCACCAAGAGCCTACGAGACGACCCTCCCGAGGCGGAAACAGCCAGCCATCGGCTGATGCTGCGAGCCGGACTGATTCATCAGGTGGCGGCGGGGATATATGCCAGCCTACCGTTGGCTTGGAAGTCTATCCGCAAGATTGAAAATATCATCCGTGAGGAGATGGACAAGGCAGGCGGCCAAGAACTGCTGATGCCCGCTCTTCAGCCGAGGGAGCTGTGGGAACAAACCGGCCGAGGGGCCGCTTTCGGAGATAACCTCTTTTCCCTAGAAGACCGCCGGGGCCGGCCGATGGTCTTGGCGCCCACCCATGAAGAAGTCGTTACTGGCATCGTCAAAGCCAACGTCCAAAGCTACCGTGATTTGCCGGTGATTCTTTATCAGATCCAAACCAAGTTCAGGGACGAGCCCCGTCCCAGGGCCGGACTTGTGCGAGTTCGCGAGTTCGCGATGAAGGACGCTTACAGCTTCAACGCCGACGAAGATAGCCTGGACGATAGCTACCAGGCGATGGCCCAAGCCTACAAGAACATCTACCGGCGTTGCGGGCTACCGGTGCTGATGGCCGAGGCCGACAGCGGGGCCATCGGCGGCAAAGACTCTCATGAGTTTATCCTGGCCACTCCCACCGGGGAAGATACCGTCATTACCTGCCCTTCCTGTGGCTACACGGCCAACGCAGAGAAGGCTTCGGGAGTCTACCGGCAACTGGATGCTGAGGCCGAAGAGTCACTGCAAGAAGTCAGCACCCCCGGCATCAAGACCATCGACGGACTGGCCAAGTTCCTGAATATATCCGACGACAAGACCTTCAAAGCCGTTTTCTACATGGCTGACGGGGAACTGGTGTTCGTCACCATCCGCGGCGACCTGGAAGTGAACGAAGTAAAGCTGAAGAATGCCCTGCACGCCAGCGAATTGCGCCTGGCCGACGATCAAGAGGTCGCCAAGGCTGGGCTGGTAGCTGGCTCCGCTTCGGCCATCGGCATCCAAGGCGTCAAACGGGTCGGCGACTTGTCCATCACCAAGGGCAACAACTTCGTGGTGGGCGCTAACAAACTCGACACCCACTTGCGCGGCGCGAACTATCCCAGGGATTTCCAGGTGGACATACTAACAGACATCGCCCTTGCGGGACCTGGCCAAAGTTGTGCCAGCTGCGGTCATGCCCTTGAGTTTCTCAGAGGCGTAGAGGTTGGCCACATCTTTAAGTTGGGCACCTTCTTCAGCGAAGCCCTGGGCGCGAATTTCTTAGACCAAGATGGACACCAGCAACCGATCATCATGGGGTGTTACGGTATCGGCGTAGGTCGATTATTGGCTGCGGCTATAGAACAGAACCACGACGACAAAGGGATAGTGTTCCCGGCGCCCATCGCCCCATATCAGGTTCACTTGGTAGGCCTGAACCTGGCGGACGAGCAGGTGGCCGAAGAGGCGGAGCGGCTATATCAGGAGCTACAGGACCAAGGGTTCGAGGTGCTCTACGACGACCGCACCGACGGATCTGCCGGGGTCAAGTTCAACGACGTCGACCTGCTAGGCTTGCCAGTTCGCTTGGTTGTCAGCCCTCGCAACCTGAAAGCCGGAGTGGTGGAGCTAAAACAGCGTCTGGACGAGAGTTCCAGTATGGTGCCTACCAACGATGTCGTAGCCACTCTCCGGGCATTACCGGACGTTACCTAAAGCACGGACCAGCCAGGAACGCTCCACCCGGAGCGTTTGGCCCAATGCTAGGTCCCAGACCCTGGCGCAGGGTTCATGATTGAATTCAGAAAGGCCAGATTTTCCTGCAACTGAGGAGCCAGTCCCTTATGGGACGCGTTCAACAGTAGAAGCAGGCGAAGTTGAGCCGCCAGGTCCGCAGCCAGAGCCCTCTTGGCCTCCCCTATGGTGTCGCCTTCCACCGGCACCCGAATGCCGTTAAGCGGTAGTTTGGTGCGGGACTCCGCCGCCCAATACTTGTCCAGACTGTCCATGATGATGACCGGAACTTCCTCGGATAAGACAAATTGGCCGTCTGTCGGGGAGTCGGCCGGTCGCAGCACATCCACGATAACCCGGCTAACGTCGCTGTGGGTCAAGTGAAAGGTCGCCCGGTTGGGCTGGCTGGTTCCTATCGTCCGCCAGGTCCAATCTTCCGGCGTCGCGTGATCGACACCCGGTTGAATCTCCACCGGGCAAGCAAGGTCATCCCCGATGACACGGTCCTCGTCCGCCACGTTATTCCTCCGGACCCAATTCCCAAGCTGCGTAGACCTGCTCGGGAAGGGATATGGGACCAACGGCCTCTTCGTACTCGCGAACGTGTTTGGTGGCCAGCAGAGCGATGGCTTTCAGCATTTGGGGGCTGACCTTGATACGTGCCCTCAAGATCGGCTCCCGCTCCTCCATCTGCTCACCGAAGAAAATGACCGCTGAGTAGAGGCTGCTGAATATGTGCATGGAGTCGCTGTAGAAAGTGATTGGCTCTCCGGAGGGAGCCTCTTCCGACTGTGTATCGCCGGGATTCGTATAGCTTTCTTCCTGGGGCACTTGGTCTTCCGGGGGGACATAGGGGCGTTGTATGATCGGCATAGCCACTCCAATTCCACGGAGCATCCCCTGAGCCAGGATTAGTTCCTCAGCGCGGCCATCGGTTCCGGGGATCCCCGTTTTATAGACTCGTTGTCGAGGCCATATTATACACCGTCGCTTGGTTGCCTTCGCCTATTTCGAGACCGCCGCAATCTGCCGCATCTTATTTCGGTGGAAGGCATCCAATTCATTGAGGTTGGCGCAGACACTCCCTTCGCCTCCATGGCCACAATAGCGGCTTTGGACGGCGTAAGACCCCTAACCAGCCATCACATCGTTTTCAGAGGGTATCCATGTCCGAACTAGCAGATTTCCGAAAAGCAAAAGACCACTACTTCGGCCAGGACCACCACTCCCCCCTGACGCCTGAGCAGCAGGGGCGGTTCAGCGGCCTGGCCTACTATCCGGAAAACTCGGAGCTACAGTTTGCCTTGGCCATCGATGAGCTTCCGGACCAGGAAAAAGAGACCATCGAGATGGCCACCAGCACCGGAGATTCCCAACCCTACATCCGTTGGGGAACGATATCATTCCTCGTAAGCGGACAAACCGCCACGCTGACGGTCTACCGGGGTGAGGACGGTGAGGAGTTCTTTCTGCCGTTCGGCGACATGAGTAGCGGAGAGACATCATACAGCGAAGGGCGTTATGTGGACCTGGTGCCAGGTAACCATGGCCGGTTTCTAGTGGATTTCAATTACGCCTACAATCCCTACTGCGCCTACAATCCCAATTGGAGTTGTCCGATTCCACCGGTGGAAAACAGACTGACGGTGACGATCGCCGCTGGTGAAAAGAGCTTCCCCGACGCCGAAGGTCTAGTGGCCTTCGGCGTTGAGGCTGCTGCCCGCCGGGTGAGGTCGTAGCGGCCAACCGCTAATGCTTCCCACTCGTGGGTGGTCTTCCCTTGCCCGATGAGACCTAGAGAGACCATAACCGCGTAAGCCAGTTGGTCCCGGGAGGCGTTGGGATGGCCGGTCATGGCCTCTCTCACCTCTTGGGAGGTGTAAGCATGAACCGGCAAACCGTGTCTCATCGCCCATTGGACCAGCTTGTCGCTCAACAAGTCCAATGCAGGCACCGGCCAGCGGATACCCGAGGGCAGGCTGTGCGCCACCTCGCCGGGACTCCACCGCTCAACCAGCAGGTCCAGACTCTCCACTAGTTGCGCGATACGTGCTTGAGCCTCGGTGCGCCGCTTGGTTCCAACGCCGATAACCCCCGTGGTCACCGTCGCTCCATCTTCGAAGACGGCCCAGCCACTCTCCCTCACACCAGCATCCAAAGCCAAAAGGACTCGGCTATTAGTCATATCTGGGACATCATGGCGGCAATCAGCGAACCCTGAGGCAGAATAGCCGTCATGTGGTTCGGGCGGCCCTGGGTGGACAAACTTCCCAGGATTCCCTGGTCAGTCCCGGTCTTTTCCTCCGGCGGAGATATTCTTTCCATGGGCTGATTATTGGCCGGAGTGGTGCCTTGATACAATCCGGTGTAGTAGTACGTGCCGCACTGCAGGCATAGCCAATCTTGTTCGTCCAGCACCAGATCGCCCCTACACTTTACACAGGCCTTGAATCGAAACCAGTTCACCGTCTCACCCTCTTCCGTATCGATATTGCCGGACAGTCGTCATACCGGACTTTGTGAGTGTGGAACTGGATTAACTTTATCAGCACATATGTACTATTACCATGATTCCCTGTCAGCCCCAATGCCTGTTATCGAGACCGTGGCATGATTATTAACTCTCGGAGACGCCGCTCCGTGAGAGCTAATCTCCTTGACCCGCCTGCCGACGAATCCTATAATGAGCAAGCCCAATTTGACGAAATAGGACCACTTCGTAGTGGTGAAGGTAGCCCCACTTGACCGAGCCTACCAGCCAATCCTCCGCCCAGTCCGTTCATGAGTTAGTTGAAGCGGCAACCGGCGAACTGGCTAGCATCGACGACACCGAATCCCTTGAAGCCTGGCGGGTGGCCTATCTAGGCCGGCGTGGCCATCTAACCCTCTATCTGCGCGGCCTGGCCGGAATGGACCTGGAAGAGCGCCGGGTGGCGGGAGCCCTGGGAAACCAAGCCAAGGGACGCCTAGAAGAGCTTCTGGAAGAACGGACCCGGTTCATCAGCGAAGCGCAACTGGCTAAGTCGGCCTCCGAGGACCAATTCGACGTCACCCTGCCAGGACGTCCCCTAGTAACAGGACGCCTGCACCCCACCACCCAGATCGTCAGGGAGATTTGCGGCGCCTTCAGCTCCATGGGATTCAGTGTGGTGGAAGGACCCGAGGTTGAGACTGACCACTACAATTTCGAGATGCTCAACATTCCCTTGGGGCATCCGGCCCGGGACATGTGGAACACTTTGTGGGTCGATCATCAAGACGAATCCGGTCATCAACCGATGCTCCTGCGCACCCACACGTCGCCGATGCAGGCCCGGGTCATGGAAGGCAATGAGCCGCCGATCCGGGTGGTGGTGCCGGGGAAATGCTACCGGTACGAAGCCACCGACGCCACCCACGAGTGGCACTTCTACCAGGTCGAAGGACTGGCGGTGGATGAGGGTATCACCTTCGCCGACCTGAAAGGCACCTTATTTGAATTTGCCCGCCGCATGTTCGGCAATGATCGCAAGGTGCGATTCCGTTGCGACTACTTTCCCTTCGTGGAGCCGGGCGTGGACATGTCCATCGACTGCTTCGCCTGCAACGGAGAGGGTAGCGGTTGCCGCATATGCCGGGACAGCGGTTGGATAGAGATTATGGGCGCCGGCATGGTCCACCCTAAAGTGCTGGCCGGCGTGGGTTACGATCCTGAGAAGTACACCGGGTTCGCCTTCGGTATGGGCCCGGAGCGCATCGCCATGCTGAAATACGGTATCGACGATATCCGCTTGTTCTATTCCAACGACCTGCGGTTCCTAAGCCAGTTCTAAGATGGCCGAACAGGAAAGGCCTGACCGAATTATTATGAACAATGACACGCCTAGAGAGCAGCTAACCGACATGATTAGGGAGCTATAGCGGCCAATGAAAGTCCCGTTGAGTTGGCTGCGTGAATACGTCAAAGTGGACCTGCCCGCTACCGAGCTGGCCCACCGGTTAACCATGGCCGGTGTGGAAGTCGGCGAGGTTGTAGAGATGGGCGGTTGGAAAGAGTGTTTCGTGGGTCATGTGCTCACCAAGGAGCCTCACCCCCAGGCAGACCGCCTGTCCCTTTGCCGGGTCAGCACCGGCACGGAAGAGATGGAAGTGGTCTGCGGCGCGCCCAACGTGGCGGCAGGCCAGAATATCTGTTTCGCCAAGGTCGGCGCCGTCCTGTACAACAGCCACTCCGGCAAGCAAGAAGCCCTCAAGGCTGCCAAGATTAGGGGAGTCGAGTCCCAGGGGATGATTTGCTCGGCCTTGGAGTTGGGCTTAAGCGAGGACCATGAAGGCATAGTTGTCCTCCCTGACGACGCTCCCATCGGAATGTCCTTGGACAGCTACCTGGGAGACACAGTGCTAGACCTGGAGCTGACTCCCAACCGCCTGGACTGCCTGTCCGTGCTGGGAGTCGCCCACGAGGTCGGCGCACTGACCGGTCAGCCAGTGCAGGAGCCGGAGATTAGCTATCAGGAAGATGGACCGCCAATCACCGAACAGGTGTCTATATCCGTCGCCGACCCGGACCTATGCCAGAGATATACCGCCAGCCTCATCACCGGCGTCAAGATTGGCCCTTCCCCCCAATGGCTGCAAGACCGGCTCACCAAGGCGGGGTTCCGCTCCATCAGCAACGTGGTCGACGTTACTAACTACGTCATGCTGGAATACGACCAACCGTTGCACTCCTTCGACTATGACCGTCTCAAAGATCACACCATCATCGTACGCCGGGCCAAAGCCGGCGAGACATTGGTTACTCTGGATGACGTCGAGCGTAAGCTCACACCCGAGCATCTGGTCATCGCCGACGCTCACGATCCCATCGGCCTCGGCGGCGTCATCGGCGGCGCCAACAGCGAGATTGGTCCGGAGACCGTGGCCGTCCTGCTAGAGTCGGCAACCTTCAACGAACACAACAACCGGGAAACGGCTCAGAGCATGAACCTGCGCACTGAAGCGACGCTGCGGTTCGAGAAGGGACTCCGTCCCGAACTTGCGCCCATCGCTCTACGCCGGGCCACTCAGTTGATTCAGCAGGTGGCCGGAGGTCAGGTCGCCAAAGGAATCATCGATGTCTTTCCCGATGCTCAGTCTGCTGGGCAAACGGTGGGCTTGAGCACGGATCGGCTGAAAAGACTGTTGGGCATGGACATCGACATCGAAACGGTGGAGCGCGTCTTGGAGTCACTGGGATTCCAGTGCGAGAGAAGCGAGCCGGGCCGGGTCGAAGCCGCCGTCCCCTACTGGCGCAACGACATCAACATCGAAGAAGACTTGGTGGAAGAAGTGGTGCGCATCATCGGCTACGACTCCGTGCCTACCACCATGCTCTCCACGCCCATACCTTCCCAGCAGACCACCCCGATGACTTCAATCATCGGGACGGTGAAAGACACTCTGGCCGGCGCAGGCATGCAGGAAGTGATTAGCTATCCCCTGGTTAGCGGCGCGGACCTCCAGCGTGTGCACCAGATGGACGAGTCAGATCCTCCGCTACGTATAGCCAACCCGATGAGCGCCGAGCAAGAATATCTTCGGCCGACGTTGCGCGCCAGCCTGTTGGCCACGTTAGCCGCCAATGAGGGGCACAGCGAAGGCCCTTTCCGCTTGTTCGAAGTGGGACGAGTGTTCAATCACAAGGGGGGAGAACTCCCAGAGGAACGGGATATGGCCGCTGGTGTGCTAGCGGGCCGCAGATGGGATCCATCCTGGCTGGTTGACGATAGCACTCTGGACTTCTACGATGCCAAGGGACCAATTACGTTGGTGATGGACAACCTGGGAATCACCTGCACCTTCGAGCCAGCGGATGACCCGTTTTTTCATCCAGGGCGATGCGCCCGCATCATGGTGGGCAAGGCATCCTTAGGCATCGTGGGCGAGATACACCCATCCGTGTTGGAGGGGTTCGACCTGAAGGCCCAACCGGTTGCTCTCTTGGAGTTGGATCTGCCCGAGTTATTGGCATCCCGGCACGGAAGTAGCCGCCAGGTCAGATCCCTATCCCGCTATCCGGCAGCCACTCGGGACCTGGCCCTGGTAGTACCCATCGATGTGCCGGCCGCCAAGGTTCAAGGGATCCTAGCCAGTCATCGAATGGTGGAGAAAGTAGAGTTGTTCGACGTGTACTCGGGAGAAAACGTCGCCACCGGCACCAAGTCTCTGGCCTTTCATGTCTATTTCCAGTCCCACGAACGCACTCTAACCGCCGAGGAAGTCAGCCGGGCGATACAGGGATTGCTCCGATCATTGGAACACCAGACTGGGGCAACATTGAGGGGTTAGTACCCCAAAGTTAGGAATAGCCGCTAGAACCTCCCGTTCGCCCTGAGCTTGTCGAAGGGCCCTTCAGCGAAAGGATGGTTCGACAGGCTCACCACGAACGGGGGCAGGCGCACCTCGAACGGAGTAATCGACGCCGATCCTTGGTAAGGAAGCGAAGAGGAATATATGGCAAGCCACAGCCACGGGGAAAGGCACCACCAGTCTCACGACCACGAACATGGCCATAGCCATGCCGAAGAGGACATGCTGAGCGTTGAGGAAGCCTTCCAGCGCATCATGGCCTCCTTCAGCCCCCTGAATGCCATAGAGGTCCCTTTATTGGACTGCTTGGGCCAGGTGCTGGCCGAAGACATCCGATCGCCGTTGGACCTGCCTCCCCTATCCAACTCGGCCATGGACGGTTACGCAGTACGTGGCGCCGATATCCAAGGAGCTTCACCGGAATCGCCTCGAAACCTGGAAGTTATCGGCTTGGTGGCAGCTGGTCAGGTATCGACTCAGACGGTTGTTGCCGGCGCCGCTGTCCGCATCATGACCGGAGCGCCGATTCCCGCCGGAGCCGATACCGTCGTACCCTTCGAAGAGACGGACGAAGTGGAGCGGCGGCAGGCCGGCAGGCCACTGGACCACGTGGCGATATTTACCGGCTTGTCCGTCGGCGTAAACGTACGGCCAGCGGGTGAAGATGTCCAGCGAGGCCAGCAAGTTCTGGACGCTGGCACACCGGTGCGGCCCTCGGAGATAGGCGTGATGGCCTCGCTGGGGCTGAGCGCAGCCAGGGTGATTCGAAGACCCGTGGTAGCCATCCTGGCCACGGGAGACGAGTTAGTCGCTAGCGGACAGACCCTGGATGAGGGTAAGATATTCGACAGCAACAGCTTCAGCGTGGCCGGGTCGGTCATCGCCTGCGGCGGCGTTCCCCGGGTTCTGGGTATCGCCCGTGACAACCTGGAAGACCTCAATAACAAATTGAGCGAAGCGGCGGGCAGCGACCTTATCGTTACGTCGGCGGGCGTATCCAAGGGTGACTACGATATAGTTAAGGACGTGTTGACCGAGCGGGGGGACATGAACTTCTGGTCCGTTCGGATGCGTCCGGCCAAGCCCCTGGCATTCGGACATCTCCGGGAAGACGGGGGCCGATCAGTGCCATTGCTGGGCCTGCCGGGAAATCCGGTGAGCACCATGGTAGCATTTGAGATGTTCGCCCGGCCGGCCATTCAAATCATGCTGGGTAAGCGGCGTCTGGCCAGGCCCATGGTCGAAGGGGTGCTTACCGCACCGATATATAATGCCGATGGACGCCGGGTTTACGCCCGGGTAGAAGTAACCAGGAAGGACGGATCCTATTTCGCCAATCCCGTCGGACCCCAAGGATCAAATATTCTCACCTCCATGTCCAGGGCAAATGGGCTCGCCATCTGTCCCGAGGACCTTCCCAGCAAAGGCGCTGGCGAACAGGTCCAGATAATCATGTTGGACTGGAACGAAGAGGTTGACTTATGACCACCAGCGAAACCCAGGCGGACAATCCGGAAGAAGAAATCGTTGAGGCCCCGGAGCCTCTATTATTTACCATCAACTTTGCCCGGTTGGCGGAGTTGAAGAGATCGGCAATCATGTTGCTGGCGGCGCGGCGGGTGCCCACCTGCCCATCGTTGGACCTGCCCGATACTGAACTGACCGACCCGCAGAAGTTGGTCAGCGAGATAGCCGACCATTTCGACGACGACGAAGGGTTCATCACCAGCGAGATGACGATTCAGGAGATTGTTTTCCGGACATTGCTGACTCGCCGTAATGCGCCCACTTTACTGAGAGACCTGCACTATGAGCTCACGGAACGCTGGTCGACGCCCGTTCGACCCATAAATATCACGGAAGAAGGGCTTCGAGGCATCATGGAATCGGACAATTACTACGGGTTTGCCACGGTCGCGAAGTAGTCCATCCTACATGAGGGCGGTCCCACGGTTCGGACCGCCTCACTGAAAAGGGTCTTACCCAAAAGAAAAAGGTGCGGTTAAACCGCACCTTTTTGGTTTCCTTAGCTAGGGTTCAGGTACTAGGCAGCGGCAGCAGCCGTTTGTTGCCCCGCCAGCTCAATCAACTTCTGAAAGGCTGCCTCGTCCCCAACGGCCATGTCGGCCAGAATCTTCCGGTCTAACTCGATACCCGCCAGTTTCATTCCATGCATGAACTGACTGTACGTGGTTCCGGAGGCGCGGCAGGCCGCTCCTATCCGTATGATCCACAGCCGCCGAAAATCCCCTTTCTTTTCCCGGCGATGACGATAGGCGTGAGACCAAGCATGAATAAGGGCTTCTTTAGCCCACTTGTAGTTACGGTGTGAACTACCATGGAAGCCTCTGGCCGCCATTAAAACTTTCTTATGACGTCGATGTTTAGTAACGCCGCGTTTAACTCTGGACAAGACTAGTCTCCTGGTGTGGTGTAGTGCCCTTAACCGTAGGGGAGCAAGCGGCTCAAGCGGCGAACATCGCTGCTATCGACAAGCAGTTTGTCGGAGTACTTGCGGGTGACCTTGGTGGGTTTCTTGCGCCTTAGATGGCTGCTCATGCGCTTGCGGCGCATCAATTTTCCCGTACCGGTGATGTGGATGCGGGCTTTTGCGCCCTTGTGTGTCTTAAGCTTTGGCATCTGCTGGTTCTTCTACCTTCTGTTCCGTAGGTTCTGGTACCGATTCTTGTGTTGGCGCCGCGGCTTCCGGTTTTTCGTTCGCCGGTTCCGCCTTCTCGCCAGGCTTATCAGGCTTCTGAGGTGTTGGCAGGAGAATCATGTATAGTGCCCTGCCTTCTAATGACGGGGGCTTCTCCAACCGGACTTCATCTCTCAAATCGTCGGCTACCCGCTTCAGGACTGCCAAACCCAGTTGTTGATGGGCGGCTTCTCTGCCCCGGAAGCGAACGGTTAGCTTGACCTTGGAACCGTCCTTGATGAGTTCCCTCACCTTTCGGGTCTTAGATTCCAGGTCGTGACTGCCGATGTTAGGCCTGAAACGTACTTCCCGTAACTCTGTACTCTTCTGACCTTTCTTGGATTCCCGGTCTTTCTTAGCGGTCAGATAGCGGAGCTTCCCGTAGTCAAGCAAGCGGCAAACCGGAGGGTCGGAGTTAGGGGCTACCTCGACAAGGTCAACGTCTTGGTCATGGGCCATCGAGATTGCCTGGGCAACCGTCATCACCCCAAGTTGACTGCCGTCGTCGCCAATAACCCGTACTTGGGGGGAGGTAATCCTCTCGTTTACCCGATACTGCCTAGCTATGCTCGCCTACCTCCAGAAGATTCACCCCCCTTCTATTCGAAGGGGTAGAGTCGATTCACTCTACCACACGGCCATGGGCACGTCAATCCGCACAATGATGTCCCTGCATTGCTCCGGCCATTAACTATTATACCCCATGTTGTGCTATTGAATCCGTAACAACCCGGTTATTTATTGCCCAAACCTGTGCATAAGCTGAAAGATTGCCTCTGTTCCAAACGTAATTGCATCCACCGGGATACGCTCGTCCGGCCCATGGATCAAGCGTGAAAACTCAAGATCCGGCGGCAGCCTCATCGGCAGGTAGCCATACGTCTGTATACCCAGCCTGGAGAAAAACCGGGCATCGGTAGCCCCTGGCAGTAGGATCGGTACCGGCTCGCCATCCGAGTCGACTGAGCGCAGGATGTCCTTCAGGGTCTCGAACAGCGCCATATCCGGCTCCGATGGACCCGGGTCGTGCCTAATCACCTCAAGCTCCAACTCGCCACCGGATATGGCAACCAATTCCGAGATTAGATCCTCGGGAGAGTAGCCGGGAAGCAACCGGCCGTCCAAGTCAACCTCTACCTTGCTAGGCGCGACGTTGATTTGCTCCCCAGCCCGAATGACGGTCGGGTTCGCCGTATTGCGCAGCAGGGGCTCAAAGGATGCGCCTTTGTCGCCCATCAGTCCCAAGACCGTGTTCGTCATCTGGGGCTTCAGTAGTTGCCGGAACACCATGCCTTGAGGCCACGCCAGTTTGGAGGAAATGGTTTCGACCATGCTCCGCGTCACCGGAGTAACGTGGACCGGCAACCGCCGCTGCTCCAATCTGCGCAAGAAAGAAGCCATGCGGCCGACGGCCCCGTCCCG
>CAXEOX010000046.1:0-21722 GCA_963997925.1 uncultured bacterium
ATGTGGTGGCCCATCGGCTGATGCGTCCATCACGAGTAAGATAAGGTAGAATAGCGTCGCACCATCCCCATATCACTTTTGTTTCTGTCAGGAGGGACCCATGCCGGACCTAACATCAACGGCTGAATCGGTAGCGGCGCTGCTCAAAGAGACGGGGCAGTCTCTCGCCGTGTCCGAGTCGTCTTGCGGCGGATTGCTCTCAGCGTGCCTCGTCTCCATACCAGGCGCATCGGACTATTACCGGGGCGGCGCCGTGGTTTACACGCGGTCCGCGCAGCAAGGTCTGCTTCAAGTTCCCGATTCCGCCATGACCGATATCCGAGCCAGCTCCGAACCCTACGCATTGTTGAACGCTCGCACCGTTCGCCAATCCCTGGATACGACTTGGGCTCTTAGCGAAACCGGAGCCAGCGGCCCCACCGGAAATCGTTACGGCGACTCGGCTGGCCACGCCTGTATCGCTGTTTCCGGTCCCGTCGAGAGGGCTATTACCGTTGAAACCGGCGATGACAACCGGGAGGCCAATATGTGGGCCTTTGCCAAAGCGGCCTTCGACCTGCTGGAGCAATGTGTTAAGGAATACCGGTAGCCTGAGCCCATTCACCTAGGACGTGAGCAAGCCCGATGACCCTCCACCGGTTGTACAACGACCTGGCATGGCTGTGGCCGGTCATCAGCCCTCCCGAAGAGTATGCTGATGAATCCGGCTACTGGCGCAGGGCGTTGTGGGGCAAACTTGGCGAGGGCCGGCACCGCATCCTAGAATTGGGATCGGGTGGCGGCCATAATCTATCCCACCTGACCAGGCACTTCCAGGCCACCGCTGTGGACCTCTCGCCCCACATGTTACGCCTGTCCACGGGATTGAACCTGGGAGTGGACCACCATCTGGGAGACATGCGATCGGTTCGGTTAGGCCAGACATTTGACGCTGTGCTCATCCATGACGCCGTCTCCTACTTGCTGACCGAAGAGGACTTGAAGTCTACTCTGGAAACGTGCAGGGTTCACCTTAGATCCGGAGGAGTGTTGCTGATTGCACCGGACTGGGTGCGGGAGGACTTTGACGGCGCCACTTCTAAACAATTCCAATGGGTCAGGAAGAAGGGGCGAGTAGAGGTTACCATCGATGAATATCTCCACGATCCTGATCCGGACGATACCCAGATAGAGTCGATCTACACCTATACGATAAAAGAGATCGGGAAAGAGCGTGTCGAGAAGGACACCCACATCACCGGCCTGTTCCCGATAGCTACCTGGACCAGACTGATGGAAGCGGCCGATTTCCGGGTGGAAATGACCCGGCTTCCGCCCAACCGGGGCGGGTACGGCGGCGTTATGTTTTCGGGAGTCTTGTTGCCGCAAGAGACTGATGGCTAGGGCCGTTGGCAAATGAACATCGGAGTGCAGGCATGCCCTACAACGCTGAAATAGCCCAGAGGGTGCAGAAGGCTCTGGAGGGTTAAGAAGGTCTGATCGAAAGGAAGATGTTCGGTGGTATCGTCTTGATGCTCCAAGGCAACATGTGCTGCGGCGTGACCAACGACGATCTGATGGTCCGGGTTGGCGCCGACGCCCTGGAAGACGCTTTGGCCCAGCCTTACGCCCGGCCGATGGACTTTACCGGCCGCCCGATGAAGGGTTTCGTCTTCGTGGACGCAGCAGCCCTGGGAGACCGGGACCTCAAGCGGTGGGTGCAAAGGGGAGTGACCTTCGCCGGATCGCTTCCTGCTAAGTAACACACGTATTAAATCGAACGAATCCAAGATCAAGGAGATTAACGGATGTCAGAAAACGAAATCCCGTTGGCGAAAGAGATCGGCCGGGTGCCGTCGATGACGGTTACGCTAGACCAAGGCGAGGAACTCCGGTACCAGCGCCTTATGGAAGACATCATAATGGTCGACGTGCATCAGCACCCCTTCGTCTGCCCCGACGACATGGAGCGGTTGGTGGAGTTGCTGCGGGCCAACAAGTACAAGTGGGGATACGAGGCTGTGAAGCAGGGCGGTTGGACCGCCGTCTCCACGTCCAACGCCTTCCGAGGCTTCATCAATACTCACGACATGTCCTTCACTCGCTTCCAAGACCTGCAGGCTGAGGTCGGACTGATGCTGTCGGACCTGAACCTCAGCGGCCACGCGGTCTTGGTCGGCAACTCGGACGAGATAGAGGCCTGCAAGCAGCAGGGGACCGTCGGCTTCCTGCCCACATTGGAGCACCTGGCCATCGGCAACGAGATCGACCGGTTGGACATCTACCACGGCATGGGCATCCGTCTTGCGGGTCTCACCTACACTCGCAAGAACTACATCGGCGACGGTCAGAACGAGCGCAACGACGGCGGTCTTAGCGAGTTCGGTATCGAAGTCGTGAACCGCATGAACTCGCTGGGCATGGGCATCGATATCTCCCACGCCTCCTTCAACACCGCCATGGACGCCGTCAAGTTCTCCAAGACTCCGGTGACCTTCAGCCACAATGCGTCCTACACCCTGCGGCCCACCGCCAGGACCCGTAACGACGAAGAACTGGCAACCTGTGCGAGAGCGGGGGGCATGATTGCCATCACCGCTGTTCCCAACTCCTTGAGTGACGACCCGAACCAGGACATCGGCTGCGTTCTGGACCACTACGACTACATGGTAAAGCTGGTGGGCGTGGACCATGTGGCCATCGGCACCGACACCAACATCGGCGACCACGTTGCCTTTCACCGGGTGATGCTGGGCCGGAACGCCGACGAATTGCCCGCTCCCTATCTGGATGGTTTGGAATCTCCCGAAGACGGCAAGAACATCATCCGGGGGCTGATTAGCCGGGGATACTCGGACGAAGACGTCACCAAGTTGGCCGGCGGCAACGCCCTACAGTTCTTCCGCAGGGTGATGGCGTAGGGGCACGCAGTCGGGCAGCTGTACTGGCTGTGGCTCAGCCGGTTCACCACTAGGGAGCCCTAGGTGGGGAAGTGGTGGCGCAGGATCGAACCTTGAGTATCGACCGTTGGAGGATATTGGAACGCCATGGCAAGTCCAGTGATTGAAAACATTGTGGAAGCCTATCTCGATAACGATGATAGCGCCGATATAACCAACCCTATCCACTCCACCGAGGTTGCCAAGTCATACGGTTTTGCCGGTCCCTTGGTGGGGGGCGTTACGGTTTGGGGATGGGCAACGGATACTATCCTGGAAGCCTTGGGAGAAGACTGGCTGGATAATGGCTGGGCGGAATACTCTTTTCGACAGCCGACGTTTCCCGGTGACCGCCTGACCGTCAGGGCGTCGCAGGACGAGGAAACCGGATCGGCGTCTTGGAAAGTCGAGATGATTAACCAGGACGACGAAGTATGTGTCGTTGGCAGGGTAGGTTCAGGAATGTCGGACTGGTCCAGCGAGTTGGTCCGCCCGGCGTCCATGCGCCCGATAGACGAGGTCCATCCGAAAGGACCATTAACTTTGGAGAACGCCGAGGCTGGAAAGGACTGGGCGGCGATGAGCCTCGAATTATCTCACGAAGCCTTATGGGAGTTCATCACTAACAAGCAACGAACTGACGCTCCCCTGTTCACCGGCGAAAATCCAGTTGCCCACCCTTCATGGATCGCGGGATGGGCGGAGAAACTCCTTAGGCATAATTTCGCCATCCCGACATCGATGCATACTAGAAGCCGGGTGCAACATCATCGCCGGTTACCCGTAGGTTCCACGGTCACCGGCGGTGCCCATCTGATTCAAGCCTACGAACGCAAGGCCCACCACTTCGCCAACTTCGATGTCCTGTTACAAGATGAGCAGGGCATTGACATAGCCCAACTAAGGCATTGGACCATATTCAAGATAGCGACCGTAGAGGAACGGGAGGCTCTAGGCCATCTCGCCTAGCGGGTCAGGACGAGACGTCGGCCCTAAACGTCTATCTTGTAAACCCTAGCCGCAGTGTCGTGGAACATGGCAGCCCTTTCTGACGCCGAATAGTCCTTGGACAGGCGCTTGAAGGCGTTGTACATGATGTTGTACGAGAAGGACACCTTGTCCACCGGGAAGTTGCTTTCGAACATGCACCGTTCCGGACCGAACTGCTCTATGCAGTAGTTCATGTACGGGGCCATGGACTCGGCCAATTCATTGGAGCCGATGGGTTTGTCTCTCGTATGCCAATCGAAACCGTTGGAAGGCATCCCCATGCCGCCCAGCTTGATGACGACGTTGGGGCAGGCGGCGGCGGCGGCGATGCCGCTGCGCCAGATGGGCAGCACTTCATCGTCCCGGTTGGCGTAAACCCCTTCCCTAAGCAGTCCGCCGACGTGGTTGAGGATGATTGTCAGGTCGGGTATCGCCTTGGCTAACTCGGCCAGTTCGGGCAATTGGCGGAAGAACATCCATCCCTCCAGGGACAGGCCCATATTAGCCAGCAGTCTCGCTCCTGCCCGGAAGTTATCGCTACTCATTTGGCCCGGCATACTGTGCGCCGCCGTGCTCGTCACTTCGTCGTCCCAAGTGACCGAGTGGCGGATTCCCTTGAATCGGTTGGGGCTGGCGGCTTGCAATGCCTGTAGTACCGGCTCGGCTTGGTCCCCCAAAAGCAGGTTGGCGTGTCCGATGATGCTTGCTGCCGCCCGGCCTGGCCCGTACAGACCATTGGCACTGGCCGCGGCCAGACCTTGTACGAATTCAACCTCGCCCACGGGACGCATCTCTTCCGGGCCATCGGAGCGGTACATCGAACGGGCTTCCACGAACACGGTGGAACGCACGTTGTGGCCGCTGGTGATGTCGGCGGCTAGTTCGTGCAGCAGGTATCGCTGGTAGGGGATCCGGGCGTCGCGATAATCCCAGAAGTGGTGATGTGGGTCGCAGATGTGAAGGTCCGGCTCCAGGGTCGTTTCTTGGGTCAATTCGTGCCAGTCATTGCCGCCGAAAGGCATGAGGGAGCCTCCATAGCAGAATATTGCGCCCCAATAATATCACAGGCACGGCGGGATGTTGGCCCGGACGCTTAGGAAGAGTCTCTCTGCCGGATGGCGCCCATGACCAGTGAAGCCCATGCGGCGATCAAGCTCATTCCGCCTAAAGGCGCTATCGCCCCGAAGACTCCGATTCCCGTGACCGCAAGGATGTAGAGGCTCCCACTGAACACCAAGATGCCGACGGTGAACAGGATGCCGGACAACTTCACAAGTCCCGTTTTCCACTGCCCCGCTAGCAGGCCCACGGCCAGCAACGCCAGCGAATGGTACATCTGGAATCTCACTCCGGTTTCGAAAGTGACCAAGGCTTTAGCGTCTAAAATGTCGCGAAGGGCGTGAACCCCAACAGCTCCCAAGATAACACCCGATAGACCCAAGATTGCTCCGACCAATATCAAAGCACGGTTCGTCGACATCATTCTTCCTTTGTATCTTTATCCAATCACTGTAAGCTACGGACGCCACCGAAGGAAAGACCGGTCCGCATTGACTCTAGGAAGTTGCCTCGTTACCATCCCGGCACATAGTATAGGATAAACGTGACTGGGGAGGATTCCTAGCTGGGACGCTTGTCATTCCGAGGAGCGTAGCGACGAGGAATCTGGGTGCTGGCAGGACGACTGCAGCCGAGATTCCTCTCCTTCCGCCGAAGGATCGGAATGAGAGTGGGCGCGGCCGGAATGACAGTGGGCATTCTCATCTAGACACAGCATTTGATTCGCCGGAGACTTTTACCGGTAACCAACCGGATTTTAAGGAGATACCGTGAAGTTCAGCAACTTCCTCTTTCCAGAGAGTAAATCCCCGGACGACGACTTCAGCGTGATCGAAGAGTCGCTGGAAGAAGCGGTCCTGACCGACGAGTTGGGGTTCGACGCCATCTGGCTGGCGGAGCACCACTTCGACGGCGGATGCGTTTACGTCGACCCGGTGACTTTCGCCTCGGCCATCGCCGCCCGGACCAAGAAGGTCAAGATAGGCTTTGCCGTCGCCCAGATGGCCTTGCACCACCCCATCAGGTTCGCCGAGCAGATCGCCCTCATCGACAACATCAGCCGAGGAAGGATGATTGTCGGCGTCGGCAGAGGCACGGCTTACAACTTCTACGAATTCAGGGGTTATGGCATCGACCCTGACGATGCCCACGAGATGCTTCTGGAAGTGGAAGACATCCTGGTCAAATCCTGGACCACGGAGAATTACAAGCACGAAGGCAAATATTGGCAGGTGGAACTGCCGGTGCTGCGGCCCCAGGTATACCAGAAACCCCACCCGCCGATGATAAGGGCCTGTTCCGGCCTGTCATCCACCCTTGAGATGGCGCGAGAGGGAAGACCCTTCTTGATGAACCTCCAGAGTGATGAGACGACCAAGGAGCGGATGGACCTTTACCGTTCCACCATGTCCGAAGCGGGATTCGATGATGAAGCGGTCGCACGCAGTGTGGCCGACTCCTGGGTGTGGCGCAACATCTTCGTCGCCGATACCGACGCCGAAGCCGAAGAGATCGCCGTGCCCCACTTCCGGGCCATGCGCGCCTATCTCTCGGACAACCGGGCCCGGATGAACACGGAACAAGAGCGGGCCGCTCAAGCCGCCGCCGTGACGGGCGCGGCCCGAGACTCCTTAGATCACGGCCTGATCTACGGCTCCCCGGAAACCGTCTGCCAACGCCTGGAAAAGGTGGACAAGATTGGCGTCGGCGGCGTCATCATCCACTTCCGCCTAGGCGCCATGCCCTACGCCGCCACCGAACACAGCCTACGGTTATTCGCGGAGAAGGTCATGCCTAACTTCCGGTAGGGGTACAGAGTATGGCTGTTGAGTCAGTTGCCGACTTGCGGATTGGAGAATAACCAGTGATCCAACGAATGATAGGCGCGGCGTTGCTGCGCACGGGGACTTACGAAGAGGTTGAGTCCGATACGTCTGCCACACTGCAGGCCATGCTGGTGGTTGTGGTGGTGTCTCTGGCTTCGGGGGTTGGGAACGTTGGGGTTGGTGGATTCATGGCTTTGGTGTTTGGGGTCCTGGCGTCGTTGGCTGGGTGGTCGTTCTGGGCTTGGATAACCTACTTCGTGGGGACGAAGATACTATCGACGCCGGAGACGCATGCGAACTGGGGGCAGTTGGCGCGTACATTGGGTTATGCCCAAACCCCAGGGCTGTTCAAGGTCTTCGGGTTTTTACCCGGGATCGGGCCAGTCATCTTCTTCCTAGCGTCTATCTGGCAGTTGGTCGCAGCGGTGGTCGCTATCCGGCAAGCCTTGGACTACACATCTACGTGGCGGGCCATCGCGGTTGCGGTCATTGGCTTCATCGGCTTCGCAGTAGTAACCGGGATAGTGATGGTGATATTCGTCTCTCCGGATATACCCGGTGGATAACCGGAGAGCAATCCCGTCCCCCCTACTTGAAGTTGGCCTTTCTCCGCTCTGCGAAGGCTGTTACTCCTTCCCTGCTTATATCGGAGTCTCGAATCGGAGCTGCGAGGGCACGAGAGTATAACTCGGACTGGTGCGTTGCCATGTCCCGGCCCGTAAATGCCGCCTTTTTCGTGGCCTTCAGCACCTCTATCGGATACTCCGCCATTCGTTGGGCCAAGGCCTCGACGGTGGACATCAACTCGGACGGCGGGACGACTTTGGTGACTAGGCCGAAGCGCAGGGCCTCTTCGGCGTGGAAGACATCTCCGCTAAGCAGCATGTGCAGCGCCGGTCCGAAGCCAATCAGGCGGATGAGTGGGTCCGGCGGGTTGGGGATTCCCCGGCGTATCTCGAAGCAACCGAACTGGGCGTTCTCCGAGGCGATGCGAATGTCGCAAGCCAGGGCCCTCTCCAGTCCCCCGGCCACTGCGTAGCCGTTGACCGCTGCGATGGTAATCTTTTCGGTTTTCATATATGGAGGCACCACGTTGCTGACGGGGCCACCCTCGGCGATGCGGGCCGCAGCCGCCTTGAGGTCCATCCCGGTACAGAAAGCCCGTTCACCGGTCCCGGTCAGAATCAGAACCTTCAGGTCCGGGTCCTGGTCGAAGTTCTGCTCGCACTCATAGATGTAGTCGGTGGTGGGCGGGTCGCAAGCGTTCATGACGTGGGGCCGGTTGATGGTGATTGATGCTATGGGTGCCCGCTTCTCGTAATTTACTGTGTCCATTGTCGTCCTTTCTTTCTCTAGGTATCGCCTGTTACCCGTTTACTCTATGACCAAGAGGTCCGACCCCAAAAGTACCTCACCCTGATGATGCTGGCGCACATCCGCCAACGCCCCTGTCTCATTGACCGACGGGCTCAAGTGGGTCAATACCAGGCGCTTCACTCCGGCTTCCGCCGCGATTTGGCCCGCCTGGGTGGTGGTCGGCAGGACCGATTCGGTGAAAATCTGGACGGTGGGGTTGGTCAGGGCGCTTTCGGACCACTGCAACACTGCACCTGCAGGTCGGGGTCACGGGCCAACCCGATGACTCCGGGGCAGGGGACCGTATCACCGCTGATAGTGATGACCTCGCCTTGTGATTCGATGCGATAGCCCAAGCAGCGCCAATCGAAATCGGGAGCGTCGGGAAAGTCCCAGTGCCGGACGTAATCTGCAATCACTCGCCAGCCATCTCCTTCCGCCGCAACGCCTGATCCAATCTCATGGACTGCCACGTCGCTGATTGCCTCCCTGCGTTGATGCCCACCCTGGGTTCGGCGGAGGACTTCGAGATTTTCTTCGATACGGAAGCGGATGTCAGGCGCATATACTACGTTGAGGAGGGCATCAACGATCCGCTGTGTGCCACCCGGCCCGTAGATGTGCAGTGTGTCCACCCGCCCTAATGTCGCCGTAGAGAGGATGACCGGGTACAGTTCGTTGATGTGGTCATAATGGTGATGAGTAATAAAGATGGGGCCGAGACGGCCCAAGTCTACCCCCGATACTAACAACTGGTGGAGAGCACCTCCTCCAGCGTCAAACAACAACAGATCCGAACCAATCTCTATCAGCGCTGAAGACTGGAATCGGTTCGGGTTCATGGGTGGCCCGGTGCCTAACAAGGTAACTTTCAATTTGACTCCATCTATACATTTTCGCCGGGGTCGATTCCCAGCCGTTTTTTGTAATCCCGGTCGTACTCGGCCAGAAACCCCATTCGCAGCAGGGCTTCCGGGTCGGGCGGGGGCGTGACGCCCTGGTTGTCGGGGATCTGTCCGATGACCTGGGCTTCTTCCAACTCTTGGTACTGTTCGTCGCTGTATCCCAAGATATCGCACATTACATAATGGTTGTGCTGTCCCAAAGTGGGGGCCAGGCGATCGGGAGGCCGCTGAACACCCATTAGGTTGAACAAGGGCGAGGCGTGACGGCGTGGCCCTATCGGCGCAGGGTGATTGGATACCCGGAAGAAATCCCGGTCCCCCAGATGCGGGTTGGTGGTAATCTCCCGGGTATTGTTCACTGCGCCACAGGCCACTCCGGCGGTCTGAAGCTGGCGCATCACCTCGTGCTTGTCCCTGGAGGCGGTCCACTTTCCGATATCTTCGTCGAGCTTTTTGCGGTGGTGCAGGCGGCCTTCAGTAGTCTCCAAGTCCACACCGTCAGCCCATTTCTCCCCAAGCGCCCTGCGGAAATTCATCCATTCGGCGTCGGACGTTATGGTGATGGCGACCCAGGCATCGTCGCCAGAGCAAGGGTAGAGACCGTAGGGGGCGAAGTTGGGGTGGCTGTTGCCCCGGCGGGTCGGTATTCTTTCGTTCATCGAGTAGTCCATGAACGCCTCGCCCAACTGCACCACGCCCGATTGGTACTGGGAAAGGTCGATCCATTGACCCTCGCCGGTGCGCTCACGGTGGGCGATGGCCAGCAGGATGGCGTAGGTCGCCGTCAGCGCGCCGAGTATATCGTTGTAAAGGATGCCCCCTTGCACCGGTTCTCCGCCCTCGTAACCAGTGAGGTAGGTCAGGCCGGTTACTGCCTGGATGCTGGAGCCGTAGCCGATGTAATTCTGCCAGGGACCGGTGCTGCCATATGCGGTGGAGTCCAGCACGATGATGTCTTTCTTGATTTTCTTCAGCTCAGGGTAGTCCAAGCCGAAGTTGCGCATCACCCTGGGCGGGAAGTTCTGGGCTACGATGTCGCTGACACTGACCAGCTCCTTGAACAGGTCCTTGCCCCGCTGGGTGTTCAGGTTAAGGCTGAGACCCAACTTGTTGCGGTTAACTTCGTGATAGGCCCCACCGTGATTCCATGCATCCCCCTCTACCTGGCTGTCAGGCTGGGGACCGCCGCGGGACGAGTCGGGTCGTATTGTGGACTCAACCTTGATGACCTCGGCTCCGTACGCCGCCAAGGGGTTGATGGCGTACGGCAACGCCCAGACTTGGCCTGGCTCGATGATGCGGATGCCGCTTAGGGGGAGGTTTTGCATCATGCCCCCATCCCTTCGGCTGTGCTCAGGGCAGGCACTAACCTTCCCCCACAAGGCGGGAAGGGACTTGGGTTGGTGGGGACATGTTTGCGACGTCTTGTATTGAATATCCTAGGCTGTTGAATACCTCTTCGTTGTGTTCACCCAGTAGTGGCGCGGCTCTGACTTGTTGTCCGTTGCGGCCGGGACTTTCCGACATCTGGAAGGGCGCGCCTGGATATCTCAGGGTGCCGACTACGAGGTGGGGGAACTCTACGAAGAATCCACGTTCTTTCAGCTGGGGCGACTCGGCGATGTCCGCCATGGTCTGCACCGGAGCGAAGGGGAATCGCCACTCTTGGGCGTGGTGGAACCACTCTTGGGCGGTTTGCTCCTGCCACTTGGACTTGAGGAGAGTATCTACCTCCTCGGAGTGGAGTTGCCGGCCCGCCGGAGTGTCGAACTTGGGGTCGTGCAACTCCGGGACTCCGGCCATCTCGGCGTATGTCTCCCAGTCGCCCATCACTCCGGGAGTGGGCAGGATGTAGCCATCTTTTGTCTGGGCCGGGTAGCGAAGGCTGCTGCCTTCCTTGGGTTGCCGCCGGGCGACCATCCCGCCGTAGGTATATTCCAGAACCGAACTGAACAGGGTGCTGGTGACACATTCCAGGATGGATACATCCACCTGTTGGCCAACCCCGTTCCGCCATCGTTGCAGCAGGGCCGCCACGGTCCCTGAAGCAGCGGCCATGCCACCCAGATATTGAGCTTGGTTATATCCGTGCTTGACCGGCTCCCGGTGGTACTCGCCTGTGACGTAGGCCATCCCGCCCAAGGCGTAGAGTGCCAACTCGCTGGCCCGGTAGTCACGGTAACGACCGTTCTGTCCAAAGCTGGAGATGGAGGTCATCACCAAGCCCGGATTAATCTTGCGCAGTGTCTCGTAGTCCAAGCCTAACGACGGCATCACCCGAGGCGAAAAACTCTCCACCAGAATGTCGGCTTCGCGCACCAGATCCAGCAGCGCGGCACGGCCCTTGGCGTCTTTGAGGTTCAGGGTGATGCCGCGCTTGTTGGTGTTCAGGTAAAGAAAAAGACCGCTCTTTTCCGGGTGAGGAATGTCTTCCGGGAAGGGACCCAAGCGGCGGGCTGAGTCACCCCCGTCGGGCCGCTCCACCTTGATGACATCGGCCCCGAAGTCCGCCAACAACTTGGCGCAATAGGGACCGGCGATGTGGTGGGTCAGGTCGATGACCTTGACGTCTTGGAGGGCTGCTCCGCTCATGGGCGTTACTATAAGGGTCAGCCGTGAACCCGGTCAATCGAAAGGCAATACCGGCCGCTAGCGGATATCCCCCACCCAGGCCCGGTTGGGCAGGCCGCGCTGCTCCCAATATCCCAGTGGGGAGCCGGAGGCCAGTTCTATCCTCACCACCCACTTGGCCCATTTGTAGCCGTATTTTTTCGGAGCGACGAGACGCAGCGGGAAGCCGTGGACCGGTGCTTCTTGGCCGTTGATTTCATAGGCTAGCAAGGCGTCGGTTTCGATCAGGTCCGCTAAAGGATGGGTGGTGAAGTAGCCGTCGGCGCGATGGAAGATGGCGGTGTCGGCGTCGGGTCTTGGTTCTGCCGGTTCCAACAATGCCGCCAGGGACACTCCCCGCATCATCATGTTGTTCCGCAGGCCACCCACGCAGTCCATGGTGATCTGGCGGTCCACCACTGGATAGGTCTTCAATGCGCCGAATGAGATGCTGAGCGACCGGGCGACGCGGTCTTCCACCGTCAGATTAAACTGCTCCGAGTCCAGATGGGGGTCGCCCCAGAAGGAAAGGGTGAAAATCTTACCTGGCGGCGTTAGCTCTACCTGCCGAAATATCCCTATTGCCCGTTTCAGAACCAGCAGGACCCGGATGCCTTCAGTCGTTACCCGTTTTCGAACCGGATAGGGCAGGGCGATCCAGATAACCCAGATGGCTTTGAGCAGTATCCGGTTGGTGAGCAGGCGGGTTAGGAATGCCACATCATCATCCACCGTTCGTTAGGGTGCGGTTACATATTAGGAACACTCGCCCGGATCACGGTCTGAATCGGCGTGATTGACACCATCACTTCCATGGTGAGATGCGCCACGTTAAAGCGCGATGAGCATCGACAGAGCAGACCAGTGGCGGTAAGATAACGTCAAAATCAGCCCGGCATCGGAGAGATTGTGTTTCAAAAGATTCAGCACATCGGATACTACACTACCGACTTGGATGGAGCGGTAGGCTGGTTCGAGAAATCCTTCGGCGCGGTCAACGCCGGGGGCGGACCCATGCAGCAGAGCTATGCGGTGCCCAGCGGAGGGCGGAACGCTTACGTGCGGTTCGGACATGTTGAGGCCGAGATTATCGAGCCCAGTGACAAGACGGAACTGACCGCGGGTCGGTTGGCCATGCACCACGTAGGGTACGTGGTAGCGGACATCGAACAGTCCACGGCGGCCCTGATTGCCAAAGGATTCAAGTTCGCCGGGGACAGCGCTCGCACCAATGTCATGGGGCAGCAACTACGGTACTTCGACTCCTCTTCTGTCAACGGAGCTTTGGTCCATATCACCCAGTTGCCTGCGTCCTCCGGCTCGGAAGCCGCTGGGTCCGGCATTGATATTGATCGCATCGTCCATGCTGGCTACCGGGTGAAGGACCTGGATAAAGCCATCGCCTGGTACGTGGATAATTACGATGGAAAGCTCATCGGCGGCGGTCCATCCCGGACTGGAGGCCGGAACGCCTTCGTGAACTTCGGCAACGTGCAGGTGGAGCTTATCCAGCCGCCGGACACCAGCAGCTTGTCTGATGATGTTCATGACATGGACCACGTTGGCTACGTGGTCGGCGACATCCCAACGTGCATGGGTGGTTGCCAGGAGCGGGGATTGCAGTTCGTTGCCGACACCCCCAACACCAACTCGGTCCAACAGCAGGTGCTGTACTTCGACACCGAAACAACGCAGGGTTCCCGGATGCACTTGACGGTTGTGCCCAGCTAGCCAGCGTCACCATTCAGTCGTTCAATAAAAAACCCGGAGCGCCTAAGACGCTCCGGGTTTTTTGTTTTTACGGGTCTGGTACGAGAGAAAGCCGAGTTAGTCGCCGGCCTGGGCGACGGCTGCCTTGCCGAGGCCCAATTCCGCCAATCTCTTTTGAATAAAGGCGCGCTGCTCGGCGGTGGCAGGCTGTCCGGGCAGGCGCGGAGCTCCGCAGTCGATTCCCAGCCTTTCGCTCAAGACCGCTTTGGTGCCGGCGTGCAAGCCGATGCCACGGACCAGATCAGTGACCTGGCTGGCCTTCTCTTGGGCCACTTCGGCCCGGTGGACATCCCCGGCGTTGTAGGCGTTCCATATCTCAACCCACAGCTCCGGTGCCACGTTGGGCGGACCGTCCACGCATCCCGACGCTCCGATGGTCAGTGCTGGCAGCATCAGCAAGGCGTTTCCGACCAAGCACTTCAGTCCCATGTTTGAGAAGTTACGGACGTTGGCGAAGGTTACGGCGGAGTGCTTCAATCCCGTCAACTGGGGTACGCTGTCCTGGATCTTCTGCATCATTTCCGGCGTGATTTCCACTCCCGTAGCCTGGGGAAGGTTGTACACGAACAGGGGCAGGTTGGCGGCGGCGCCCACGGCCTTGTAGTGCTCGACTATCGCTTCGTCGCTCTGCCGGTAGAAGAAGGGAGGCACGCAACAGATGGCCTCCACTCCGGACTTGGCGGCGTGTTCGGCCAATTTGACCGCTCTTTTCGTAGTCGACGCGCCGACGTGCATGATGTTCTCTATCCGGCCCCGCGACTGGTCGGACACAATCTCGGCGATGCGCATGTTCTCTTCATCTTCCAAGAGCACGCTCTCACCGGTGCCGCCGGCCACCCAGAACCCATGTACTCCGGCCTGAATGTTGAACTCCAAGACCTCCCTAAGAGCCGCTTCGTTGAGTTCGCCATCAGCGGTCATGGGAGTGATTAATGCGGGATAAACGCCATTGAATCCAGCCATCATTTTCCTCCTGAAGAATGTGCGTAGAGTGTATCACGCCGCTGACACCTGCGTGGAACAGCTAGACTTCGCCCAGGGAATCGCGTCTCACACGTCATCCCGGCCTGGCTGATAGTACCCCTACATCGTTAACCGCCGGTCATGCTGCTAGAATGAACCCCAAGAGCTTAAACATCTCGGTAGGGAGTGATGATAATGCCTGATCCCAAAGTTTATTTCCGCCCTGGTTGATTCACCTGCGGACGCACGAAAGAGTTTCTTTCGTCCCAAGGCATCAATTATATCGACGGTGATGTCGAACACGACCCGGAATCCATGGAAGAGCTACTCCAGCGAGGCATAAAAGCCGTCCCCGTGACTATCTGGGGAGACGAGGTGATAATCGGCTTTAACCCCAAGGAATTGGCGCGGGTATTCAAACTGAATAGCGATATCGCCCAGGTCTCCCCACCCGCCATGATAGAGAAGTACGAAACGGTATTGGTGGCAGCCCAGCGAGTGGCCCGCCAGCTTCCCGATGAATATCTGGGATGGGAGTGTCCGGAGCGCAAGCGCACCTTGGGCCAATTCACTTTCCACATCTTCGACCGGCCCAATCGGGCCCTTAACGCTTATGAAACGGGTCACTACAATCTCGACGACCGGGGCCGACACGCTGAAGACGTGCTCGATAACGTTGGATTCGAAGAGATTGCGGTGTACGGCGAAGGAGTGCTCGGCAAAGTGAAACAGGGCTTGACGGGTCCGTCCCAGATGGACTTGGATAAGGTTCTCGAGACCTACATGGGCCGTAAGACGACCGCCGAATTGATGGACCTGGCCTTGGGTCATTCCGTGCATCATCTGAAACAACTCTACGAATACATGTCTCTGGCGGGGATGACACCTGTGGACCCGCTAAAAGACGAAGACTTTCAAGGGGTTGCTGTTCCCACCGAGTTGTTCTGAGCAACTTCGATCCGGTCCGGGTCAGTCGAACCGATAGACAGCGAGGACTATGACCTCGAACGCAGACGGCCAGCCCGCATCCGATGGGGCCTCGGAAACGGCCTGGGAGGCTCTGGGTATCACACCCTTGATGCGGGCTGGCCGGGTCTGGCGCTACCGTGGACACTGCGGACGCCGCGGGTTGGACCGCGCTTTTGGGCGCCGCGGCCGAAGGGCACGAAAGCATAGTTCAGCTCCTCTTGGATCACGGTGCGGATGCAGATGCCCGATCTTACGACAATGCCAGCGCGATGCATGCGGCCACCGCATACGGGCATGCCGGAGCAGTGCGCCAGCTTCTGGCGGCCGGGGCTGATGGCCTATCCGGGATGTTTGGGATAGGTCCCTTCGGCGGCGGCTGGTGGGATCCTATAAAGTTGGCCGCCAACAACGGTGATGGGGAAATCTTGCAGTTGTTGGCCGACTCCGGGGCCCGTCTGGTGGACCACGATGCTGCCCTGTACCTCTACCGGGCGTATGCCGTGATGGGCCGGTAGGTCAAACTACACCGGAAAGGCCGGGCCAAGACCTACCAATCCCACGATGACGCGTTCTATCACCCCGAAATCTTCACTGTCGGTGCGACCTTCCAGCTTCCGGATGGAACACCTCAATGCGTAGAAAGATTGGTCCATACATACAGTGGCGGCGGTAGTATCCCTGTCACTGGTGACCGGGACACTACCGCTCCCGTCGCATTCTTTGGCATCAGACCGGCCGATGGTGGCGTCGCCGCATTCGAGGCCAAAGGCAAGGGCAAACCGGATGAAGACCCGTATGGTTATGGGGCTGACCGCGCCGAGCACTTAAGCTTTGGAGGCTGGAGAGTGCACGGTTACACATTGGTGCTGGAGGAGCTACTCCACTAATGCATGCCCGGTTCTCAAGAAACTACCGAACTTCTGTCCCGCCTCCTCCAAGTTGCGGCGGGTGTGGGCAAGTTGGAAATCGTCCGGGAGTTGATCCGGCGAGGTGCGATACCGCCAAAGGGTTTTCAAGACCTCATCGAAACGGTTCATGACCCCTATTGGAAGATTCCCGACGGCACTAGTATCAAACGCCTTCTATTAGCAAGAATCGTCGCTCCGGGATTTTTCGAAGAACCTATCGAACGGTTGAAGCTATCTCCCAGGATTTTGAACTCTTCGAACAGGGCACACGTCACCAACTTGGGTCAAGTCTTTGACCTGTCTGACGACGAACTACTCCATATCCGGAACTTTGGCGAAAAGTCGTTGCTGGAGTTGAAAGATCAACTGGAGCCGTTGATGTATGAACACGATGAGATGCCGCCTGCCGACTACTGATGGTTCCACCATGTCCAGAGTTATCGCCCCCGGATTTCCCTAACTAGAGGCCTTTCCAAACAGGTGGGCGCTTTTCGGCGAAGGCCAGGGGTCCCTCTTTGGCGTCGTCGGAACTCAAGACGCGCTGGGCTACCCAAGCGTTTAGCTGCAGCGATTCCTCCAGTCCAAAGCGATGCCGGAACTGGGCGACCGACTTTGTCCCTTGTACCGCCAAGGGTGCGTTGGCGCCGATGGCTTCGGCAATCTCCACTGCCCTGGGCATCAATTTCTCCGGTTCTAGGATCTCATGGACGAACCCAAGCCGGTGTGCTTCTTCGACACTCAGAGTATCGCCCGTTAGCATGAGGTACATCGCTTCTCCGAAGGGCATCAACAGGGCCAGGTTATTCATGGCGTAGTTAGCCAGTATGCCGCGCTTGACCTCGAAGAGACCGAAGTAAGCGTCGGTGGAAGCGATGCGGATGTCGCAGTCGGCGGCACGTTCCATGCCCGCTGCGATGGCCAATCCGTTGATGGCTGCGATGAAGGGTTTGGGGTTCCTGGAGAAGGGCTGCCCGAGGCGCATGCTCTCCATCCGTACTTCCGGCGGAATCTCAGCCTGACTGGCTTGATTCTCCGAGCCATCGGCGGCGGTGTTTCTTTCGGACATCTCCCGCAGGTCGGCCCCTGCTGAGAAGGCTTTCCCGGCTCCCGTCACGATACCCACCCTCATCTCCGGGTCGTTGGTGAATTCGGCGAGGACGGACTCCAATTCTTGCCTCATCACAGTACCTTGAGCGTTGAGGCGGTCCGGCCGGTTCATGGTGAAGGTGGCGTAGTGACCCGCTGGGTGTCTTTCATAAAGCAAGTATGGCATGGCCGGCCTCCGTTTATACAAGCGCTGTACTTGGGCCTAACCTCGGATTACCCCTTCAGGTGTTGGGCGAAGAACTCCAGGGTACGGCTCCATGCGAGCTCGTCAGCTGCTTCCTGGTAGTTGGTGAAGGTGAAGTCGGCGAAGCGATGGTCGGCGTACGGGTAGACGTGAAATTCATGAGGCTTGCCGAGCCGGGTCAATTCCTCATCGAACCTGGCCATGTCTTCCAGGGTTGGGTTGCGGTCAATCTCGCCGAAGTGGTAAAGCATGGGGCAATTTATCCCGTTGCTCAATTCTAAGGGACTTTGCGTGCCCTCGCCCCAACAGTCCATCATGAACCCGCCGTAGTAGGGCACCACGGCCTTGAAATGGGGATTGGTTGCCGCGGCCAGCCAGACCACTCGCCCTCCCATGCAAAAACCGGTGATTCCGATGCGCTCGCCGTTGACCGACGGGTGTTGTTGCATGAATGCGACGGTGGCGTTTATGTCGGCGACTATCTCCGGGTCGTCCAGCAACTGACGCCGGGTCTTCCCCTTGGATTTCTCGATAGCTTCGGTGGTGCGGTGATACAGGGATGGAGCCACGGCGGCGTAACCTTGGTCAGCCAACCTATCTGCTATGGTCTGGATGAACTTGTCCACCCCGTCGGCGGCCTGAATCACCACAACTGCCGGGAAAGGGCCGCTCCCCTCCGGTACTGTCATGTAAACCGGCATATCGGAGTTGTCTACTTGAATTGTCTCCCAAGAAAATGCCATGTTCAGGCTCCTTTGCATTTCAGCGTTTCTAACAGTACTGGGGAACTACCAGGTTTGACGCGGTTTTAATCTTCATCACAGTCTAGTGAATATCTCCGGCGTTTACGTTATCAGAATGCGGGCGTCGTATGAACCCCGGAATCTCGAAATAGCGTATGGATCTGGCGTTTCGCGGAACAGAGGTCAACCAACATAACTTCATAATACCTGACTAATTTTGAAGGTTTTCATGTAGCGCTTCGCGGGATGTTCCGATTGTCCGTCCCTATCGGCGTTGATAAGGTTCGGGTTGAGGCGGTCCGGTCCGAAACCGGCCGCTGGAGGGGAGATGCATGGTAGGGTTTTTACCCACGATCAACGACGCAACTCATGACGACCCGAGTGTTAACGGCAATCTGTTGACGGTGACGCAGGTAGCCCAACTGCTGAATGCCCACCAGCACTCGGTTCGCCGTTGGGCGGACTCGGGGCTTCTTGACTGCTACCGCATCGGATTTAGAGGCGACCGCAGGTTCAAGCCGGACGATGTAGAAGCGTTCTTGCTCGCCCGGATAGACGGTTCCAATACCTGTTAGCTGAGATATAGGCTTGTCATGCGGGGCTCCATGGGAACCCTGAAGGGCCATTTTGTGGTCCATCGCTTCCGTGCTTTTTTCGGATGTCTTCTGACTGATTTATACTAGGCCCTATGGGAATTCTTCAAGGCTAATTGGCGGTTGCCGCCGGGTTTGGAATCACCCAAGAAACTCTCTATCTCCACGAGTTCTTTCACTGGGGGTTCATAGTCCCGTTCGGTGGATCTGTCGACGATGGGGAATGGTATCTCTCCGGCTGGTTCGACGTCACACTATCCCCGATCCTCGGGGTAGTATCGCGCTCTATGATGGTGGCATAACTGCAGGGATTTTCCTGGTTTAGTGTTTGAGCATCTGCCGTGTTATCTTCCAGCGCACCCAAGATTCTTTCAGGTGGTGGCTTGGACTTGCCCTCGCTTTCGGGGCGCCCATGGAGTTTTTCGCCGGGATTGCCGAGGGCGCGCTCAATAACTTCTACCACTCCGTTCCATCTTTCCCTCTGGCTTTCCTGCTTGGATCGTTGGGCGTGTTCTTATATTGGCGCGGAATCCGCTTCGTGACAAAGACGTTCAGCTACTGCCACCCCAATAGCCGCCATGGTTATGATAGGCATGGAGAATCATGTCAGATGGAATCAATCCGGTGGTACAATGCGTGCCCGAAGGGCCCACGTCAGGAACGTAGGACCTTGGGATCTAAGTGGAGGAACGATGCGATTCGGTCATTTCTTTTTCCCGATGAAATTCGACGATACTCAGGATGAGCAGGCGATTCAGGACTGCCTGCACGAGGCTCAGCTCATCGAGGAGTTGGGCATGGACGCTATCTGGTTCGCCGAGCACTACTTCACTGGCGAGTGCGTGTACGGGGACCCTCTGGTCTTCGCCAGCGCGGTCGCGGTTAAGACCAGCAGGGTGCTGCTCGGCTTCGGAATAATCGAACTGCCACTGCACAACCCGGTCAGGGTGGCAATCCAGACGGCGCTACTGGATAACCTGTGTCAAGGACGCTTGGTAGTCGGCACCGCCAAGGGCTCCAACTACAACGCCTACGAATACGTGGGGTTTGGGACCACTCCGGGCTTAGGCGTAGAGCAGATGGAAGAGGCTGAGGACCTACTGGTCAAGGCTTGGACCGAGGACAATGTGGACTTCAAGGGCAAGTATTGGCAAGTTTCCTTCCCATCGGTTCGGCCCAGGCCTTACCAGAAGCCTCACCCTCCCCTCGCCAGGGCGTGCACCGGAGATGAGTCCATAATTGAGATGGCGAAGATTGGTCGGCCTGTTTTACTGAGAGGAGGCTCGATCAATCGTACCGGAGAAAACATCAGATTATACCGGGATACCATGGCTTCGGCAGGGTTCGGAGAAGAGGCTGTGGAGAGGGCACTGGACCAGATATGGGTGTGGCGTGAGATGCATGTCGCCGAGACCGACGACCAAGCGCTGGATGAGTTCCTGCCAGCCCACTACAGGGCCTACACCCACATGGAGACGGTGCGTGAACGATGGAATCCCAAAGACCTGCCGATGACTCGTCAGAGGCCACCTAGGGACCGTGCGGGCTATCAAGGATCACCGGACCCGGACGCCCCGCAGAACCTGATCGGAAGTCCCAAGAGAGTGGCCGAGCAGGTTGCTCTGATGCGGGACGCAGGCGTTCGGAATTTGATGCTTACCAACCGGGGCCTTATGTCACGGGAGAAAACCGATACTTCTCTGAAGCTTCTTACCGGAAAAGTGATGCCCCTGTTCAAAGGCGGCTGAGGACCGGGCAAGGGTAATGATTAGGCCAGACCCCGTGTCTTCTTCGGGCCTGGCCTTTCTGTTTGCCTTCAACCACTGGACATGCCACGTGGGACGGTGCAAAATTTGCCCTGATACCAGGAAACATCAGGAGGGCAACATGACCACCCGTCAGATACCTTCGGAAGAACAAGTCATCGGCTGGATGGACTCCCTCAGTAACTGGGGCCGTTGGGGCGCCGACGACCAAATGGGAACACTGAACCTAATAACCGATGCAAAGCGGGCTCAAGCCGCCGGACTGGTCAAGGAAGGTATCAGCGTTACCTGCTCGCGGCTCATCGTGCCGGAACTCGCTGCCGACGTTACGAGCATCCCGCCGCTGCATTACATGGTTCGTGCTGGGGACTCGGCCCCGGCGGAAGGGTCGGGCGGCACCGCCGACTTCATCGGGTTCTCTTTCCACGGTCTGACCATCACCCACCTGGACGCTCTGTGTCATCAGACATGGAACGGAAAAATGTACAACGGTCGTCCCGCCTCGGAAGTTGGGTCAGACACCAAAGCTACCAGCCTAAACATCGACGCTGCCCAGAACGGTGTCGTTACCAGGGGCATACTGCTGGACATCGCCAAGGTTAAGGGTAAGAAATGGCTGGACGCTGGAGAGCCCGTGTTCGTTGAAGATCTGGAAGCAGCCGAAAAAGCTGCGGGGGTTCGGGTAGAGGAGGGCGACGCGCTGATGCTGCGCTTGGGCTGGTACAAGCGCCGGTTGGAGGAAGGTCCGCCGGTCGCGGGGCGTCCGGGCCTGCACGCTGAGACACTGCCTTGGTTAAAGGAGAGAGGCGTTTCGATAGTTAGCGGCGACGCCTCCCAAGATGTTGATCCGAGTGGCTATCCCAAGCTCGGCCTGCCCGTGCATAAGGTGGGCATCGTCGGCATGGGATTGTGGCTGATAGACGCTGCCAACTGCGAAGAACTGGTCCAGGTGTGCGAGCGCTTGCACCGTTGGGAGTTCATGTTCAACGTCGCTCCCCTACGTTTCAAGAACGCCACCGGGTCGCCGGTAAACCCCTTGGCGCTTTTCTAATTTT
>CAXEOX010000047.1:0-21702 GCA_963997925.1 uncultured bacterium
GGGCGGTTTCGACTGAGGCCCAAGAGCCGCAGATTGTGAACACCGGACCAAGGTTAGGATGGGGGTGGTGCTTCAAACATCAAAATCTTCCGGCTTTAGAAGCGAAGGCCGCCACCTATAAGTTTGATTCACAACCAGCTTCCTAGCTGACAATTCCCCGCCGTTGTCCCATAATATCCGCCAACAAGGACACGTCCACAGGAGGCCAACGAACTTGGCCGTTTCGGAAGAACGAATAAACCGCCTGCTTCTCAAAGACGAGATTGAGCAGTTCCTCTACCAGGAAGCAGAGCTTCTGGACGAAAGACGATTCGAGGAGTGGCTGGACTTCCTCACCGAAGACATACGCTACTGGATGCCCATGCGCCGCAACGTCAAGTTCGGGGAACTGGACCGGGAATTCACCCGGGAAGGTCATGACATCAACTGGTTCGATGAAGGAAAGGACACCCTGGTCCGCCGGGTGAACCAGATACTCACCGGCGTCCACTGGGCTGAAGAACCCCTTTCCCGAGTCTGCCACTCAGTATCCAACATCCAGATCCTAGACGCTACGCCCTCCTTGTCCCAACCAACCGAGGTTTCTATAAAATGCCGGTTCCTTGTTTACCGGAACCGGGTCGAGACCGAGACGGACATCCTGGTGGGCAAGCGGGAGGACACCCTCCGCAACGTCAACGGCCAGTGGAAGATTGCCCAGAGAAAAATCATCCTGGACCAGAATGTGTTACTGGCCAAGAACCTGACGTTTTTCTTTTAATAACAGAGATCGCCCGATAGCTGAACGCAAGGAGAGTCCCGATATGGCCACGAAAATCAAGGGCCGGTTTGTAGACGGGTTGGTCAACTCGAAGGCCGGGCAGGTCAGCCGAGAGATTTTCGTCAACGACGAGATCTACGCCCAAGAACAGGAACAAGTATTCACCCGCTCTTGGCTCTACATCGGCCACGAATCCCAGGTGTCCAAACCCGGCGACTACTTCGTTTCCTGCATGGGTGAAGAGTCCGTGATTCTCTGCCGGGACCGGGATAGCAAACTCCACGTTTTCCTGAACTCCTGCATGCACCGGGGCATGAAGGTGTGCCGCTACGATGAGGGCAACACCCCCGTGTTCACCTGCCCATATCACGGCTGGAGCTACGCCGCCGACGGCAAATTGGTCGGGGTTCCCTTCTTCAAAGACTCGTATCACGAGCAACTGGATAAGTCCAAGTGGGGACTGGTTGAAGTAGCCCAGTTGGCCACGTATAGAGGATCGATCTGGGCCACCTGGGAACCTACCGCCCCGCCCTTCATCGAGTACCTGGGCGACTTCAAGATGTTCTACGACCTGTCCCTGGAAGCATGGAACGGCACCGACGAGCCTCTAGAGGTTCTCGGTGGAGTCCAGAAATGGATCATACCTTGCAACTGGAAATTCCCGGCGGAGAACTTCAGCGGCGACAGCTACCACAACATCAGCCACCGCTCGGTGGACATGGTGGGCATCGGGCCCAGCGGGACCGGACGCAGGGATATGGCGGAGCGGACCTATTCCCGGCGCCTCCAGGTCGCCTTCCCGGAGAGGGGGCATCAGTCGGGAGTGTACGTTCTACCCGGAAACGCTCCCACCGCGCCTTCGTATCAACAGTCGCCTGAAGTCGCCGAATATTTCCGCGAAGCCGAGGAGAAACGGAGGGAGAGTAAGGGGGAATGGGGCCGGGTAACCGGTAGTCCTGGGCTGATATTCCCCAACGCGGCTCTCCACCCAAGGCAACCCCGGTCCATAGCGGTCTTGCACCCCAGGGGCGCCCACCAGACCGAGATGTGGCGTTGGTACTTCGTGGACGCCGGAGCTCCCTACGAGGTTAAAAACTTCCTGCGCCAGTATTACATCCGATACTCGGGACCCGGCGGCCTAACCGAACAAGATGATATGGAGAACTGGAACTACGCCCACGCCGCAAGCAGGGGAGCCATCGCACGGCGGCATCCCTACAGTTACGAGCAGGGGCTCGGCTTCGAACAGACCAACTACGAATACGAAGGTCTAAAATTCCCCGGCCAAGTCATGGACCTAGGCGACGCCCGGTCAAGCGAGCAGAACCTACGGAACTTCTACAAACGCTGGGCCGAATTCATGGACGCCCCCAGCTGGGACGAACTAGCCTCCTGGCGGTAACCGTTGGTCCTCTCCCCCTTTAGAAGGGGGAGATTAGAGGGGGTCGTCCCGTCAATCCCACGCACATAAAACCTTGGAGCCCAACATGAACGAAGTAGTAAACCTGATGCTGCTAGACCCAGGAGCCAACATCATGGTCAGCAACGGAGCCACCGCCGAGGTGATTTCCAACCCCAAGGACGGTGTTTGGGTCGTCGTCAAATACCTGTCTTCGCCCGGCGACCCAACCTTAGAGGGAACGGAAGACATGGTGTTCGCCCAAGACGTGGTCCGAGTCTTAGAAACTCCGTAAGCTGGAATTTTAATGTCCTCTAACCAAAATGGCCATTCCAAGATGACGCCAACCCAAGAATTGCTCCGGGCAGCCTTTGCTGCGGGGTTCCAATCCATCGACGATGGGTATACTTTCTACACCGGCTTCGACTCGTATCTGGAAAGCAACGGATACGCCAAGCGGGATGACATCGCCTGCACTTGCTCCGACAGTGGCTTCCACGGTCACATGCCCGAGTGCCGCTGGGTCAAGACGTAGTCGTCAGATCAATCCCGCCACCGGCTTCCCCCTTATCGTATAATGTGCTCCAAACTCAGTACAACCACGACTAAATCCTAGGAGGCAACAATGGCTAGAGAAGAGATTGACGGCGGAGAAGCCGTCTTAGAGGCCTTTCGGAATCTGGACATCGAATACATAATCGCGTCCCCCGGCTCCGACTGGCCGTCGGTATGGGAAGCCTTGGCCCGGCAGAAAGTCAACGAGGCCGACGGACCCCGCTACATCGATACTTGGCACGAGACCCTGGCCGTGACCATGGCCATGGGCTATACGAGAGTCACCGGGAAACTGCAAGCCGTCATGTTGCACGCTGGTGTCGGGTTGCTGCAGGGGTCGTTGGGTATCCATGGCGCTTACCAAGGCGAGATTCCCATGCTGATCTGCTCCGGTGAGTCCATCACCAACGGCGAAGACCCCGACTTCGATCCGGGCGGACAGTGGTACAGGGGACTCAACGTGGTGGGAGGCGCTGACCGGTGGGTCGAACCCTTCACGAAATGGAGCAGCCACGTTTCCACCCATTTCAACCTTTACGAGTCGATAACCAGGGCTGGCGAGATGGCCCAAAGGTTACCCAAAGGTCCGACGTTCCTGGACATCCCGATGGAAGTCATGCTGCCCGCTTGGACTCCTCCGCCGAGGATGGGCAAGATTCCCGCTCCGCCGAAGACTCATTCCGAAGCTTCCGCAATCGACGAAGTAGCTCGATTATTGGCTGGAGCATCATCTCCGGTGATAATCTCCGAGTCAGCCGGTAAGGACGTGGAAGCCTTCCATCAGACGGTTCGTTTGGCGGAAATGTTGTCCATTCCGGTGGTGGAGTCAAGCCCCGGTTACGCCAACTTCCCCAAGGACCACCCCATGTACCAGGGAACCAATGTCAACCTGTTCAAAGACACCTCCGACGTGATTCTGCTGGTGGGAAGCAAGACTCCCTGGTATCCGCCGTCCAAAGGACCCGCCACGGGAACGGTGATATCCATAGATGAGTATCCCCTTAAAGAGCATCTGACCTACCAGGCTCTCCACGCCAACATCTACCTGGAAGGCGATATCGGCGTAACCGTCAGGCTGCTAGCCGACGCTGTAGAGGCCAACGGTGGTCTTAACGCTGTGGCAATCTCCGCAAGAAAGTCTCAATGGGAGTCGGAACACAACAAAGCCACCGAAGGCCACCGAGCCACGGTTGAGGCAGCCAAAGACAAAGGTCCGATCGACCCGGTCTGGCTATGCGCTGCCATCAGCGAGGTCATGCCCGACGACGCCACCTACATTGAAGAAACCATCACCCATAGGGGCGCGATCCTGAGGCACATCGCCTGGAACACACCCCAGCGCTACTTCCATCCCAACGGCGGTCTGGGACAGGGACTGGGCACGGCCCTAGGCGTCAAACTAGCCCGGCCCAATTCGCCGGTAGTCGCGCTGATGGGCGACGGCTCCTTCCTGTACAACCCCGTCGTCCAGAGCTTCGGCATATCCGCTGCGGAGAATCTGCCCATCCTGATAATCGTTTTCAACAACGGGAAATATCAGGCGATGCAGAACCTGCATCTACAGTTCTACCCCGACGGGGTCGCCGCCAAGACCGGAATCCACCACGGGGTGGACATCACCGGTCCCAACTACGCCGATCTGATTAAGCCTTTCGGCGGCCACAGCGAGCGGGTGGAAGACCCCGCTGAGCTCAAGCCCGCCCTTGAGCGAGCGCTGGCCGCAGTGAACGGCGGCACCACGGCGCTGGTAGACGTGATAGTTAACGCCTAACTTAGGAGAATCCACCCACGCCAGCGGAGCTATGGAATCCTCCTGACTCCATTCAATCGACGGAGTCAGGAGGATTCGACTAGTTTGTCATGCAAAATTGCACCTGATCGATCACCCGATCTTAGCTGTACATCAGATGTTGGAGGCGTACAGTGGTCTTCGACCAAGCCAAAACCATGAAGATCGCGAGCACTCTAGGATGGTTTGCAATCGCGCTACCAGTGCTCATAATGCTAGCTTCCGGTGCGCGCGCCTGGCGCTCATGGCTCAAGATCCACTAAACTCCGATGGGGTCGACGTGCGCTATATTCAGCACCAGTGGGTCTCGCTCCTCCACATTGTTCCGGGAGTGCTGTTTCTCACACTGGCTCCTTTGCAGTTCTTCGCACGGATCCGACAACGGCGAATCAGTATTCACCGTGGCTTGGGACGGATATTAGCCACCTGTGCCGCGATCAGCGGTGTAATCGTTCTGATCCTCAACTTTCTTTTCCCTACCTTCGGCGGTATCAGCACACCGTCGGCAACAGCATTTTTTGGCGTAATCTTTCTCTTTTCTCTTTTTACGGCGATGCGCCACATCTTTAGGAAAGAAGTGAGCCAGCATCGCGAGTGGATGATTCGAACATTTTCCTTGGCGATGGGCGTAGCTACAGTACGAGTCTTCCTCATTCTATTGCAGTCGCTTATGGGACTGAGCCAAGAGGAGTCATTCGGTGCCTCTTTCTGGCTGGGGTTCAGCGTCAATCTGGTTGTAGCGGAGGCATGAATCAATCACACTCGCCGCTCAAATCCGATGGTTGATAGAAGTTAGTGGATGCACATCAAGATTCTCAATGAATCGGCAAAGGAGCCTATTTCATGCCAGATGAAATCCCGTCGGAAGCTCAGGTCCTGGAATGGATGGAATCCCTGTCCAATTGGGGACGGTGGGGAGAAGATGATCAACTGGGCGCATTGAACCTGATTACCCCAGCCAAGCGCCAACAAGCCGCTGGCTTGGTTCAGGACGGCGTTGCCGTGAGCTGCGCCCGGCCCATAGTCACCGACCTTACACCGGACATCAGCTTCCAGGTCCAGCGCTACATGGTGGACAGCGGCGAAGGCCGGGACACCGACCCAGATGAACGCCGATTGGTGCGCCGGGGAGCGGCTGAATTCATCGGCATGGTCTTTCATGGTCGAACCATCACCCACATCGATGCATTGTCCCATTATTCCTGGCGGGGCAAGCTGTACAACGGTATGCCGGCCTCCCAAATAACGTCTAAAGAGGGTGCCCAAACCCACTCCATCGAGGTCGCCGGAGATGGGATAGTTACCCGGGGCGTTCTGTTGGACATCCCGGCGGTCCGTGATGTCTCATGGGTGCCGCCGGAGGAGCCAATCATGCCTCAGGACTTAGAGGCTGCCGAGCGGGCTCAGGGAGTGCGGGTTGAAGAGGGGGACATCCTGCTGGTGCGTACCGGAAATTACCGGAAGCGCCTAGACCTGGGTCCGGTGCCGAACACGGAACCGGCCACGGCCTGTCAGGTGGCCTGCACACCTTGGTTCAAAGAGCGAGGCGTGGCCATGCTGGGCACCGACACTTCCAACGATTGCCAGCCCAGCCACTACGCTAACGTAACCGCGCCATTGCACACCGTTTCGCTGGTTACTCTGGGCATGTGGTTGATCGACAACGCCAATCTGGAGGAACTAAGCCAAGCCTGCGCCCAGCGTCAGCGGTACGAGTTCATGCTGACGCTGGGGCCCTTGCGCTTGAGGAACGTCACCGGTTCCCCGGTGAATCCGATCGCCCTGTTTTAAGACAGGCCCGGAATAAAGGGCTTCACGATCGACAGAACGATCGAGGCTGCGAAGAGCAACGCCCCAATGATGAGCACGGTGAACGCCGAACCGGCGAATCCCGTGGTCAATTGCTGGCCGAAAGATAGAACCAAGTCACTGATTAGATTGATGGCGGGGCCTGGGATTCCGGGCGCATTTGCGGTGATTTTATCTACGGCCGTTACCAGGAAATCCACCGCCTTGGATTCGAAAATCTTCCCTACGATAAAGATTAACCCGCCGGACACGAAAAGGAAGATGCCGGGCCATCGCATGGCCGCGCTGAGCTTGGGAAGATGAAGAACCGCCAATAGAATCGCGCCGCCGTACAGCATCAGAAACGCGATCGTCCCTCCCAATGTCCGGTATTGGACAACCGCCTCCTTGGCCTCGGCCATCTCGGAACGGAGCTCCGGTTCGGAATAGTCGCCGCTGGTCTCGGCTATGACACGAATAAGGTTCAGCCGGTCTCCTTCATCCAACCGGTCACGGAGCTTGCCGATGGCGTCGTCCAGCACAGGCTCGGCCAACGGGCGGGCGGCTGCCTTTAACACTCCATGGGTATCCCCGGCAATAAAGGGCGTTCGAATATCATTGGAAGCTTTCGCCATGGCTAGTTTGGACCGCTCATCCAAAGAGTCGTCCGCGAACAATGCCGGGAAAGCCGCGTCGAAGATTAACGTTCGGCAGGGTTCGGGAATCGCTTTGATCGACGGCAACTCGGCGGGTACTTGCCCGCTCCCTAAGCTGCGAAACACTTCTTGGTACCCGTCACCTACTCTCTTGACGGTGGCCGGAGTACATTCGGGAGCGCCAGGGTCGCCTTCAGGGATGCCATCGATGCGGCGGTCGATGTATTCAAACAACGTGGGTTTGATTTGCTGTAGCGGGGGGCCCAATTCCAAGTAGAGTTCCAAGGTGTCAGAGTCGTCGTTAAAGTAGGCCAAGGAACGTTGGATCGACGCTTCCACCTGGGTCTGCAAATATTCGGGAGGCAGCAGTCCGCGCACCAACCCAACTATGTCCTCGGGACTCACTACCTTAACGTCCCCAAGAAGTTCTTGCATTTTATCTTTTGCCTTCTGGTCCAGAAGAACGTCGTCGTAGATGCGGGCGTAGGTATTATATTCCGAGATTGTGGCGGTGTAGAAATCGGCGTCCAGAAGTTTGTTGGATATATTGCTCTCAACCAACGTTAAAAGTAGTCCAAAGAAGATGGCGATTCCCAAGAGCGGAGTAGCCACGAAACGAAGAATCATCAATGGCAGACCCATAACTTATGTCTACCTCCAGATGTGTTAACCCAAGATCTGTTTTTAAAATTCGGTCTAAAGACCCCGTTTAGACGGTGCGCAACCGGCGCTCCCGCCTTTACCGAACCAGGACGGCTCCAGGCATAGATCGAGCCCGGAGAATCTATAATAATTCCAGATTTATGGGATTGTAGCATAGGGTTCTCCTTAATTCATGGCCGCTGCTATGCCCGAAAACTCGAGATATGGAGACTGGAGGGATTCGTCTGTCGACAAGAAAATGGCCCGGCATAAACTGCCGGGCCATTCATTAGACCTATCGTTGATTCAACCGGCGTATGCGGCCAGCTTCAGGCGGACTCTCCACCCGTGACGGCACTCCTCCCACAATGAACTTCCCTCCCCAAGGAAAGCAAGATTGATTCTCTGCCGTCGATAGAACGTCCTACACCACCGGTATTGATGTCTAAGTTAATCTCGCTACTTCCTACCGCCCGTGATGCTCAAAATGAAGATGAATAAGTTTATCAAGTCCAGATACAGCTTCAAGGCTCCGATGGCCCCGATCCGGCTCACTGCCAGAGCATCGCCCTGAAGCACGGCCTCGCCGGTCATCTCTTTGATCTTCTTGGAATCGTACAACGTCAACCCCATGAATATGATGACGCCGGCGATGGACACCAGCCACTCCAGGGCAGAACTTTGGAAGAACAGGTTAGCGACGGACGCCACTATCAGACCCAGAAGTGAGGCGAACAGAATCGGCCCCAGGCTGGTCAGATCCTTCTTTATGGTCAACCCCGCGATGGACAGACCGGCGAAGATCGAAGCCGTGGCCCCGAAGGCCAGTCCAATGCTCCCAAGGTCGTACACGACAAAGATTACCGACAACGTCACGCCCATCAATGCGGCGTAGATGAAAAAGAGGGCAAGAGCCATCGGCGGCGCAAGCTTATTGATCGTCGCTGAGATTAGCAATACCAGGCCCAACTGGGCGCCTATCAGTCCGAAAACTATAATGCCGCTGCTGAACACGGCGGCTTGGATGTCCGGATTCAAAGCCACCACCATCGCCACGATGGTGGTCAAAACCAATCCGCCGGTCATATACAGATAGACCCGGCTCATGGCTCCGATAAAGGCGCTGTTGATTTCCTCTTGTATTGCCGTTTGATTCCCATACATCTGGGTATCCATTTAACACCTCGACCACTTCCCCGGAAATATTCCCATGCATAGCTAGTCACTGAAACGTCTTTTGAGGGGCATGGAAGCAAAGGAAAGAGGAACGGTAAAACCGTGTGGGGGTCGCAGACATTATAACATTTAGCCGATTTTCGCCGGCTTAAATTGGACAAACTATGCGCTGTCAACGCCCCCAAGAACGAGCTTCATTGACACGTACTCAGGCTCGTGATATGTTTCACATAGTCTCGATTTTGCCGTTTTTAAGGGGGACCCACTATGCCCGTGAGCATCGCCGTCCTGGCTAAACAGGTCGTCGACCCAGAGATGCCGATGGCCGCTTTTCGCATCGATGCCGATGCCAAAGCCGTCGTGCCTCCCCCCAACATACCCCCAGTTGTCAATGGCTTCGATGAAAACGCGGTTGAGGCAGCATTGCAGATCAAGGACGCTCAAGAGGCCGCAGTTACCGTCATTTCCACAGGAACTGCTTTCGCCCTGGACGTCATGAAAAAGCCCCTGTCCATGGGCGCGGACGAGCTGGTCTTGCTGCAGGATGATGCTTTCTCAAATTCCATCGACAGTTTCTTCACCGCCCAACTATTGGCGGCGGCGATACGCAAGCTAGGCGGTTTCGACCTGATAATCTGTGGCCGCCAAGCGTCCGACTGGGACAACGCACAAGTGCCTCTGGGAGTAGCCGAGATATTGGGGCTTTCCTGCATCGCACTGGGCAAGAAGGTTGAGGTCAAGGGCGACAAGGTATCCGTGGAGCGCATCACATCCGACGGCTACGAAGTCGTCGAAGCTCCCCTCCCGGCTCTGGTCACCGTAAGCAACGAACTGGGCCAGCCCCGCTACCCCACTCTGCGGGGCATCATGGCCGCCACCAGAAAGCGTCCCACCATCTGGAGCGCTGCCGACTTGGGCGCCGACGCATCGCAGCTAGAACCCAGAGTGACGCTGCAAGAACTGTTCGTGCCGGTGCGCGACCAACAATGCGAGATAATAGAAGGAGAGGACGCCGCCGATGCCGGAAGACAATTGGCGCTGAAACTCCGTGAGGCCAAGCTTATCTAGCTGACAGCTATCGGCTTTCAGCCATCAGAATTCAAGACGAAGCCTTTAACCGGGCTACGTAACAGCATCAACAACCAATACCGGAGGAAGCATGGCGGACGAATCGGGCGTACTGGTCCTGGGAGATTCAGCAGGTGGTGAGCTTAGTCCCACAGCCAGGGAGTTACTGACAGCCGGTCGAGCGGCAGCCGACGCCTTGGGCGAGGAACTGGCCATCGGGTTGCTGGGCGACACGCTGGACCAACCGTCCCAGCAGGCGATCAGCTACGGAGCCGACAAGGTCTACGCAGTTACCCATCCCCAACTGGCCCAATACCAGGTGGACCTATATCTGTCGGCCATGGAAGCACTTTGCCGGGACGTGTCCCCTCGAGTCGTGCTCATCGGGCGCACCAATGAAGGAAGAGAACTAGCCCCCAGGCTGGCGTTCCGTCTCGGCGTTGGATTGGCGCAGGACTGCCTGGAGATTTCCATCGACACCGAATCAAAGACTCTGCTGGCCAACCGTCCGGTGTACGGCGGCAACGCCATCGCCGTGGTTCGGTGTAACTACGCCCCTCAGATCGCCGCCATCCGCCCCAAAGTCTATGAACCCCTGGAACCGGACTCCTCACGACAAGGTCAGATCGTGTCCTTCCCGGTTGAGTTGGACGCCTCCATGGCCCGTAGCCAGGTGGTGGACGTAGTGGAAGAAGCGGCCGAAGGCGTGAAACTGGAAGATGCCCGCGTCGTAGTCTCCGGTGGACGGGGACTGGGCGGACCGGAGCCCTTCGCGGCCTTGGAAACTTTAGCCAACCTATTGGGCGGCGCCGTCGGCGCATCCCGTGCGGCGGTGGACTCGGGCTGGGTTCCATCCAGCTATCAAGTCGGCCTAACCGGCAAGACCATCACTCCAGAAGTGTATATAACCATTGCTATATCGGGGGCCAGCCAGCACATGGCGGGTTGCTCGGGAGCCAAGGTTATCGTCGCGATTAATAAAGACCTGGAATCCAACATCTTCAAAGAAGCCCGTTACGGCGTTGTTGGAGATTGGGAACAGGTAGTCCCCGCTTTCACTGAGGCGGTTCGCGAGCTTACCCAGAGCTAAGATCGCACCTGGAGGGAACGTAAGATGGTTAGACCTTCCGCTTCCAAAGCAACACCCGCTGAGTTGGACAGCTTCTATAAGGATCTGGAATCATTCAGCACCGCCGCTCTATGGACCAGGCAGGAACAAGCCCTGGTCAGCGAGCCAAAGAGCAAAGCGCTTCCCTTCCTCTGGAGCTGGAAAGAGTTACGCCCTCAAGCCATGCGCGCGGCGGAACTTGTGGGCACTCAGGATGCCGAACGTCGGGTGTTGATGCTGCTCAACCCTGGACTGGAAGGCCGCATCGCCACCACCAACAGCCTATTTTCCGGACTACAGATTGTCTTGCCCGGTGAGGCGGCAAGGGCCCACCGGCACACACCGGCAGCCCTAAGGTTCATCATCGAAAGCGACGGCGGCCACACCACCGTTGAGGGCGACAAGATACCCATGCATCCCGGGGACTTGGTATTGACCCCCAACTGGACATGGCACGACCACAGCAATACCACCGGCAATCCAATGATTTGGCTTGATGGTCTGGACCTGCCTCTGACCCACCTGCTGGAGGCCGTCTTCTTCGAGCCCTACCCGGAAGACATTCAGCCAATCACCCAGCCCACCGATTCATCCCTAACCGCCTACGGCTCCGGCGCGCTACGTCCCGCCTGGGAGAAGCCCGACAGCGCCCATTCACCGCTGATGCACTATCCGTGGGACAAGACCTGGGCCGCCCTGCAAGGCCTGGCCCCGGTGGCCGACGGTAGCCCTTTTGACGGAGTTGTTCTGGAATACACCAATCCCAACACCGGCGGACCGGTCATGCCGACCATGGGCTGTAATTGCCAACTGCTGCGGCCCGGCGAGGCAACCAAGGCCCATCGCCATACCGCCAGCGTCATCTACCACGTCGTCGAAGGAGAAGGCTATTCCATAGTTGACGGCCAGAGATTGGATTGGAGCGAGAAGGACGTTTTCTGCGTGCCCGGCTGGGTATTCCACGAACACGTCAACACGTCCGCCACCAGCCCAGCGGTGCTATTCAGCTTCACCGACGCTCCCGTCCTTCAGGCCTTGAACCTGCTGCGGGAACAACCGCATCCCCAAGAACACCAGTAAACAGTCCGGTATCCTCCAGAAACAGAGTAGGGGCACGGCTAGTCGTGCCCCTACTTATTGCCCAGACCTGTCCGCTCTTCAGGAAAACCCGTCCCCCCTTTAGAAGGGGGACTACAGGGGGGTCGTGCCGGTTCTGCTTCAGGCTGGTGGATTACCGGGAGACGTTCCTGCGCGGGGCTGAACCTCCCCTAAATCCCCTCCTTCGTAAGGAAGGGACTCGTTTTTCACCCTCGCAGTTTCTAGGGAGTGCCATTATTCCAAGATTATGTTGTCTATGAGGCGGGGCTTGCCTAGCTGTACGGCCACGGAAACCATGGTCCGGGTATTGACCGTATCCAACTCTTCCAGGGTTTCGGCGTCGGCCACGCTGACGTAGTCGATACGTTCTATCAGCGCCTCGCTTGCCAAGACCAGCCTGGTCTCCGAGCGTAGCCGGTTTCCGTCGGTGGTTCCTTCTTGCCAAAGTCTGTCAGCTAGCTGTAACGCCCGGTAAACAACCGGCGCGGCGCGGCGTTGTTCCTCGGTTAGGTAGGTGTTGCGGCTGCTGAGGGCCAGCCCGTCCCTGTCCCGCACCGTGGGAACCATCACGACCTCTACGCCGAGGTCCAAGTCCCGGACCATCTTTCGGATGACGATAGACTGCTGTCCGTCCTTCTGTCCGAAGTAGGCATTGTCGGGACCGATGATGTTGAACAACTTGGCTACCACGGTGGCGACGCCCCGGAAATGGCCGGGACGATGCGCCCCTTCCAGCCTGTCTCCCAGTTTGGCCACGTCCACCCACGTATTGAATCCCGGCGGGTAAATCTCCTCGACGCTGGGAGTGAACACCAGGTCGACTCCCTCTTCTCGGAGCAGTTCCAAGTCCCGGTCCAAGTCGCGAGGGTATGCTGACAGATCTTCCTGGGGACCGAACTGGGAAGGGTTGACGAAGATGGTCGCGGCCAGGGTTGGGTTATCTTTGCGGGCTTGCTTCACCAGAGCAAGATGCCCTTCGTGTAGAGCGCCCATAGTGGGAACCAAGCCCAGAGGACGGTTCGCCGCTCGGCAGGCGGCGGTCATTTGCCGCCGGCTTTTAATAACTTGCATAGGGCCGGCGATTCTCCTTCGGGGCCGATGATTGGGTCGGCAACGTGGCTAGGGTAGGGCCATGAGTTCTTCCAAGATTGACTCGTCCATCCCAAAGCTTTGCTTTTCCGTGGGGAAGGCACCGCCTTCTATGTCCTGAATGTATTGGGCGAACGCCGCTTTGATCGCCTCGGCCAACTTGGCATATTGAAAGGTGTGCCTGGGCACAAAGTCGGTGAACAACCCCAGCATGTCGTGGAGCACTTGGACCTGCCCATCGCACTCGGGACCGGCGCCGATGCCAATGGTAGGAACATTCAAGCGGCGAGAGATGAGGCCAGCCAGGGGAGTCGGCACCAACTCCAAGACGATGGCGTAAGCACCAGCATCCTCCAAGGCTTTGGCGTCCCGCATGAGCTTGGCTGCTTCGACCTCGTTCCTGCCCTGCACTCGATATCCGCCAAAGGTATTGATGGACTGGGGTGTCAGGCCGATATGCCCCATCACCGGGATCCCGGCCTCAACGATGCGGTGCACCGTTTCGGCCACGCTCTCGCCACCTTCCAGCTTGACGGACTGTGCGCCGCCTTCTTGAATCAACCGGGCGGCGTTGGTGAGGGCCTGAGACGAGTCAACCTGGTAGGTCATGAAGGGTAGGTCGGACACCACCATGGCATTCTTGGCGCCCCGAATCACGGCTTTGGTATGGTGCAAAATGTCGTCCATGGTCACGTTAACCGTGGAGTCGTAGCCCAGAACCACCATGCCCAGGCTATCGCCAACCAAGAGGATAGGTATCCCAGCCTGGTCTGCCAGGCACGCCGCCGTATAATCATAGGCTGTAACCATGGGTATCTTTTTACCGTCGGCCTTCATCTGGCCGATGTCCCTGATGGTCACCCTAGCCATGGCTGTTACCTCCGGAAAGTTTTGGATATCGTTATTTGTGCGTTGGGGGACGACCCCCCTCAATCCACTCTTCTAAGGGGGGAAGTTGGACGGGTTGGCGAGCGTTTGTTTGATTATTCGAAACTTATGTAGTGGTCTACCAGCTCCTCTATCGCGTTGAGTTGATTGGGGCCCGCACCCTGGGATGCCAGGGGCAGCGACGCCCGGGCCAGGTTCCCATACAGGGACACCAACTCCGGGGAACGCTGAAACAGAGTCTCCAGGTGGGAGCGCAGGGTCAGAACGTCGCCGCGGATCACAGGGCCGGTGGCGGCGCCCTTCAATCCCTCTTTTGCCACGTTGCTCAGAGTCGCCGAAGTCAGGGGGATAAGGGCTTGAATCGCTTGCTCTGAGGACAACCCCATAGACTCCCAAAGGCTAACGGCCGACTTCAGCAGCGTCACCACGTAGCCGCATCCGAACACCGCTGCTGCGTGGTACAGAGAACGGTCCGGACCGGCGATGGATACGGCATGTCCTCCCAAGTCTTGAGCCATAGTGGCCAAATAGCCGCCCAGCCAGCCTTCGCCTTCTACCGCAAAGGTTACTCCGGCCAATCTGGCTGCGGCGTCTTCCGGGCTATCCAGTCCGGCAAATGTCTGGAACGGGTGAAAAGCTCCGGTGAATGCGCCTTGTTGGGCGGCTGGTTCCAATAGTTCGATAGATGCCCCGCCATAGCAATGGACCACGCCTTGGCCGGAACGCCAATTCACTGACCCTGCTACGTCTTCGATAACCGAATCCGGTGTCGTGATAAACACCAGATCCGCAGCTTCGGAACATTCTTGGGCGGATGCGTAGACGGAGCAACCGGGAATCCGGTCCGCCAGCCATTGGGCCCAGGCGGTGGAGCGGCTGAAAGCGGCAACCACTCGGTACCCTCGCTCAGCCAACGCCAGGGGAAGTCCCTTTCCCAGCACCCCTATGCCGATGAACCCGATGTCCAAGTTTCGACTAACCATGAGCAAGCTCACTGATGGACGGGACGCCACCAAGGCCGGTAGCTGCTTCCGCCGCCCGAAGAACCGCTCTGGCCGTGACCTCTACCGTGGCGGCTCCCAAAGCCGTAAGGTCCGATGTCTGGGGACCCCGGCCAGTAGCCAGGGCGAACATGGTGTCGCCATCTCTCATGGTGTGACAGGGACGGATGGTGAGGGCCAGACCGTCGTGGCTCAATCCCGCCAGATGGTTGACCTCTTCTTTGCTCAAAACAGCGTCGGTAGCGACCAAACCGATGGTGGTGTTGGTCATGGGTGGAGCTTCATCGCTACCGTTAACTTCAAGAAGGATGGCCATCGGATCTTCGAATCCACCTTGGTCCGCGCGCCGGGGTCCGGCCATTAAGCGGCCAGTCTTGTAGTCGTACACGCCCCCGTAGGCGTTAACCGCGACCACCGCAGCCACTACCGCTCCGCCGGGAAGGCGCAAGCTGGCGGACCCGATGCCGCACTTGACCGCCGCATTTATGCCTCGAGCCTTGGCAACCGTTGCCCCGGTGCCCGCACCAACGCTGCCTTCATCCAGTGGTCCGGTGCTTGCAGCCTCGCAGGCAGCCAAGCCTTCTTCGGAACCAGGGCGAACCTCGTGGGTAATCAACCCTAGATCGAAGAGGATGGCAGAGGATACTATGGGAACGATGGCCGGACCGGCCGGAAAGCCAACACCCTGCCCTTCCAGGTAACGTACCACGCCGGAAGCAGCGTCAAGACCGAAAGCGCTACCGCCACTCAGTACGATGGCGTGCACTTGGTCGACCCGGTGCGCCGGTCTCAAAAGGTCGGTTTCTCTGGTACCGGGAGACCCGCCGCGAACGTCCACCCCGCCCACGGCCCCTTGGCGGCAAATGATTACGGTGCATCCCGTGGCGTGAACCCGGTCAGTGTAATGCCCGGCCTCTAGTCCCTGGACCGCAGTGATAGTGCTATTCACCCGGCCCTCCGAGCAACTTTGTCGGTGAGGAGCGATATGAGGCAGACAAAAGTAAAGCCCCGACGCAACGGGGCGCAAAATGATGGACACTTTCGATTGTGGCCGTCTCGGTCGGCATAGGATCCCAGCGGCCTACCACATTGGTCAGTCTACGACAGATGTCGCAGAGTGCTTGGTGCTCGCCCCCACAGCGGGTGGACGGCAACTAAATTGTAAGAGTGGCAGTAGGGGGTGTCAAGCGTAAACACCCATTTTCGACGCAGGCGCAACATCAGCCTGGAACTGCCGGCTGATTCATCGGGCGGAGGGGGATGAATATCATCACTAACGCGGAGATTGCCGTGAGGATACCGCTGTAGTAGAAAATAGAACTTAACCCACCCGCATGATTGATGATTAGCGTCGCGAGGAACGGGGAAGCCGCACCGATCAGCCCGTTGACCCCGAATATCAGTCCCACTGCCGTGGCTTCGGTTCCCCGCCCGACCACATCCAATACCGCTGCTTGGATTATCTGATGCAGGGCGAAGGTGCCCAACCCCATCCCCGCCAGCACCACCGCCAGCAATATCGAATCTCCGGTGCTCACAACCAGAAAGGAAAGTACCGCCGCCGAGGCCAGTCCGGGCACCAGGACGGCTTTTCGGCCATATTTATCCGACAATAAGCCAAGCACCGGAGCCGAGACGATGCCCATGCCTGCCAGCAAGGAGTAGTGGAATCCGGCTCTGAAGTAGCTCATTCCCAGGCCGGTATCGGTGTCTGAAAGGTAGAAGGGCGTCCAGTGGAACAGGGCGTTCAGGCCGATACCCCTCAGAGTCGCCGACAGTATCAGTCCCAGGACTACGGGGTTTCGAAGCAGCCGCAACCCGATGCGAAGTTGCTCTGAAAACCGGACCGACTCCTCCTGATCCCCCTCCTTACCAACGTCTTTCAAGGACCACCAAACCAGACCAGCCAGCATCAACGAAGGCACGGCGTAGATGAATAGTACGTGGCGCCAGAATAGAATCGTAAGCAGCGCTCCAGCCATCAGCGGTCCCAACACGTTTCCGATGTTCGAACCGAAGCCGTGCATAGCTATAGCGAACCCACGCCGGTCCGGAAACCTCTGGGAAAGGGCGGCCGCCGCTGGAAGGTGCCACAGGGCACCGGGAATCGACACCAATATCACAGCCAAAATCAGAAGCGGGAAATTGGTGGAAGCGCCCACGAAGGCGTAGGCGACGGCAGACCCGGCCATGCACCCGGTGAGGATCAGTCCCCATTGGCTCTTAAGAGTGTCCACCAAAGCCCCACCGCCCAGGCTAACCAACCCGCCACCTACCTGCCTGATACTGAACAGCGTAGCTACTTGAAAATAACTGAGGCCTAGGGACTTTGCGATAACCTCCATGAAGACTGGAAAGCCCATATCGTATAGATGGGACGCTCCATGCCCCAAAGACAGACTACCTAATATGAATCCTCGGCTGCGCCCGCGTTGCTGCGGTGCCTGCGCTACCTGCTCCATTATTCTCCTTAGAGGTGATTAGGACGCAAAGAATGAATAGTACGTAAGAATTCCCTGCGTGAGTCTAAAGTCATGCGCTCTCCAAGGCAAGAGAAAGGACCGGAGATTTTTCACTGGCAGTGTCCCTTCCAGCGTAAACCGCTGTGATATGCTACCGCCGACGGAGGGGGAGACCACATGGCCACTTGAAACCTGTTCAACTCCCTCCTCCATTCAATCAACTGCAATCTGCCAATAACGACCAACGTCAGGAGGCCTTTTGACCATGAGTTACCCAGGTCTCAGTTTAGAAGGAAAAGTCGCCTTGGTGACGGGCTCGTCACGGGGTATCGGCGCCGCCCTAGCCATCGGCCTGGCCCAAGCCGGAGCCAATGTCGCAGTCTCCGACGTGCCTCGACAGCTTGATGAAGCTAGGGGCGTACAATCTCAGATCGAAGGTGTGGACCGGAAAAGCGCCACTTATGAACTGGACGTCCTGAACCTGGCGAACATTCGGGAATCCGTTGATGCCGTGGTTAAGGATTTCGGACGTTTAGATATCCTGGTGAACAACGCCGGGATCCGCCGAAGGCAACCAGCGCTGGAGGTCACCGAAGAAGATTGGGACGCCGTGGTTGACACCAATCTGAAGGGAGCGTTTTTCTGCGCCCAGGCAGCGGCCCGGCCCATGATTGAACAAGGACATGGACGAATCATCAATATTTCCTCCCAACTGGCCGTGGTCGCCCGGGAAGACCGGGCCGCCTACTGCTCCAGTAAAGCCGGTGTGGCCAATCTGACTCGCGTATTGGCTTTAGAGTGGATCAAATACGGCATCACCGTCAACGCCATCGGCCCCGGACCCACCACGACGCCCGGATTGTCGGAAGCCGACCCCCGTTCGCCCCTGGACGTCCAGCAAGATATGTCGGCCAACATGCCCTTAGGCCGGCGGATGGAGCCGGAGGAACTGGTGGGTGCGGCCATCTATCTGGCCAGTCCTTCATCGTCCGCCACGACGGGCCACTTGCTGATTGTAGATGGAGGCTGGACAGCCATCTGAACGGCCAGCGGCCATCTATCAGCAGTCAGCTTTTTGGAGATAGACGATGAATATGGAGGATCTGGAACGCAGACTCCGGGTGATGGAGGACGTGGAGGAGATCAAACGGCTCAAAGCACGCTATTGCGCCTACTGCGATGACAACTACAACGCCACGGCGATCGCCAGCCTCTTCACCGAAGACGCGGTTTGGGATGGAGGGATACGAGGCAGAGCAGATGGCAGGCAGGGGATCCACGACTTCTTCTTCCAAGCTTCCCAGCGGTTGCCCTTCGCGATACACATGGTCATGAACCCGGACATCGAAGTGAACGGCGATACCGCCACCGGTTCTTGGTACCTGTTCCAAGCCTGCACCTACGCCGAAGATAATCAGGCGATATGGGGGTCGGGCAGGTACGACGAGGAGTATGTCCGGTTGGACGGTGTTTGGATGTTCAAGCACTTGAAGCTGACTTGGTTCTTCTGGACTCCCTTCGAGCAAGGCTGGGCCAAGGCACAATTCTCGTAGCCTTTATCTTCTAGGACTGGACGCTATGAACCAGATGCAAGACATGGTTGCTATCGTCACCGGAGCCAGCAGAGGGCTGGGCAAGGCCATCGCCTTGGAGTTCGCCTCGGAAGGGGCCAAGGTCGTCATCTGCGCCCGCGCCACTTCTCCAACAGGCTTGGCTGGCACCCTGGATGAAACTACGCAGGCCATCCAAGATGCCGGAGGCGAAGTCCTCCCGTTGGTCTGCGATGTCACCGACGATGACCAAGTTCAGGAAATGGTCCGGCAGGTCGAAGAGCATTATGACCGCATAGACGTATTGTTCAACAACGCCGGAGCCATGGTTCTGGGAGCGTCTATCCAGGAGATCGACCCCGAGAGTTGGGACCGCATAATGACGGTTAACGTGCGGGGCCCTTATCTGTGCTCCCGGGCGGTGCTTCCCGCGATGATTCGGCAGGGCCGGGGCAGCATCATCAACATCGGATCTCGCATGGCCGACGACCCCAAGCAAGATGGCGGCGTTCTGTATAGCACCAGCAAAGCGGCGGTCCACATGTTCACCTTTTGCCTGGCCGCAGAGGTGCGGGAGTACAACGTGGCCGTCAACGTAATCTCGCCCGGCAGCCTGCGAACCGAAGGCTCGGCGGCGATACCGTGGACCCAGCGGGACTGGCACGAGCGAGTGGAGCCGTCGGAAGTGGGACCGTCCGCAGTGTACTTGGCGAAACAAGATGCAAAGTCAATGACCGGGCGACTGGTGATGCGGGCTGAGTTCGGGAAAACCTGGGGGATATAGCTGTCAGCTATCGGCGGTCAGCTTTCAGGAGTCAGCCGCCGATTGACTTTGCCTGACGTTGTGAATAAAGTACCCGAATAATGAGTATCCCATCCTGAGTGCGCAAGCTAGGAGTGAAGTTATGGCTACAGTGTTGGACCACACCATCGTTCCGGTTAAGGATAGAGAGAAGTCCGTTGAGTTTTACACTCGTATCTTCGGGTTCGACGACCTGGGGGAAGTGGGACCATTCCTGGCGGTGAAGGTTAACGACACCCTGAATTTCGACTTCCGGGAATCGGAAGACTTCCGCAGCATCCACTACGCTTTCGCCATGGACTCTCAGGAGTTCGAAGAAGCCTTCGCCAGGATCCAAGAATCCGGTATCCCCTACGGCGACAGCCCCAGAGCACAAGACAATATGAAGGGGCCGGGCATGACCACCGGCGCCAAAGGCATGGGCAAAGCGGTCTACTTCAAGGACCCCGATGGCCACGTTTTGGAGATTAAGACCTACTAACATTGGGGATCTCTCTATCGGAAACCATTTTCTTTTGTACCGTGGGTAGGTCGGCATCGGGTCCTGATGGCCAAGGCCGGTCTACCTTTCTACTACAACTTCGTCCCTTGGCGCGAGATTAGCGGCCTGCGGTCGATACGAATCTATGACCACGCCTGATACCAGCCGTAGCGAAGGTGAACCCGCAGCTCCCTCCCAGTGGTTCCACCGGCACGAAACTATCATCCCCTTCGCTCTGGTCCTGTTCGCTATCGTCTTCAACTTATATCGCCTGTATCCAGAAGTGGCGAGTAGCGTCCTAGGCGGGAACGACATGGTCATGCACCTGCTGTTGGCGGATGCAGTGGTGGAGGCCATCACTCAGGGACGAAACTTCACCGACCCATGGCAAGGCACCATGGGCATGGGTTTCCCTCTCGCCCATTAGTACCAGCACTTTCCTCATGTAGCGCTCGCCCTCGTCCACGTACTTACCTTTGGGGTAATCCCGCTAGCCGACATGCTGCAATGGTCTAACTATCTGCTAATCAGCCTATTTCCTGTATCGATCTACTGGTCGATGCGTCGCTTCGGTTTCGACCGAATCATTTCTGCCAAGGGCGCCCTAGTTTCATCCCTCGCCACGACTAATGGTCTCTATTATTTCGACTTTCGGAGTTACATCTTCGCCGGATGGGGACTTTATGCCCAGCTTTGGGCGATGGTGCTTCTGCCCCTGGCGTTAGCGATGAGTTATAGAACTTTGCGGGAAGGGCGAGGGTATCTTTGGGCGGTGTTGTTGCTATCCGCAACGTTGATGTCCCACCTGCTATACGGATATATGGCCTTTATCACCCTGGGTATCCTCGCACTTGTCCATCCTGATCAGCTGTCCAACCCCAGGTCGCTTGCGGTAGCTGTATGGACGAACTGGAGGCGGCTGGCGATCCTCCTTCTCCTAGTCATCGCTGTGGCCTCATACTTCCTGGTTCCCTTCTTCCTCGACTTGGACTATCTCAACCGTAGTGTTTGGGCTGATCCGACAAGATACGACTCTTATGGTCATTCGGTGTTGCTATCAAGCCTGATAGGCGGCCACCTGTTTGATGGCTTCAACAGGGTACCGATGCTGAGCATCCTGGCGGCCGTGGGTTTCGCAGTCTGTTTGCTACGCTGGAGAGATGCGCGCTATCTGGTCCCGATAGCGATATTCCTTCTGTGGATGATGCTTTATTTCGGCCGGCCAACCTGGGGCAGTCTCGTCGACTTGCTGCCCATGAGCCGTGACATCCACATGAACCGTTTTATCGGAGGGGTCCATCTGGGGGGCATTTTTCTGATTGCCGTCACTTTGGCTGCCCCTTTGCGTTGGGCCATTTCAAGTCTGGAGCGGTTGGCACGTCACTGCGGC